>LFSZ01000069.1:0-2851 GCA_001512885.1 Rikenellaceae bacterium DTU001
CAAGAGGGAAATAACACCCCGTCTGCTAACGCAGACACCCCTCTACAAGAGGGGAATTATGAGGTGGGATTTGAAGATGGGACAAAAATCAACACAAAAGATTTGGATTATAAATTAATAAAACCTTTAATTTGGTGGGAGTAATAATTATGACAAATCTGTATCTTCAAAATATAGTACAAAGCATCGCTGATGACTCCCTACCGGCTAATTGGCAGGATTTTGATTTTGTAACATTTTCCGAGAGCAAAAAATTATTTGATTTTCAACAAAATGCGTTGAGAAATGCTCTAAAGGCTCTTCATTTGTTTTATAAAGAAAAACAAGCAAACAAAGCGGCTTTGTTTGAACTCTATCAAGACAATGGACTCTTAGAAGATTTATCTTATACCACAAAAAAAGATAGTAAGACGCTGAAATACCTCGAAGAATATAGCGACGATTATCCTGAAAAAAATGGCAAAATATCTTTTGAGTATTTTATCAATCGAATGAGTTTCTGGATGGCAACCGGCAGTGGCAAAACGTTGGTTATCGTAAAACTGATCGAAATGCTGGGTGAATTAATTGATCGAGGATTATTACCTGAAAAAGATATTTTGTTCCTAACCTATCGCGATGATTTACTGGATCAATTTAAGGTACATGTAGATGAATTCAATTCTTATCATTCAGATGTTAAGATTAATCTAAAAAATTTAAAAGAATATGAAGCTGTTAAACGTGCTAATCCTATACCGTTTGCACGCAACGAAATCACAGTTTTTTATTATCGATCGGATTTAATAACAGATCAGGGAAAAGAAAAACAGGTTGATTTCAGAACCTATGATAATCATGGGAATTGGTTTATTATTTTAGACGAAGCACATAAAGGCGATAGAGAGGAAAGCAAACGTCAAATGTTTTACAATATTCTTTCGAGAAACGGTTTTTTGTTCAACTTTTCGGCAACTTTTACAGACGATAGGGATTTTGCAACTTGCGTATATAACTACAATCTCGCCGAATATGTAAAAAATGGATATGGCAAGCATGTTTATCTGTCGAGTGAGGATATTACACCATTTCGAAAAAATGATGATTTTACCGAAATACAAAAACAAAAAATCATATTGAAAATCTTGATTTTGCACACGATTATCAAAATGCATCATGAGCAAATAAAGCAATACGATGTTTATCACAATCCACTCATACTTACCTTAGTGAATTCGGTTAATACCGAAGATTCCGATCTCGAACTCTTTTTTAAAGAGCTTGCCGATTTTGCAAAAAATCCTACAGATAGTGTTTTATTTAATCAAGCAAAAAATGAAGTAATAAATGAAATCGCATCAAATATCCAAACGCTTTTCGATGACGAAGACATAGAATTCAATGCAGATATTGTCAAAAGTGTAAACGAATCTGATGTTTTGCAATATGTATTTAATGCACCGACCAATGGGAATGTAGAGGTTTTGAAACTCCCCGGTAATAAACAAGAACTCATTTTTAAACTTGCGACGTCTGATAAACCTTTTGCACTGATAAAGATTGGCGATATTTCAGAATGGCTTAAAAACAAACTTTCGGGTTATACCATAATAGAGAGTTTCGACAATGAGAGCTATTTTAAAAATATAAACGATGACGATTCGGATATTAATATTTTGATGGGTTCGCGTTCTTTTTATGAAGGATGGGATAGCAATAGACCAAATATCATTTTGTTTATCAACATCGGCACAGGCACGGATGCTAGAAAATTTGTTCTACAATCGACAGGGCGTGGTGTAAGGATACAGCCTGTAAAAGACAAAAGACAACGATTGATTTTTCTTCATAATTCTGGACAGATAGATAAAAAACTTTTCAATGCTGTCAAAGGGTATTATAAGCCATTGGAAACGCTTTTTGTTTTTGGTACTAATGCTGCTAATTTAAGAGAAATTGTAGAAACACTTAAAGCAGAAAAAAAAGATGAGAGCATAGGATATTTGTTTGATATAAATCCTGAGATTGACAAGAAAAAGATGGAGCTGCTAATACCGGTTTACAAAGACTCTATAGAAATAATTGCCAATCAAAAAGAACCTCAAAAATTTGAAATAAACGAGAATGATTATCATTTGGTAAAAAATTATTTTAACAATATTGGTAATAAAATTGCAGCGATAAAATTTAATCCTTCTGTAACTGTTTTAGAAAAAATGAATGAAGCTTTTAATGGGAAATACGTTAATTATTTCCTTTTTAATAACAATTCATTTATTAATAATCCTGAGTTATTGCTGAAAAATATTTTCTATCATTTCGAGCAGACTTCAAAAGAATTTGACAAATTTAAAATTTTAGAAAATGAAATTATTCATTTTAAACATATTTCTGTTAGTTTAGATGATATCAATGATTTGGTAAAAAAGATCCAAAAAGTAAAGAATTATCCAAGTAAAGATATAGAAAAACAGAAATTAAAAGAAGAGTATGAAAAAGATAAGGATTTAGATAAATATACTGCTAAAATAGAAGATATAAATTCAAGTTTCGTAAAGGAGGCAAGAGCAGTGTATGGTTGTGACCCATTGGATATCAAATATCTTGCTAATCATTACTATCTTCCAGTGATAGTTTCAGAAAGTGAAAAAATTGACTATATCAAACACATCATTAAAACTGAAAGCGAAGTTAAATTTATTGAAGCTTTGGAAGAATATTTAGAAAAGTCAGATAATAAGTTTAAAGATTTCGAGTGGTGGTTTTTTAGCAAACTGGATGAGAGTTTAGACGAGGTTTACATTCCTTATTACAATCCAATATTAAATAAAATATCAAAATTTAAACCTGATTTTATTTTCTGGTTGAAAAA
>LFSZ01000069.1:2902-21633 GCA_001512885.1 Rikenellaceae bacterium DTU001
AACGGAAAAGCAAAAGTTTTTAACAGCAATGGATTTAATGTGAGAGTAAAATTACTGCTCAGAACAGATGATGTTTCGAAAGTTCCAAACGATTATAATGAGTATTGGTTTGATAACATCGAAGATATGGTTATATAACGAATAGTGTGGGTTATGAAATTTTTGCTTTACTAACTTATAAAGTTATAAAAACTAAAAATATTTTTAATTTTATAATGCACCATAACGGCCAGCGGTATGAAAAGTTGCCGATTGCGAACGTTTTTTGTCAAGTTACATAAAAGTTGAAGTGGGCTACAACCCTTGAATAACCTACTGTCCCGGCAATTTTTTATACCGTGTGTTAGGGCACGTTATTTTTCTTGTCCCATAAATCTAACATAGCTATCAAATCGCTATATTCTTCTGCAAATGCTCCGTCAAGCGTCCCAAACTTATTTTTAAACTCTTTAAAATATTGTCTTGCTTTTTTGTCACCCGAAATTGTAGCAATAAATAGTCTGTTTGCAATTTCCATTTTGCATTCGTCAAGTCCAGACTTTGCTGTTTCGTATGCTTTTAACACAGTTTGTATTTCGTCTTGATTGTATTTTTTGATTTGTCTGTTAACGAAAAGTTTTCTAACAACCTTCTGTCCATTGAAGAATATTTTTTCTGTGGTCCAGACGGTTTCTTGATATTTAAAATTCTTTCCTGTTGGTAAATTTTTAAGTTCGCTTACAAACAATGTGTCTTTATTAACATTCAATCGGCAGGTTTGCACTGCACCCCAAAAATCAATAATTGTGTCTTGTCCGCAAACAGCAAGAATGAACTCAGAAAAAGTTGTCGGTTTAGACTCAGGATTTTTATAACCACATAAAACAATTGTTTTACCATTGGAAAGGTAAAAAGTCGTATCAGCTCTTGTTCCTGCAAACTGTGTTTTTGGACAGTCACAAATAACTTTATTATCCTGTCCTAAAACATTTGTTAAAGCCAATACTGTCAATATGAAAATCAATTTTACTCGTGTTATTGTCTTTTTTAAATGTCCTATAACTTGTTTATACATACACCTTATAAGGCCAAAGTTGATCTTAAATGCTCTTAATGGTATGTATTTTACACCTTTTATCATAAAAAAATTACATGAATTCTAAAAATTCATTTTTCCACTTTTGATCCAAAAAAATCGTTGAATCTATTAAATATTTTTTCAAAAACAGTACAAAGATAATATAAAATTTTCAATATTGTATCAAAATAATTTATTTTTTTTGCAAATTTTTTCTATTTATCTATATATCAACTACTTATATTTACACACTAATATTTTAAAAAAATATTAATTTTAAAAATTAATATCCAAAATTTTTAAAAATTATGTATAAGTCAATAATTTTAATTTTTATTTGTATATCAAATATTTTGATGGCACAAATATATAATCCCATAATAGACTCTATAGCTATGCGTGATGGCAAAAAAATAGCAGCATATATATACCTTATAGATTCTATAAATCCACGACCAACGATATTAATCCAAACTCCATATAATAGGATATATTATCGACTAAATCTTCTATTAGTAGGTTATAACATAGAAGATTATGGATATAATTTTGTAATTACAGATTGGAGAGGTTTCTATGGTAGCTCACTAGCTTATGTAGCTGGTTATGACAGAGGATTAGATGGTTATGATCTTGTAGAATGGATAGCACAGCAACCTTGGAGTAATGGCAAAATAGGTACTTATGGCGCTTCAGCTCTTGGCAAAATACAATTCAAAACTGCTAAAGAGCAACCTCCACATCTAGTATGTTGTGTGCCTTTAGTAGCAAATCCACAAATGACATATTTAGAATATTTTCCTGGTGGAGTATATAGGACTGAATATGTGCAGCAGGCAGATAATTTAGGATTTGGTTATTCTCCTTGGCTATTGAGCAATCCTTTTTATAATTTTCTATGGCAATTTGTAGAAAATAGTACTTTCTATCCTTCTTCTATTAATGTTCCTTTTTTTATGATTGGTGGATGGTACGATCATGCAATAGATCAAAAGCTTAATTTTTTTAATGCTCTAATGCAGCAATCACCAGTATCTTCTCAACATAAGCTATTAATGGGACCATGGGTACACGGGGGACATGGAATATCGCAGGTAGGTTCTAGCCAACAAGGAGAATTATTTTTCTACAATGCAAGCAATTGGAATGATTCTCTTTCTTTACGTTTTTTTGATTTCTACCTTAAAAATGTTAATAATGGATGGAATAATGAACCGGTAATGCAATATTACCAAATAGGCGATAACCAATGGCAACAAGCAACTAGTTTGTCTGCTATCAATGTTGATACATTACAAATGTTTTTGAATAGCGATAATTATCTCACAACTATTCCTCCAGATGTGCAAAATCAAAATGAATATTTTATTTACAATCCAGCAGATCCATCACCTACATATGGTGGTTCTACATTACGACAAGATTTATTGCAAGGCCCTTATGATCAATCACAAGTAGTAGAATCTAGAAGTGATTTACTCATCTTTACTTCTTCTACACTTAATGAACCTGTTAGGATTTTTGGTAAAATAAAAATTACTTTATTCGTTAGTAGTAATTGTAAAGATACAGATTTTGCCATTAGATTCTGTGATGTTTATCCAGACAATAGATCTATACTTATAAATGATGGAATTAAAAGGATGCGTTTCAGAAATGGTTACCAAACAAGTGATACAGCTTCTATGCTAGATGGTGTCATATATAAAATTGATATTTTTTTACCTAATACTGCATATACATTTCTCCCAGGACATAAAATCAGAATAGACATTTCATCATCTAATTATCCCAAATATGATAATAACCTTAATAATGGTAAACAAATGTATACCGCAGGAGATACTATAATAGCTACTAATATTGTATATTTCGAGACAGATTATAAATCAAGTATTTCATTACCTATATTACATTCAAATAATATCTATGATTTCTCAAATTCAGAAAGATTCATTATTTATCCTAATCCTACTAATAGTTCATTTACAATTTCAAATTTTAATCTAATTAAATCTATAGAAATTTACGATATAATGGGTAAAAAATATCAATTTAATGAACAAGTAAATTTTAATGTTAATAATCTAAAAAATGGACTTTACCTAATAAAAATCACTGATGTCAATGATGAAATTATTTGGAAAAAATTGATTAAAAATTAATTTTTTTGTTTTACGTTTTTAGATCTCAGCAAGGTATTAGAATTGTATTTTTTCGATATAATTAATCAGTATGATACTTGTCATTTAATTTATCAGTTTTAGGTTAATTTTATTAATTTTGCAAAAATAAAATTATAAATACATGCAAGATGATAATTTCGACTGGATAAAAGAGCAAGAATATGAATATGGATTTGAAACGCCTATAGAAGTCGAAGTTTTTCCCAAAGGTATAAATGAAGATATAATACGTAGGTTGAGCTCTATAAAGGGTGAGCCAGATTTTATGTTAGAATTCCGATTAAAAGCTTTCGAATACTGGAAAAATATGATACCGCCCACATGGGGACATTTGAAATTTGATCCTATAGACTTTCAAGATATAAGTTATTATGCAGCTCCCAAAAAGCTCAAAAGTAATGAGATAGATCCCGAATTATTAGAAACATTCGAAAAGCTCGGTGTACCTTTAGAAGAACGAGAAATATTAGCAGGTGTAGCTGTAGATGCTATCTTTGATAGTGTATCCGTGAAAACTACTTTTCGTGAGGAGCTAGATAAATTAGGTATTATTTTTTGTCCTATAAGCGAAGCTATTAGAAATCACCCCGAACTGATAAAAAAATATTTAGGTACAGTGGTCTCTCCATATGATAATTTTTATGCAGCTCTCAATTCTGCAGTTTTTAGCGATGGATCTTTTGTTTACATCCCAAAAGGTGTGAAATGTCCTGTGGAGCTTAGTTCATATTTTCGTATTAATACTCAAAATATTGGTCAGTTTGAGCGAACTCTTATTATAGCTGATGAGGAGAGCTATGTCAGTTATCTAGAAGGTTGCACCGCCCCTATGAGAGATGAAAATCAATTGCATGCTGCTGTAGTAGAATTAATAGCTTTAGATAATGCAGAAATCAAATACAGTACAGTACAAAATTGGTATCCTGGTGACAAAGAAGGCAAAGGTGGCATTTATAATATGGTGACCAAACGCGGTATCTGCAAAGGTAAAAATAGTAAAATTTCGTGGACACAAGTAGAAACTGGCTCTGCTATTACATGGAAATATCCTAGTTGCATCTTGTCAGGTGATAATTCTATTGGTGAGTTTTATAGTGTGGCTGTTACTAATAATTATCAACAAGCAGATACTGGCACTAAAATGATACATATTGGCAAAAATACCCGTAGTACCATCATTTCAAAAGGTATTTCAGCTGGTTATAGTCAAAATAGCTACCGTGGTTTAGTGAAAATAACTAAAAATGCTCTGAATTCTAGAAATTATACTCAGTGCGATTCATTACTTCTGACAGATCATTGTGGAGCTCATACCTGGCCATACATTGATGTAGCTAATGATGAGTCCATTGTAGAGCACGAAGCTACTACATCTAAAATCTCTGAGGATCAATTATTTTATTGCAACCAACGTGGCATTAGCACCGAGGAAGCTATAAGATTGATAGTTAATGGTTATACTCGTGAGGTAATTAGTAAGCTGCCTATGGAGTTTGCCGTAGAAGCACAAAAACTTTTATCTCTTAGTTTAGAAAATGGTATAGGTTAAAAAAAAAATAGTAATAATGAAATTATTAGAAGTAAAAAATTTGAATGTTTTCGTAGAAAACAAACATATATTAAAAGATTTCTCTCTAGTAGTAAATAATGGCGAGGTACACGCTATCATGGGACCTAATGGTACTGGCAAAAGCACTCTAGCACACGTGATAGCTGGTAAACCTGGATATATAATAGAAGGTGAAATATTGTATAAAGGAAAAAATCTCTTAGACATGTCTATAGAAGAGAGAGCTAGAGAAGGTATATTTCTCAGTATGCAATATCCAGTAGAGATACCAGGAGTGCCTATGCTTACTTTTCTGAGAACTGCTGTAAATGAAATTAGAAAATCTAAAGGGTTAGAATCTCTGTCTCCTGCCGAATTTATGAAATATATAGAAAGTAAAAAATCTATAATTGAAATACCAGCAGATTTATTAAAAAGAGCTGTGAATGTAGGTTTCTCTGGTGGAGAGAAAAAACGGAATGAAATCTTTCAAATGGCAATATTAGATCCTATACTTGCTATCCTAGATGAGACAGACTCAGGATTAGATATTGATGCTATGAAAATAGTAGCTAATGGAGTAAACAATATGCGCTCACCAGAGAGAGCTTTTATTATTATTACGCATTATTATCGTTTGTTGGAATATATCGAACCAGACGTAGTGCATATAATGATAGATGGTCGTATAGTAAAAACAGGAGATAAATATTTGGCTACAGAAGTAGAAGAAACTGGATACGATATTTATAGATAAAATTTTAGTAAAATGAAATCAAAACTCTTAGAACAAATAAAAGAAATCGCTCCTAAATTGTTGAGCATAGAAGATTTATGGACTAATAGAGATCAGCACTATCATACATTTTTGAGTTTAGGTTTCCCAGATGATAAAGTAGAACAGTGGCGTCAAACTCCTATAAATGATCAATTGAATAAGCCTCTATATTATGTTACCGATAATTCACCTAAACAAATTGAAAGATTAGATGATTATTTTTCTTGTCCTATAGAAAATTTCGAAAAATATTTATTCTTGATACATAATGGAGCCCCTCTATATAGCGATCAAGTAATCTTTAAAGATCCTAATACAGGCATGATAGCTGGTAGCCTGAGACATGCTTTCTTGTTATTTCCTGATATTTTTAATAAATATTTTGATAATATAGCAGATCCAGCATATAATGGCTTTGTTGCTCTCAACATGTCATTAGCATCGAATGGATTTTTTCTTTATGTGCCTTCTGGCGTTAAAGTCAAATTACCTGTACAATTAATCAATTATTCCAAGGGGGATGATAATCCTTTTATTCAGTCTCGCAACTTAATCATCTTAGATGATAATGCCGAAATCACATTTTTGCAATGCGACGATACTCATATGTCAGTAGATAATAGTTTTTATAATATCTTGACAGAATTTTATATAGGTAAAGGTGCTACATTATATCATTACAAATTGCAAAACAAAAGTAATAACTCATCGCTTATAAATACAATGTTTTTTACTCTAAATGAGTCATCTAATTTGCATTCACTCTCACTTACATATAACGGCGGTTTTATTAGAAACGAGACTATAATTAATATGGATGCTCCTGAGGCTAATGCAAAAATCTATGGCTTAGGGTTAATAGATCGTCAGCAAATAATAGAAAATCTCGCTTTTATTAATCATAATGCAAAAAATTGTACTTCATACCAAACTTTTAAAAATATAATAGATGAGGAGGGTAGGGGACTATTTAATGGACACATAAAAGTAATGCCAGGAGCACAAAAAACTTCCGCCTATCAATTAACGCGAAATATTCTTTTAACTGACGAAGCCAGGATTTTTGTGAAACCTTTTTTAGAAATTTATGCTGATGATGTCAAATGTAGTCATGGATCTAGTATTGGTAAACTAGATGATGAGGCTCTTTATTATCTGATGCAACGTGGTATTTGTGAAAAAAATGCTAAATTATTACTGATGTATGCTTTTACTAATGATATTGTAGCAGAAATACATATATCAGATCTTAAAAAACAAACTATTGGAATGATTAATCGTAGATTAAAAGGTGAACTCTCTGCTTGTGATCAATGTATACTAGGCTGTACTAAATTTGAAATACCAGAATTAGATTTTAGTGATTTTTGAATTATATTTACAGGTATTAGTTTAGTAATAAATGATGAATAAAATATTTTAATGAGTATCTAAATTATTATCTCACTAAAAAATTTCTATTACCTTTGTCATATAATTTTTTTTTTGTGTTTAATAAATCTAATAAATATTTACTCATACAAACTGCTAGCATAGGAGATGTGGTTTTGATATCTCCAGTGATAGAGTCGATTCACAATTATGAACCTCAGTCCGATATTTGCATATTGACAAATACTCGAGGAGCTGAGCTTTTTCATAAACACCCTTTTATCAAAGATGTTTTCGTTTGGAATAAAAAGAAAAATAAATATAAAAATCTTTTAAAAATAATAAAAGATTTAAGAAAATATAAGTTTAAGGCAGTTATAAATTTTCAAAGACACTTATCTACTGCATTGATAATGGGTAGCATGCATAGTGATAAAAAAATTACATTCAAACAAAGCACCTTTTCATGGTTATTTGCTAATGAACGCTTCGAACACGAGTGGAATAAAAAACATGAAGTAGATAGAAATTTGACATTGATACGCAATATAGTTCCTGAAGAGTATCAGGTTAGAAAACCTAAATTGTACATTCCTGATGATATTCATGTAGATTTGCCACCATCACCTTATGTATGTCTATCCCCATATTCATTGTGGTATACTAAACAAATGGTAGTATGGCGTTGGATAGATTTGTGTGAAAATTTAATAAAACTAGGATATAATGTAGCAATATTAGGTGGTAATGAAGATGTTAAAAAAAATAATTTATTTTTTAAAAAATTCAAAATTAATGATCATTTATATGATTTTGTAGGTAAATTATCATTATTAGAAACTTTATATGTGATATCTAATGCTATTATTACATATTCTAATGATAGTGCTATTACACATTTGGCATCATCAGTAAATGCACCTATTGCTACTATATTTTGTTCTACAGTACCTTCATTTGGCTTCACACCTCTTAGCGATAATAGTTTTATAATAGAGCCAAATATAGAAATACTCTGTAGACCTTGTGGTATGCATGGCCACCAAAAATGTCCTAAAGATCTGTTTATTTGTGGAAATAGTTTTATAATAGAACAATTATTAGAACCATTAAAAAAACTAAGTTTACATGAATAATCCAGTAATAAATAGTAACGAAATAGAAATAATAGTGAATTTATTAAAACAAGGCAGGGTAATATTGTGCCCTACTGATACTATATGGGGACTTAGCTGCAATGCATTAGATGAGCAAGCTATAAAAAAAATTTTGAAGATAAAACATAGATCTATAAATAAGGGATTAATAGTGTTAGTCTCATCTTGGGAAATGTTAAAAAATTATATACCTGATATCCCGCAGTTGGCTTATGATTTAGAAAATAAAAGCCCTCGCCCCATAACTATTATATATCCAAATCCTATTAATCTACCATCTATGCTAATTGATAAAGAAAATACTGTTGCTATTAGAATAGTGCGTAATGATTTCTGTAAGGAAATTATTAATTCTCTCGGTTTACCTATAGTATCTACTTCAGCTAATATTTCTGGTAAACCTACTCCTATTAATTTTAATGATATTGATCCTGAAATCAAAAGTATGGTAGATTATATCGTGTCTGCTAAATATGATTATTCACAGACAAATAAACCTTCTAGATTGATTAAAATTATTAATGATAATGAATATATTGTTATCAGAGAGTAAAATTAATATTTTTTTTGAATTATTTAATCAGAGTTCCGATTTTTTCGCCTTCTAATATTTTTTTCAAATTACCTTTTTTAGTAGCATCATATACTATAATAGGTAAATTATTTTCCATACATAGAGTATAAGCTGTTAGATCTAGAATTTTTAATTTTTTTTCGAAAGCCTCATCTAAACTAAGATATTCATATTTTTGGGCGTTAGGATTTTTGAATGGATCTTCTGTATAAACACCATCTACTTTGGTACCTTTCAAAAGAATATCAGCATTGATTTCGATGGCTCTTAAGGCAGCAGCAGAATCAGTTGTAAATAATGGATTGCCAGTGCCACCAGACAAAATAATAACTTTGTTGTTTTCTAATAAATCAATAGCTTTTTTGAAATAAAATTTTTTACAAATATTATCTATTTCTATCGCACCTAATATGGTAGATGGAATATTATATTCTAAAAGCATCTCTTCGAGAGCTAGGCTATTAATAATAGTAGCCATCATACCCATATAGTCACCTTGTATACGAGAAAAACCTCTCTTTGCTCCCTGTATGCCTCTGAAAATATTACCACCTCCTATTACTATAGCTATTTGTACCCCCGATTTATATGCATCAGAGATTTCAGAACAGTAATGCTCTAATTGATTTATGCCAATACTATTCCCATCTTGGTCGATGAGTGCTTCGCCACTAAGTTTTAAAAGTATTCTTTTATACATATTTTTTTGCTAAAATAAAAAATTTTTTGAATTTATTCATTTATTAATAAAATTGAAAGTGAAATTTAATTGAAATTATTAATATTTATTTAGCTTACTAAAACAATTAATAAATGGTGTTTAATTTACTAGAAATAAAATTATAAAGTGTAGATTTACAAATACAATGACAATAACAGACATTGACAGCAAAAGATATGAAATTTTATTAGAAAGCTTCAATACTAAATATCTAGCCAAGGAAAGATTAGTTGGTTTTAAAACTAAAATAGTTAAATTAATAAGTAAATTATAGAGTTGATAAATTATTTTTTATGTAATTTTGCTAAAAATATATATAAAATGAAAACAAAAGTAATATTTACAACAATTTTTCTGGTTTTTATTTTCAATTTTTCTTTTGCACAAAAAGACATTGAAATAATAGAAGAAATCAAAAAAAATAAAAAATATAGAAATGATTATGAGCTAGCTCAATACTACATTAATAATAAAATGTATAATGATGCATTTAATTTATTAAAAAAATGGGAGACTGTCTATCCAGATAATAGTAATCTGATGTATAATATAGGTATATGTATTTATAATTCCGTTGATAAAATGAATGCCCAACAGTATTTTAGCAAAGCTGCTCAAAACATTGCAAAGGATTATGAAAATATTTATACTAGTATTAATGCCCCATTAGATGTTTATGTTTATTTAGCTAATATTTATCATTTAAAATATGAGTTTGATAAAGCTATTGATTATTATGATGATTTTTTAATAAATGCGTATAATTATCCAATTAATTACATTGATAGTGTTAAATGGCTAAAGCAAAAATCATATACAGCTATTTCGTATGTAAAGAATCCTGTTACTGTGAAAGTAGCGAATTTAGGAGACTCAATAAATACTAAGTATCCAGAATACTCACCAGTTTTTAATTTTGTTGATTCAATTTTATATTTTACATCTCGTAGAGAAGGTAGTACCGGTGGTAAAAAAACAGAAGATGGTAAATATTATGAAGATATTTATTATTCCCAATTATATAAAAATCAAGATGAATATTTATGGACTAATGCTAAACAATTAGCTGGTGAATTGAATACAACGGGGCACGAAGCTACAGTGAGTTTGAGTCCTAATGGCAAAATGTTATTAGTGTATCGCGATGATAAAGGAGATGGGAATATTTATTATAGCGAATTTATAGATGGTAAATGGTCTGCTCTAGAGAGATTCCCTACTATTAATTCTCAATATTGGGAAACCCATGCTTGTTTATCACCAGATATGAAAACTATCTATTTCGTTAGTGATAGACCTGGTGGTTATGGTGGTAGAGATATATGGAAAAGTGAACGTGGCGAACATGGGTGGCTAGCACCAGAAAACCTAGGGCCCGCTATTAATAGTAAATACAATGAAGATGCCCCATTTATTCTGTCAGATGGTGTTACTTTGTATTTCGCTTCTGAAGGTTTCGAAAATATGGGTGGTTTTGATATCTTTTCTGCTTCTTTAACAGAAGATGGCTTCTGGACTACTCCAGAAAATTTGGGCTATCCAATTAATACTCCTGGCGATGATATTTTTTATTATCCTAGCCCTGATGAAAAATATGCTTTCTATTCTAGCGCAGATGTCCATGGATATGGAGATCAAGATATTTATCTAATGACAATAGAAAAACCTAAAATTAGAGAAATAAAGCTTATAGGTAGAACGATTGATGCATTATCTTTTTTACCAGTGAAATCGGATATTTCTATCAAAAATATAGATAATAATGAAATCGTTTCTGAATTAATAACAAATAATGATGGTCACTTCGAAATAAATTTATTACCAGCCTATCAATATGCAATCATAGCATCTGCTAATGGTTACAATGATAATATGAAAGCAATAACATTGATCGAAAATGACCCCCGAAGTGTAATATTAATAGATATATTTTTAGAAAAACCAGTTATAGCTCATAAAGAAGAATCTCTAATAAAAGAAGAACAGATAAAAGTAGGAACATCTATTGTACTTAGAAATATCTATTTTGATTTTGATAAAGCTACACTCAGACCTCAATCTATCGAAGAACTAGATAAATTATATGATTTCTTAATTAATAATCCTACTGCTATCGTAGAAGTATCAGCTCATACAGATAAAATAGGTAGCTATGAATATAATATTAAACTATCTAAAAAGCGTGCTCAAGCGGTAGTAGACTATTTGATAGCTAAAGGAATAGAGCCTAATCGTTTAATAGCTAAAGGCTATGGATATACTAAGCCTATAGCTACAAATCTAACAGAAGCAGGTAGACAGTTAAATAGACGTGTAGAATTCAAAATTGTTGGATTAGAATAATTTTTATTTTACCTTTTGATAATATATTAGAACTATCAAAAAATTATGGTTCTATAACGTTTATTGTGGATAAATTATTTAGGTTGATTTTTTTACCACAAAGGGCACCAAGTTATTACACTAAGTCCACAAAGTGCCATTTATAGTCCTTTTAATTTCATCCTTCTCTGTGTTCTTTGTGCATTCTTTGAGAACTTTGTGGTTAATATTTAACTACACTATAATTAATAAACTAATATTAAGAAATTTTTTATAAAATTACTCTTTTTTTAATCTTTACCCATACAAAACGTTATAGAACCGAAATTATATATAAATTTAATCAAATAATAAATACTTTAAACTATCAAATTACGCAAACATAATATTTATTTTTGAATATGTGTATTTTGAATTCTTGTTTTATAAAAATATATATTCAGATTTATTATTACTTGTAGATAGTTTGTTAATATGTTTTAATATATTTTATAAAAATTTTATAATTTTAACAATTAAAGTGATTAATTATGTATATTTGCATATATTTTTTGTAAAAAAAATTTAAAAAATCACATTTATAGAGTTATGCTAAAAGAGAAATTTCATATTAAACAAAAAAAAGACACTAGAAGCGGTTTTGGTGATGAATTGTATGAATTAGGAACTAATAATCCTAAAGTTGTAGCACTTACTGCCGACCTGACAGGTTCATTAAAAATGGATAAGTTTGCCAAGAGTTTTCCTGATAGATTTATTCAGGTAGGTATAGCAGAGGCCAATATGATGGGAATAGCTGCTGGGTTAGCTAATGCTGGTTTTATTCCTTTCACGGGAACCTTTGCTGTATTTTCTACTGGTAGGGTGTATGATCAAGTGAGACAGAGTATAGCTTATAGTTATAAAAATGTCAAAATTTGTGCGTCACATGCTGGCATTAGTTTGGGTGAAGATGGTGCTAGTCATCAAATGATGGAAGATATAGCATTGATGCGTGCATTACCCAATATAATTGTTATAAATCCGGCAGATTACACTCAAACACGTCAAGCTGTTAGAGCTATTGCTAAATATTTAGGCCCAGTTTATTTGCGTTTTGGTAGACCAGCAGTTCCAGATTTTATACCTGATGATATGCCTTTTGAAATAGGCAAAGCTATTACTTTGAAAACTGGTAAAGATGTCACTATATTTGCTACTGGTCATCTAGTATGGGAAGCAGTAGAAGCTTGTGATGAATTAGAAAAAATGGGTATAGATGCCGAATTAGTAGAAATACATACTATCAAACCCATAGATGAAAATGCTATTATTAATAGTATTAAAAAGACTAAATGTGCTGTTACAGCAGAAGAACACGTTTTGCATGGTGGCCTAGGTGATGCTGTGGCTCAAGTATCAGTTAAAAATTATTCGGTGCCTATCGAATATGTAGCTATGGATTGTGTGTTTGGAGAAAGTGGAACCCCTAATGAATTGATGGTAAAGTATGGTCTGAAATCTACAAATATCGTAAATGCTGCTATAAATTCAATAAAAAGAAAAAATTATTAATAGATGAATGAACCTTCGGATGATTATATTATTTCATTGTTTTCTGAATCAGATACTAGATCTGAAGGTTTTAAATTATTATTAAAAAAATATAAAGAAAAAGTTTATTGGCATGTACGTACTATAGTAGTTTCTCATGATGATGCTAATGATGTGGTGCAAAATGTTTTTATAAAAATTTGGGAAAATATTGATAATTTTCGTGGAGACTCTAAACTCTATACATGGATCTATCGAATAGCTACTAATGAGGCTATAAATTTTATAAATAAAAAACGTTCTAATCTTTTTATTTCTATTGATGAATTGCAAGAAAATTTTTTAGATAATTTAGAAGCTGATCCATATTTTAAAGGTAGTGAAATAGAACGTAAGCTTATAAAAGCTATTAACACTTTGCCTCCTAAACAAAAACTCGTCTTTTATTTAAGATATTACACCCAAATGCCTTATAAAGATATGGCAGAAGTATTAAATACTCCTATAAATACTCTTAAATCTTCGTATCACCAAGCGAAAAAAAAAATAAAAAAATTTTTTTTATCGATAGATTAAACTTTTTAATTAATTTTATGTCTAATTATTAAAATAAAAACTAAAATGAAGTTTGAAAACAAAGAAAATGAAATAATTAAAAATGCCTTTCAGGGATTTGAGGTTCCTGAAAATTATTTTGATTCTTTAGAAAAAAATATATTGAATAAAACTATTAATAAGAGAAAAATAGTTAATAAAAAAATCTTATCTTATAGTTTGATTAGTTTATCTCTTATTGCTATATCATTAATTGTGTTTTTTAAATCTTCAACAAATAATAAAATTGATTTTCAAAATTTAAAATCTAATTATCATTTACATATATTATATAATGATCCTAATTTATTTTTGCTAGACAAAAAAAATAATATTTTATATATAAATATAGATTCAAGTGAACATTCCATATTGCAAGCTATTGAAGATATAGATATTCCTGAAAAAGATAAATATAATCTTTTAATGAGTTATAAATTATTAAAATATAGCTTATCAGAATACAGAAATAATAAATTAGAAATATTAGAATATGAGCAAATAGATGAAGCCAATAATAAAAAATATAAATACTTTGATACGATTAATTCTAATAAATTATTTAATATACCTAGGGAAATATGCTCTGAAAAACCGATAGTTTTAGAACCATCTATTGCTAATAAAGATGCATATCAATATAAATGGAGTAATGGAGAAACAAGTGATAAGATCTATATAACCGAATCGGGTACTTATACATTAACAATCACTCCAATAAAATCAGAAGACCCAAAGGTATTATTAGCTACAACTAAAGTTTTAATTATACCGCCACCTAAAGATTTGTCTCCAAAAACTATCTTAGGTTGCGTAGGTAGCGAAGTCGAGTTAGATTTAAATATAGATACTAGTAAATATAATATTGAGTGGATAAATTTAAGAAAAAAGTCTAAATCTATTAAAGTCACTAAACCAGGTACGTATATAGCTAAAATCACAGGATGTCAAACATATTTAGACAGTTTCATAGTTTCATTTACACATTGTGATATAAAAATTCCTAATGCTATAACGCCTAATGGTGATGGCGTAAATGATGTTTTTTATATTACAAATATCGAAAATTATCCTAATACACAATTATTTATTTATTCTAATGATGGTAATTTAATTTATCATAATAAAAATTATCAAAATGATTGGGATGCTAGTAATACGCCTCCAGGAACTTATTTTTATAAAATAATATTTCCAGATAAAATAATTCAAAATGGTACTCTACTAATAATAAAATAAACGCTCTGCTTTCTACACCCACAACTTACAAAAAGATATGCGGTATACATACCGCATATCTTTTTGTATAAATTTAGATAAAATTAATATAAATCAAGCATAAGCTTGTATGGATGAAAAAAACTATGACTAATAGAAATAAAATGTAAAAGAGTAGAAGTTTTTTTTTTAAAAATTTCAATTTAACATTATTTGTTATTGTATAAATCAATAAACTTTTTGATTGATCTATCATAAGTTTTTTCGATTTCTGGAGTAAAAAAACAAGCTGGTAGCTCTTCACTTTCTAGGTGATATCGTAAACATTCACAACAAATTCCTTTTCTAGAGCAAGGCTCATAGGTGCAATTACATTTCAATCTGTTAAGTTCTATGTTACATTTTTTCATAATAAAATTTTTTATAATTCATTGTTATTTTTTTTATTTTCTCTAATTTGAGTTCTTTTAATAGATTGTTGCAATTTCCATTCTTCAATAGCATTATGATCTCCGGACCTCAATATATCTGGTACTTTGTGACCTCTAAAGTTTGCAGGGCGCGTATAAACTGGCGGGGATATTAATCCATCTTGAAAAGAATCTGATAAAGCAGATTGCTCATCACCTAAAACACCTGGTAACAATCTTGTGATAGCGTCCACTACTACCATTGCTGGCAATTCACCACCACTAAGTACATAATCTCCTATTGACAATTCCATCGTTATAAATAGTTCTCTTACTCTCTCATCTATACCTTTGTAATGTCCACATAGCAAAATTATATTATTCATTAAACTTAATTTATTTGCAATAGATTGTGTAAATGGAGTGCCATCAGGTGTTAAAAAAATAATTTCATCATAAGATCTTTGCTTATTTAAAAATTCTATAGCGTTAGCTATTGGTTCTACTTTTAATACCATACCAGCTTCGCCCCCATAAGGGTAATCATCTACCCTTCTATGTCTATCATTGCTAAAATCTCTCAGATTATGAATATAAATATCTATCAATCCTTTATCTTTTGCTCTTTTGATAATAGAATAATCAAAAGGGCCAATAAACATCTCTGGAAATACAGTTAAAATATCTATTCTCATATAGTTCAAAATAAACCAAATAAATTAGCATTAATTAAATTAATAACTTCGCCCAGATCTTCGGGGTTATGCAAAAAATCTTTACCATCTACATTTATTATAAGTTTTTTACCCAGATCATAAGTATTTATCCAATTTTCATATTTTTCATTTAAGCTTTGCAGATAATCTAAACGAATAGAAGTCTCATACTCTCTACCACGAATTTGAATCTGTCTAACTAAAGTAGATACATCAGCTTGTAAATAAATCAGCAAATCTGGTGGGCGTAAAAAAGAAATCATTAAATCAAATAAATCTTTATAAGTATCGAAATCTCTCTTTTCCATCAACCCCATTTCAAATAAATTTAAAGCAAAAATATGAGCATCTTCGTAGATTGTACGATCTTGGACCACTCGTAATTGGTTTTTTTGTATTTCCATTGTTTGTTTAAATCTGCTACAGAGGAAATAAATTTGAAGATTAAAGGACCATCGCTTCATATCATTATAAAAACTTATGATGTAAGGATTATTATCAATATTTTCATAAATAGCATTTAAATTTAATTGTTTGGCTAAAAGCTCAGTCAATGTAGTTTTTCCACTTCCAATATTACCTGATACTGCTATGTGTAACATGATTTTTTAATATATTAATTTAATGTAAAAATAATAAAAAAAAATAATAAAGCAAATTAAATGAATATATATTCATTTAATTATATTAATTATATCTAATTATATTTATAATATTTTAAAATAATATTTTAAAATATTAATTATGATTTTAATGAATATTATAATATTTTAATTTTCTTATATTTGCACAATTAAATTATTTTTGGGAAACAATTTCATGAATTTTTCAACATATCTACTTGTAGGAATAATTATAGCTTTTATTGTTTTGATAGCGTCTATATTTAAACGCTTGAATGTCCCACTTATCCTTATAGCGTTAGCTATAGGTATTTTTTTTGGAAGTGACGTAACTGGATTGATTTATTTTGATGATGCACATCTAACGAAGCAAATAACGGATATAGCATTGATGTTTATTTTATTTGCCGGTGGCTTCGAAAATAAACTTAAAGATTTGAAAACTGTAATGACTCCTGCTTTATTATTGTCTAGTATAGGTGTTATATTAACTGGTCTAATAAGTGCTTTATTTTTCTCATTAATTTTTAAATGGGATTTTATTCAATCATTATTATTATGCGCTATTATATCATCTACAGATGCGTCTGCTATTTTTTCTATTTTACGTAAAAGTGATGTTGATTTAGAAGCCACATCATTGACTAAATTAGAGTCTGCCACAAATGATCCTATGGCTATTATTTTTACTACTTTTTTGATACAATTAGTTTCAGGTGTTAATTTTAGTACTTTTTCTACGGTAATTATTTTTTTATGGTTATTTATCGGTGGTATAGTTATAGGCATCTTGATAGGTTTTGTAGGTAAATTTATTTTTAAAAGATTAAAAGATCTCGATGCTGGTTATTATCATTTGCTTATTTTAGGATTGATATTCCTTAGTTTTGGTTTTGCGGAATTATGCAGGGCTAATGGCTTGATGGCAGTATTTTTTACTGGTTTGATTTTAGGTAATACTAAACTACCATATAATAGTCGCATAGCTTCTTTTACAGATACTTTATCATTTATAACTAACGTTATTATATATGTTTTGTTAGGTCTTTTAGCATTTCCAAGTAAATTTCCAGATTTATGGGTGTATGGTTTAGTATTATTTTTAATATTAACTCTTGTAGCGAGACCTATAACTGTCTTTTTATTGACTTCGTTTACCAAACTTTCAACAAAGAAAAAAGTCTTTGTAAGTTGGAGTGGTGTTAGGGGGACAGTACCTATAGTTTTAGCTACATATCCCATAGTAGCAGGATTGGATCCACAGCATCAGATTTTTAATATTGTTTTTATTGCTGTGATATTATCTATTGTAATACAAGGAGGCAGTATGAATAAAGTATCCACTTGGTTAAAATTAGCTACAAAAAGAAAAAATACTGTACAAAATCTTATGGAACTAGTTACTGTGCATGATACAGATTATGATTTAATAGAAATATTTATTGATGACCAAAAATACATAGGTGAGTGCCAAATAGCTGATTTGAAGCTACCATCAAATAGTACTATAACTATGATTAATAGAAATAATCAAGTAATAGCACCCTCAGGACAGACTATTATAATGCCAGGAGATACATTATTTGTTTTAGTCGAAAAAGAAAATATTGAAATAGTAATTGATAGAATATTAAATAAATTTAATAAAATTAATGAAATATAAAATTTCTAATAATAAAATTAAGAACCCTTGATCTATCAATGAATATTACATTTTAAAGAATGAGTGATCAAATAATTAAAAAATTTTCTAAATTTTTTAATTAACATTTGTTTAAATTTTTCAAGTTTATATGTTAAATTATTTTTATATTTTTGCAAAAATTTTAGGCTATGAAAAAAATTGTAGAAAATACTAGCAAATACCTTGCTATGAGTAAGGAAGAGAATAAAGAATTCTTAGACAACCTTTATTCTCTAAT
>LFSZ01000069.1:21771-39582 GCA_001512885.1 Rikenellaceae bacterium DTU001
ATCAGCTTACCTACAAGCTTCGCTTGGCGACACAAGATATTGGCAGCTTTACAAAGTTTCGAAGATAATATAAATTTTTTCGGAGTAGTAGAGATGGACGAACTATTGATGGATTATTCTGAAAAAGGTAGAATATACAAAAATGCCGAAGAGCTGAAGCGAGCCAGGAAGCAAAAGCCAAAGAAAGTAGCCGTATTGGCTGCTACAGACAGAGCTGGCAATTTATTATTTAAAAAATTTGACGGCAAAAAGCTAAGTTCAGAACAGATAGAGCAATTTCTGAAGGCTAAGATGCCAAAAGATGGAGTCATGTGTAGCAGTAATAAAAAAGCATTCAAAAAGGTTAGAAGAAATGTAATCAAGCACAAAGAAATAGTAACTAGCCATAGACAAAAGCGAGGCATATATAGCCTAAGTACCGTCAAGAAAAAGGCCAGTGAATTCACGAATTGGATATATTTCAAATTTAGAGGTGTAGCTACCAAATACCTGCAAAACTACATTATGTGGTATGTAGTGATAGGTAAATACCTCACAGGCAAGACTGTAAGCAATACTGGGCGAATGCTCAACCTTGCATCCTCGGACAGGTGGGCATGGTATCGGTATAGAGAGTTAGTGAATATAACATATGTTAATTGAAACATATATTAGCTAACCAATCTTACCTTGTATTTTTATTCACATATTTCATTCGTGCATGTTATTAAGCTCTTGATATCTCTAAATGTCCGCTCCATGTATTTAAATTTTTACTGCTTTTATATGCTTAGTCAGTTTTTAATATTAATTTTTGTTATCTGTTTTTATTATTTTGCAAACATCTAATTTTGATAATTCATCAATTTTTTTATGTCTATTTCTAAAAATTTAATTCTCGTCTCCATCACTATGATATCCTACTCTTGCTACCACCTTACTCCTATTGCTTCGATTATCTTTAATTCTTGCATCACTTTAAAAGCATACTACAAGTCTATTTATTCTTACATTTAAATACTTTTTTTAATAAATTATGTAGATAGCATTGATTTTTTTATCCTTCAGTAATATTATTAATGATACTAACTTTTTATTACAATGGCAAAATATATTTGATATGGTATATGTCTTTGCTTTACCAATTTTTAGAAATTACGTCTTTAATGGAAGCCTCATATATTTTTTACCTTTATTAAAATGATTTCATCATTTTATCTAAATAATTGTTTTTTTATTTATGATAACAAAATTAATAATTACTATTACATATATTATAAAAATATTTTTAAATTGAATTATTATCTATTATTAAGCTTAATTAATTAGATATACCAAAAATAGTAAAAATCACTAAAATAAAAATTTTAAAAAAAAATCTTATCTTTGTTTTATAATATTAACTAACCAATGACATTATATCTAGATGATATTTATAATATTTTTATTAATAGTGCAGGCATAAGCATAGATAGTAGATCTACAAAAAATGGACAGATATTTCTAGCTATTAAAGGCGAAAATAGTGATGGCAATGCTTATGTGGAAGATGCTTTTAATAATGGAGCTTCGTACTGCATTACTAGTAGAACTGACTTATTAGATGATAGTAGATGCATCATCGTAGAAGATACCTACCAAACGCTAGTAGACTTAGCTAAAATACACAGAGAGCATTTTTCCATTCCAGTGCTGGCTATTACTGGTTCTAATGGCAAAACTACTTCGAAAGAATTAATAGCTAAAGTGCTTTCTACTCATTACAATGTCTTATACACTGAAGGAAATCTCAATAATGAACTTGGTTTACCTCTAACGATTTTGAAATTAAATAAAACTCATAAAATAGCAGTAGTAGAGATGGGAGCAGCTAAATTAGGTGATATTAAATTCCTTTGTGATATAGCTAAACCTACGCATGGCTTGATAACTAATATCGGCAGAGCACATATTGGGCGTTTTGGTAATTTCGAAAATATTATCAAAACAAAAACTGAACTTTTTTATTTTCTCAAAAAACACAATGGTCTTGCTTTTATCAATGAAGATGATCCAATACTAAAACCTTTTGCCCATTCTTTAAATACTATTTTTTATGGGAGAAATAATCCTAATACTCAAGTGAGCAATGTTTCAGCTCAGCCATTTCTTAGCTTTGAATGGAATTATAATGATAAAAATTACAGAATCGAGACTCATTTGTTTGGAGATTATAATCTAGTTCACACATTGGCAGCTATATCTATTGGTCTTTATTTTAATATTTCTCCTGAAAATATTGTAAAAGCAATTACAGAATATATTCCCACAAATTCTCGCTCGCAGATCATCTATAATGATAAAAATATTATAATTATGGATGCATATAATGCTAATCCTACCAGTATGGAAGCTGCACTTATAAATTTCTTTTCTATTCCTCTTGATTTTTTTGATAATAAAAATACTAAAATAAAACCTAAAAAAAGAGCTACTATACTTGGAGAGATGATGGAGTTAGGAGAGTATGCACATGATGAGCATAAAAATATTTTAAATCTTGTTAAAAGTTATAATCCTGATATAGCAATATTTGTAGGAGAATTTTTTTATCAGTTTAAAGATAATTTTCCACAATTTCAATTTTTACCTAATACTAAAGAATTAATAAATTTTATTCTAAATAATCCATTAAATGAATACCTAGTACTAGTAAAGGGCTCCAGGGCAAATGCTCTAGAAAAAATATTGCCATTATTATGAAAGAAAATCTAAGTTTTAATGTAATAGGTATGATGTCTGGTACTAGCTGCGACGGTGTAGATCTAGTGCTAGTAAAATATTTTAACAATAATAATTGGCAATTTGATGTGCTCAAAACGCAAACTTTTGCCTACTCACACGAATGGAAAAATTTGCTAAATAATGCTTTCTACCTAAAAGGTGAAGAAATTATAAATCTAAATTTTCGATACTCTCACTATTTATCAGATTTAATTCTTAAATTTTTGTCTACAATTAATACAAATGTAGATTTTATTAGCATGCATGGACATACGATATGGCACAATCCTGCAGCAGGTTACACATATCAGCTCGGACATGGTGGAGTGATAGCTAGCGATACATCGATACCGGTAATTTGTGATTTTCGTAGCCAAGATGTAGGTTTAGGTGGAGAAGGCGCTCCATTAGTACCAATCGGAGAAAAATACTTGTTTACAGATTATAGTGTATTTCTAAATTTAGGTGGTTTCAGTAATGCTACTATTATAGAAAATGGAGAAATAATTTCAGCTTTTGACATTTGTCCAGTAAATATAATTTTAAATTATTTAACTCAAAAAATTAATTTATCTTATGATAAAAACGGTGAATTAGCTCGAAATGGTCTAATTATAGATGATTTACTAACTAGTCTACTTACAATTAATGATACTTTTGATAATCATTCACTTTGCAGAGAAATAGTAGAAAAAGAGTTTATTCCTTTAATAAATAAATATGCAGATCAATTTACCATTAATGACTTATTACGAACATTTGTAGAATACGTTACAGTAACAATTTCAAGTAAATTACCCCAAAATGGTAGAGTATTAGTATCAGGTGGCGGTGCACATAATAATTTTTTGATAAAAAAATTAAGTGAAAATTATGAAGGCGAAATAATTTTACCTAGTAGAGAAATTATAGATTATAAAGAAGCTATAATATTTGCTTTTCTAGGATTGTTGCGATGGATTGGATTACCAAATACTAGTACAAAAGTAACTCATTCTGCTAAAGAGTCATGTAGTGGTGCTATTTATTTGCCTTGAAAAAATATTTCTAAAATAAGTTTAAAATAATAAAAATTATTATTTTTTAATTTTTAGTAACTTATGATTTTATAATGAATTTTTCTTTTACATACTACTTATTAGTAATTTTTGTATCAATTATTCTATTTCTAGAATCTTTGCTATTTCTTGATCATTCATCCATAATGATTCTATTGCAAAAGCAGCTTGTTTTGTTAATGGGTGTTCTTTATATTTGGCGATAATAGTTTTATAGTGTCTTTCTGCTTCTTCTTTGTTGTTTAAAAAAGTCTCATATATAAAACCTTTAAAAAATATAGCATAGGGAACGAGTTTATGTTGTGGATACTGATTTATAAGTAAATCTAAATCATCAATAGCTTTGTCATATTCTTGAATATTTACAGCAGCTTCAGCCGCTTTATATATAAAATGTGGTGATAAAGTATCTTCATTATATTTATTAGCATATTCTATATATAATTTATGTAATTCTTTGATTTTCAATGGATTGGGATTAGGAAAACTAGCATTTATTTCATTTTCTAGATTATTAATTTTTTCTAATATTTTATTTTTGCTCTGAGTACATTGACTAGTTAATAGAGCTAATATAATGATAGATATTGAAAATATATATTTTTTCATAATCAACTTTGTTTTATTTTTTTCTTATTTGAGAAAATCATTGGGTAGTCTATATTTACATTACCTTTATTAATATTATCTAATTTCTTTTTGATCAAAACTTTTCTTACCATTGGCAATCTATCTGGGAAAAGAATACCATCTAAGTGATCATATTCATGTTGGATAATTCTAGCAATAATGGTTGTGTA
Organism: Rikenellaceae bacterium DTU001; assembly: GCA_001512885.1. GTDB lineage: Bacteria > Bacteroidota > Bacteroidia > Bacteroidales > DTU049 > DTU049. The sequence goes on from LFSZ01000069.1 coordinate 26,372, forward strand.
AGTATCTGTATGTTCTTGCCAATTTTCATCAAAATAATTAATAGTTATTGTTTTTGGTCGATCTACATCTTCATAAATTCCTGGTACACTTAGGCATCCTTCTGGATAGTATATAGTCTCTTCCGACATTTTTATAATTTCAGGATTGATAAATACTTTTGCAAAATTTTTAGTCTCGGGGAATTTACTTTCATAATGCCTAGCATCTACTATAAAAAGCTTAATAGATTTATTTATTTGTGGAGCAGCTAACCCTACACCATCACTTTTTCTTAATGTTTCCCACATATCTTCTAAGAGTTGTGGTAAATCTGGATAATCTTTGCCTACAGGTTCTGCTTTTATCCGCAAATTTGGATGATTATAAGCTAAAATAGGTAAAATCATAATTCTAACATTTTTAAATAATCTTGTAATATGATAGCTGCACTTATTTTATCAATATTTTCTTTTTTTTGCCTTTGCTTTTTTTTGGCTCCTGCATCTATCATTACTCTTACTGCCATTTTAGATGTGAAACTTTCATCTATTCTCACTATATCTACTGTTGATAATTTTTTTTCTAATTGATTTATAAACCCTTGAATTTCGATTTCGATAGGTGACAATTTTTCATTATTATTGATAGGCTCTCCTATTACTATTGTATCAACTTCATTTTGCAAACAATAATCTATGACGAAGTTTAATAAATCTTTTTTATGCACTGTAGTCAGTGGATACGCTAATACTCGCATAGGATCTGTAATAGCTATCCCACAACGTTTGGCTCCATAATCTATTGATAAAATACGTGCCATTTTTTTTTAAAATTTGTATGCAAATTTAATGAATTTTTATTATATAATTTTGTCTATTAAACCTATTATTAATTAAATCCGGGACAAGTATTACATTTTTTAGGATTATATTTCTTAATATTATTAGGCAGAGGTTTTTTTTGCGTTTGACAAGAGGATAAAAGAAATATAGAAATAATAAGCAAAAAGTAAAATAAATATTTTTTAAACTTCATTATATTTTTTTAATAATGAGATGTTATTCAAAAAGTTTATTAATTAAATCATCATTAGCTAAATTAGGTATTGTAACAGATAAATCTTTATGATGTGATAGGGCTCTATTGAGAGTAACCATAGCATTAGGATTGCGAGCCCAGCTTCTACGAGAGATCCCATTTATCACATCCCAAAAGAGCATGCTTCTCAAATTTTTATCTGCCTCATCGCTACCATCGAGTACTAGTCCAAAGCCTCCATTGATCACTTCGCCCCAACCTACACCACCGCCATTATGCAGAGATACCCAAGTAGCACCTCTGATAGCATTACCTACAAAAGTATGAGTAGCCATATCAGCTGTATATTTACTACCATCATAAATATTAGAAGTTTCTCTAAATGGTGAATCTGTGCCAGATACATCGTGATGATCTCTACCTAATACTATCGGAGCACTTATATATCCAGATTTTATAGCTTCATTAAAGGCTTTTGAGATTTTCACTCTAGCTTCACCATCAGCATACAATATTCTGGCTTGACTACCTACTACTAATTTATTATTTTTAGCGTTTCTAATCCAATTAATGCTATCACTTAATTGTAGTTTTATCTCATCTGGAGCTGTTTTATACATTTCTTCTAATATATCTCCAGCTATTTTATCTGTTTTATCTAAATCGATGGGATCGCCAGATGTACAAATCCATCTGAATGGACCGAAGCCAAAATCAAAAAATAAAGGCCCCATTATATCCTGTACATAGCTCGGATACTTAAATTCACCATTGGGCAATAAAATATCTGCACCTGCACGACTAGATTCTAATAAAAATGCATTACCATAATCAAAAAAGTACATACCACGTTCTGCATGTTTATTGATAATAGCAACTTGACGTTTTAGACTTTCATGTACTTTTTCTTTGAAAAGTTCTGGATTTTTGCTCATCATTTCATTTGACTCTTCAAGGGTAAGTCCTGCAGGATAGTAACCACCTTGATATGGATTATGCAATGAAGTTTGATCTGAGCCTATATCTACTTTTATATTCTCATCATATAATCTTTCCCATAAATCTACAATATTACCCAAGTAACCAATAGAAACATTTTCTTTATTTACCATTGCCTCTCTTAGTCTAGGTACAAGTTTGTCTAGGGAATCATAATATTCATCTAGCCAACCTTGATTTAATCTTGTTTTCAGTGGTTTGGGATTGATTTCTGCTATTACAGCTACACCACCAGCTATTTTTGCAGCTTTTGGTTGTGCGCCAGACATACCACCAAGACCTGAAGATACGAATAGCATTCCATTGAGATTTTGTCTGCCAGGTTCTTTTTTCCTACCAGCATTCAAAATAGTTACAGTAGTGCCATTCACTATTCCTTGTGGACCTATATACATATATGATCCAGCTGTCATCTGCCCATATTGTGTTACTCCTAGAGCATTATATCTGTCATAGTCATCCATACTGCTATAGTTGGGTACCATTAGTCCATTAGTTACTACCACTCGAGGTGCATCTTTTGAACTCGGAAACAGTCCCATAGGATGGCCACTATACATAACTAAAGTTTGCTCATCTGTCATTGTAGCTAAATATTTCATTGTCAATAAATACTGAGCCCAGTTTTGAAAAATAGATCCATTACCACCATATACTATCAGTTCATAAGGATGCTGTGCTACTCGTGGATCTAGATTGTTTTGGATCATTAGCATGATGGCAGCTGCTTTTTTAGATTTAGCTGGATATTCACTTATATTTCTAGCATACATAGAATATGTAGGCATATACCTATACATGTAAATCCTACCATATTCATTTAACTCATTTAAGAATTCTTTGGCTAGAAATTCATGATGTTTTGGTGAAAAATAACGTAAAGCATTTTTGAGTGCCAATTTCTTCTCTTGTTCTTTTAATATTTGTCTACGTTTAGGAGCTCTATTTATATTTTCTTCAAATACTGGCATTTCAGGTATTTTATCAGGTATACCTTGCAAGATGGCTTTTTCGAATTCATTCATAATTATGAATTATTTTTTGCGAATTTAATAATTTTTTCTTAAAAAATTTATAATATAATAACTATTTTTAATTTTTCAAATCATTTTTAGTATTTTTGCCTAAAAATTAATAATTTATGATAAGGCCAGAATTAATTAATCCTAAAAGTATAGTAATAGTAGGTGCATCTAACAATGTTCAAAAACCAGGTGGGAAGATTTTAAAAAATATTTTAGACCACAAATATAAAGGACAGATTTATATTGTCAATCCAAATAGTAGCGAAGTGCAAGGGTTCAAATCATATCAAAAGGTAGATGATTTACCTGACCAGATAGATCTAGCTATCCTAGCAATACCTGCACATCTGTGCCCTGATACAGTAGAAATCTTAGCTCTTCAAAAAGGCATTAAAGCTTTTATTATCATTTCGGCTGGTTTCAGCGAAGAGAGCAATGAAGGTGCTAAGTTAGAAAAAAGAATTGTAGACACTATAAACTCAGTAGGTGGCAGCCTAATAGGCCCTAATTGTACCGGCGTATTCAATACTAATTACGCAGGTATATTCACTACGCCATTACCAGAAATTAATCCACAAGGTTGTGATTTTATAACAGCTAGTGGGGCCACAGGTGTATTTATAGTAGATCTTAGTATGACTAGAGGCTTGCCATTTTCAAGTATTTATTCAGTAGGCAATAGTGCTCAATTAGGTGTAGAGGATATTTTAGAATATATGGATGAGACTTTCGATCCCGATAAAAGTTCTAAAGTCAAATTGCTGTACATGGAAAATGTTAAAAAACCACAAAAATTATTAAAACATGCTCAATCTCTCATATCTAAAGGTTGCAGAATAGCCGCTATCAAGGCTGGTTATTCTGAAGCTGGCTCTAGAGCAGCTGCTTCACACACTGGAGCAATGATCACTCCTGACATAGGTGTAGATGCATTATTCAAAAAAGCAGGAATAGTACGTTGCTATGGTCGCGATGAACTGGTAACTGTAGCCTCTATTTTTATGCATAAAGAATTGATAGGAAATCAATTAGCTATAATTACTCACGCAGGTGGACCTGCCGTTATGCTAACTGATGCACTTTCTCATAGTGAAATAGAAATTCCCCCCATCAAAGGCGAAAAAGCTCAAGAACTCCTTTCATATCTTTTTCCTGGTTCATCAGTGAATAATCCAATAGACTTTTTAGCAACGGGTACTGCTGAGCAATTAGGTATCATAATAGATTATTGCGAAAAGGAATTTGATAATATTGATGGGATGGTAGTAATATTTGGTAGTCCAGGACTGTTTCCGATTTTTGATGTTTATAATGTACTTCATGAAAAAATGCTTACTTGTAAAAAACCCATATATCCTATATTACCATGCTCTATTAATGTAGCCGATGAAGTGAATGATTTTATCTCAAAAGGACACGTACGTTTCCCTGATGAAGTTCTTTTCGCTAAAGGACTAATATCAGTATACAATACTCCAAAACCACAACTTCATATAAAATTACCAGAAATAGATAAAAACACTATTCGTCATATTATTGATATGAGTGATAATGGATTCCTAGCACCACATTTGGTGTCGCAACTCTTAGATGCCGCTGGTATACCACGAGCAAAAGAAAAAGTGGTAACTAATGAAAATGAAATAGATATAGCTCTAAAAGAAATACAATATCCTCTAGTAATGAAGGTAGTAGGCCCTATACATAAAACTGATGTGGGTGGTGTGGTATTGAATGTTAAAAATAAAGAACAATTATTGAAAGAATTTCATAGATTAATGCACATCAAAGATGCTACAGGAGTACTATTGCAACCAATGCTTACTGGTACTGAATTGTTTATAGGTGGTAAAAAAGAAGGTGAGTTTGGACATATAGTCACAGCAGGACTCGGTGGCATATTTGTAGAAGTATTAAAAGATATACAAATTGCTCTATCGCCAGTATCTTTAGAAGAAGCATTGAATATGATAAAAAATCTAAAAGGATATAAAATAATAAAAGGAGTTAGAGGTAGTGAAGGTGTAGATGAGCAAATTTTTGCTAATATAATACAACGTGTTAGTGCTCTGCTGATAACTGCTCCAGAAATATCTGAAATGGATATTAACCCTCTTCTAGGAACTGGTTCTAATATAGTAGCTGTAGATGCAAGGATAAATATCCAAAAAAATTAAACTTTAAAACTGATTTTGATATTCGAAATTTTTAGCAATAAATAAAGATAATTAAGTATGTTAATATTTTTATGGTAATAGAAATATTAGGGAGTTTTTATTATATATTTATAGCAAAATATATAACAAAAACGCCTATTATCATTTGATAATAGGCGTTTTTTAGTTCATAAAAAATAATATTAAACTAAATTTAGTCTGCTGAATAATTCTTTGCGATACATACCACCGATAGGAATCACTTTCATTTTGCCTTCGATTACTAAGTCAGGGTATTTAATACTAAAAATTTTGTCTAAACGAACAATATAACTTCTGTGAACACGCACAAAATCTTTAGCTGGTAGTATTCTTTGCATTTCTTTCATAGTAGTGTGAGTAGTGTAGATATTGTCTTCAGTATTAATAACTACATAATCTTTTAAAGCTTCTATATAGTATATATCAGAATATCTCACTCTATTTAATCTGTAATCTGCTCTTACAAAGATACTATCTTGGTCACTTTTTTCTATGACCATGTTCTTTAGCATATCCCTTTCTTTTTTCAGATCTTCATCTTCTTTGTATTTATTGAGAGCCATTTCGATAGTAGCGATTAGTTCATTTTCTTTGAAAGGCTTTACGATGTAACCATAAGGAATAGCAGATCTAGCTTTATCTACAGTATTTTCATCTGCATAGGCTGTGAGAAAAACTACTGGAATGTTAGATTTTTCACGAATTATCTCAGCAGCTTGAATACCAGATAAGTCTCCTTTTAACATTATATCCATCAAAATAATATCTGGATTTAATTCTTCTACAGCAGCTATAGCTGCTTCACCTGTAGGAAAGGAACCTACAACTTTATAACCAGCTTTTGTCAAAACATTTTCAATGTCTTTTGCAATGATAGCTTCGTCTTCTACAATTAAAACTTTTGTTTTTGCCATAATTTTTTTATTTTATTTTTCGACAAAATTACAAATAATATATATGTAAATCAAAAATTAATACAATTAATAGATAAATCACATATTATATTAGCTGAATTATGTGTATTTGTAGCTAAATCAAGTGATATTTTATACTAAATAGTATTTATTGCGTAATAAAAGGTAATGAAATTGAATTTATATCAGTTGTAATTTTAATAATATAAGTTCCTTTTTCTAAATAAGAAACATCATATTTATAAGTATCATTATAATTTATATCAGACTGAAAAATTAGATTACCTAAAATATCATATATATAAATAGTAAAAAACTTAATGTCTGGATTATTGATATTGATATTAATGTAGTCTCTAGCTGGATTTGGATAAATATTAACAGAATTTTTTAGAATTTCATAATCATCAATATTAACTACACAAAAGTCTCTACCATTGAGCTCCATAGGATTTTGATTTAAAGGATCGAGCCAAGGTTGTAATTTTTTGTCATTAGTAGATCCATTAGAAGCCCAATGGTAAGAAAATTTACCATAATAATCACTTCCATTCAAGTTATCACAACTTGTAGTACCGCTTGTTAGAGTACCAATGATTTTTCCACTACTATTAAATAGAGGTGAACCACTAGATCCACCTTCAGTAATACCATGTCCATTAGCAGTCGCTACCCAACTAACTCTCCAATGAGTACTATATCCACTATATAGTGTATTTTGGTAGGTACTGATCTTCTTTATATCACCATCTGGGTGATGTATACCTACGCCCGAAGTAGATATAGGAGTAGTATATCTAGACCAACCATTATAATATGGATTATAATTTTGTGGTACATTATTTTTTAATTTAACTAGAAAAAAATCTGAACCACTATTAGTTGAGCCATAATTATCATGAGCTACTAATGTGCATCCTGTAACTGTATGATTATAGTATATGGGGGTAGTACCATTGCATGTGCCAGCTTCATAGTTAAAATAAAATATCCAATAGTTCAAATCATTTGTACTAGATTCATAGCCGCAATGATCAGCTGTTAAAATATAAGGAGTACAATCATTTTTGGTATTATTGACTAATGAACCTGAACATAAATAATAATAACTACCAGCGCGTAATCTTATTTTAACTACTCCATTTTTCTGATTTACCCAATTAGCACCTTCAGAACAAGCTACATTTACATTACAGGATCCTGATGCTTTATCTATCCCCAGATCTCTATATATATAACAAATCTCTCCTAAATTGAAAAAAGAAAAATCATCTATACTACTAGGAATATTGAATTCTAATATCATCTCTTCGCCGGGCACAGATTGTATAGGAACTATATTTTCGTCATTATTGATTTCACTAGTGTATGCGCCCAAAACAAAAGTTTTATCTGGATTATATACGTACAATTTGACACCTTGCGGTAGTTTATAATAATCAAATAAGGCTGAGAGTGCTTTAGCATCCTTAGAATATATCTTTATTCTCCAAATGATATCTCCATTAGGTAAATAATCGAAGCTACCATAATTATTTGCGTCTATATCTACCCTTTGTATAACACCGATTCTTATTTTTTTATCAAATTTATACATAAGCTCATCATCAGCTTTTAGCATATCTATATCTGGAGGTGTCATAACGTAAGTATCTATATTATTGATGTCTGTTACTTTATTGATAAAACTCCATGGGGTACCAAGTTTACTAATTTGACTAATTGCAAGATTAGAAATCATAGTAAATGTTAAAAATAAAAAAAATCGTTTCATGTTTTTTAAATTTTTTAAGTGATTTAGGATGCCAAAGTTAATTAATTTTATTTTAATAAAATTAATTAACTAATTTATTAAAAAATTTATTTTAAGCAAAACAAAATATTACTCTCTATGAAGAGATCTTAGAATTTTTTTTGTATTTTAGATATTCTTGCACTATAGCACCTATTAGTAGTAATATAAATAAAATATTAGTAGTCAAAGTGATAGGTTTAGCTTTATTATAAATTTTAGGGACGAAATGCATCTTTATCTCATGCTTGCCAGCGGGCAGATAAGCAGCACGCAAGACATAATTAGCTTTCATAATTGGTTGCACTTGTCCATCTATCTGCATTTCCCACTCTGGATAAAAAACCTCACTGAAAGCTACTATCTGAGGTTTAGATGAGGCATAACGATAATTGATCTCATTAGGTGTAAATTTAGTTATATTAATCTGAAAATTAGTATCTAAAGATTTAAGAGCATCATTATATTTTTGATCCCAATATTTATCTTGAATTACAAGGGTATTGTGTGGATCAATGCCATCTAATTCAGAGATTTCTGCATCTGCATTAGGGACTAATTTAACGTCGTTTACATTCCAAGCATATCCACAAGCGTGTGTATTAAGTAGTGGCATCAGATCTTTTTGTAATATTATATATTTAGTATTTAGCATATTGATGGTTCCAAGATCGGCCAAACTGCTATCTATCGTTTCCATTGTAAGAGGTTGATTTTGAAAAATAGAAACAAATCTTTGTATTTCTGGTGATAGATGAAATTCTATTAATTCTTGATATCTTTTTAGCTTAGCAGCATTATATCCACCTATATCGCGATGATAATAAGCAGTGGACGCATCATTGAAAACATTAACAGTCAGATTTAGCACTTTGCCTTGACCATCTTTATTATCAGCTAATATATATTGATCTGCTGGAGTCAATGGATAAGGATTTTCATATTTTTTCTTAGTAATGAAATGAGACTCATTGAGATATCTTTTATTTATTGGTATTAGATCTATAGCTACTAGTAGTCCTAAACTAATTAAAAAAGCAGACTTAGGAATAGATTTTTTAATATATAAAACTATAACAAGCAAAGTAGCTAACATAAAAATCAATGAACGTAAAGCATCATTGCTAAGCATCTTGGCCCTGACAGCTACTAATGAGGTGATGAATCCANNTGATTGATAAATTCTTGATCTCTGGGTGATAAAAAGCTCGAAAAACTAGATGGACTCACTGCGATAAAAAGCACTATTGCAGAGACTACACCTCCTATTATCAATATTTTTTTAAGATTTTTTTTATAAAAATCAGGGTTTTTGTAGATATCATATACCTGAAAAGCAAAAAATATAGGAATTACTAATTCAGCTATTACGAGTATCATAGACGGAGTACGAAATTTACTATATAGTGGAATATAATCGATGAAAAAGTTTGTTAAAGGCATGAAATTCCTTCCCCATGCTAGCAAGATAGCCAAAATAGTAACCAACATTAATGGTATGCTAAGTTTATTTTTCCAAATAAAAGCTAAGCTAACAAAGAAGATAAGCATCACTACAGCACCAATGTATACAGGACCAGAGGTAAATGGTTGTGTCCCCCAGTAAGCTTCCCAACTAGCTACGGCTTCTCTCCACTCGCGATCAGCTGCTGTGAGTGATTTAGGTGATACTGTAGCTATTCTATCACTTACTCCACCTTTAAAATTGGGTATCAAAAATGTCATTGTTTCATCTACACCATAACTCCATTGTGTAATGTAGTCTTTGTCTAAACCTTTTGTATTCTCTGCAATCGAGAGCTCAGATTTGCCTCGTGTAGTTTCTTTGCTAAATTCATTAGTTACATACATTAAACTAAAATTAAGTAACGCTCCTACTATGGTTGTAACCACCATTATAGAAGTAGCCCAACCTATATGTTTCCAATCTTTTTTCTTAATATAAATAATAGTATAATATATAGCAACGAAAAGAGTAATAATAGCCAAATAATATGTAATTTGTAAATGATTGCTTCTAATATTCAATGCTAAAAATAATGTTGCCAATAAGGCTCCCCATTTATACTTTTTTTGATAAATCAAAATGACAGAGGCTAGATATGGAGCCATATAGCCTATAGCATGTAGCTTAGATGTATGACCTACCTGCAAGATTATTATAAAATATGAAGATAAAGTGAATGCTAAAGCTGCAATTATCGAGATCCAAGTATCTAATTTCAATACTTTCATCAAAAATAAAAAGCCAACAAACAAAAGAAATATATATCCCATGTGTGGATGCAAAAAAAGTGTAAAAACCTTGTCTAATTTAGAAACTAAAATATCATTATATCGCATAGATATCAGATAAGTAGGCATACCACTAAAGAGACGTGATGTCCAAAAAGCTTGTTCGCCGGTTTGCTTGTAATAATCATTAACTTCTTTAGACATGCCTGCATGTTGTATTATATCTGGTTGAGCTATGATTTTGCCAGAAAGCATGGGATGTAAAAAAATAAATATAACCCCTAATATCACTATTAATGCTACCCCATAAGGTATTAATTTCTTTTTGTCGATTTTCATATTAATATATTTTTCTAAGCAAATTTAATAGAAAAATTAATATTAGCTTTTTTTAGTAAAGTAATTTTATGATATTTTTATAAAAATATCAATTGAGTTAATATGTAGACAGGTAATAAAACGATTATTGAAAATTTAAACATATATCCAAAGAAACTAGGCAATTTGATTTTATTCTCTTCGGCAATAGATTTTACCATAAAGTTTGGTCCATTACCTATATATGTCATGGATCCAAATAAAACAGCCCCTAGAGAAATAGCAGCTAATAGTTGTTCGGATATACCTGCTACCAAAGTACCAGTATGTGCACTAGCTAATCCATAAGCAAGCTGATAAAAAGATATAGCAGTAGGAGCATTATCTAAAAAAGCACTGAGTGCCCCAGTAGCATAATAAAAATGCCATGGCTCAGACAATCCAAATGATGCAGCATTAGACTCTAAATACATCAAAGTAGGTGTCATAGTAGTGAAAATACCTAAAAATAAAAATGCAACTTCTAATATTGGATGCCAAGTGAAAAAATTGTCTTGTCTGATTTGTTTAGGTGTGAAATATAATGATGATAGAGCACATAAAAGCATAGCCCCTTCACGAATAAAGCCTAAATATTCATTATTTTCCATTGCAGGTATATAATGTGGATTTAAAAATGCTACTGAAGCTACGACGCCTAATAATGCTATGAAATTTAGTTTGCCTACTAATTTTAATGGTTCTTTATTTGTTTTGTCAAATGAAATATCTTCTGGAGATTCTTTTTTATAATAATATGTGTCTGCTAAAAAGTACATAAGTAGTAGCATACCATTTACAAATGCCCATTCTTTTGATAAATTTAAAAACCATGTAAATGGTGCACCACGCAAATAGAGTAAAAATAAGGGTGGATCACCTAAGGGCGTAAGTAAGCCACCACAATTAGCTACTATAGCTATAAAAAATAATATTGTATGCGTTTTATATTTTCTTTGTGAAATGGTAGTTATTAATGGCCTTATCAGCAGCATTGCGGCACCTGTAGTACCCATGAATGATGCTAACACCGCTCCGATAAGGAGAAACATTAGATTGTTAGTAGGTTTAGCTTCTATGTCGCCTTTTAAATGTATACCTCCTGTTATTGTAAATAATGAACCTAAGAGTATAATAAATGGAATATAGTCAAATATTAACTGATGTGCTAGATTAGCTGAAAGTCCTTTTGCTATCATCCATATGGCTGTAGGTATACCTAATAGTAACGATACTAACAGTTTGTTTTTATTTTTTTCCCACCACTCGGGAATTATTAATGGGCATATAGCTATAGATAAAAGCATTAATACAAATGGTATAATGGCCCATAACGGAATGTTGTAATGTACTATTTCTGCTTCCATAATAGTTTTTTTTTGATAGCAAAATTAATCAAAAAGTTGAATTTGTTTATAATTAATCAAAAAAAATTGCATTATTTTTTTATTAATTAAGGATTTTGAGATTAGGAATTTTTAAGTATGATCAGGTATTATCAGTTGCTAGTTTGTAGATTATGATTTATAATTTATTCATATATTTGTAAAAAAAAATGAAAACTTCAGTAGAGATTAGTTATTATCCATTAAATGAGGAATACACAAAGCCTATTGAAAAATTTTTAGAGGCATTGAGATCTTATAAAGAAATAAAAATAATCACAAATGGAATGAGCACTCAGATATTTGGTGAGTATGATGATGTAATGAAAATATTGACTAAAGAGATAAAAGAAGCGTTCCAAAATCCTAATTCTATCTTTGTTATGAAAATAGCAAATGCTTGTTTAGATAATTATACTCTACCTTCAAATTAAATAAAATTTTATTTTTGGTGTAACGAGTTTTTTTTTAAAAAACTATATATGATTTGTTTGAATATATAAGTGTACATTGGTTTGAGATAATAGCAGCTAGCTTAGGTATAATAGCTATATATTTTCAGATTAATGCCAAACCGTTTTATTGGCTAATCAGTTTAGTAGTATCAGCTATGTACATAGTAGTATATTATACAAGTAAGCTATATGCCGATATGAGTATGCAATTTTATTATGTAGGAATGTCCATTTATGGGCTTTGGGCGTGGCTCTTCGGACAAAAGAGAAATGATAATGATGAAAGGGCACCATTGCCAATTTCTACTATTAATAATATAAAAACATGGATTATTATTGCTATCATAACAGTAGGAACATTTTTTTTAATTGGATTTATTTTAGCTAATTATACCGATAGCAATGTCCCTTGGTGGGATGCATTCACTACTGCACTTAGTTTCGTAGCTACGTGGATGCTTGCTCGCAAAAAAATAGAAAATTGGATATTTTGGATCGTCGTAGATGCTACCAGTGTGGCACTCTATATTTATAAACAACTTTATCCCACTACGATTCTTTTTGTTTTACTTACTTTTTTAGCAGTTGTCGGTTATATACAATGGAGAAAAGAATTGAAAAATATGGAAATCAAAAAAGATATTTGAAGCATTTGACCAAATATAATTTTACAATCATTAAATATACAGGTGTTTTTTGTTGGGACGATTAATTGGGTAGATTTGTGAATTACCCATAAAAGGTTTTTTTATTATTTATTATCGCATCCATTATTCAGAATATTTCAGGGCTAAAGCCCATTCCTTTTTCTTTGTTGTTCCACGACCTAAAGG
>LFSZ01000050.1 GCA_001512885.1 Rikenellaceae bacterium DTU001
TAATCTACGGCTGTGTAGTTGTTTTCTAATAAAAATTGATATAGATTATCTAGAAATCTACGTTTTTGTTCTTTGGGTAGAGCTTGATAATCTAATAAATTGAAATTATCCATAATTATTTTTTTGTAAAATTAAATAAAAATTATTTGATGGTGGTATAAAATACGTAAAGTAAAACAATGGATGATGTCAATTTTAACTTATCCTCAATACAAAACTTATTGTTGTTTGTTTTTATCTAATGTATATATTTAAATTAATATGCTCGAGCGAATAAAACTCTATATTTAGAGGGCTTACCTGTAAGTATGCAGCTACCATTTTCTAGATTAGGCGATAGTGGTATCAGACGAATAGTGGCTTTAGTGAGCTCTTTGATTTTTAATTCTGTCTCAGTGGTACCATCCCAATGAGCCCAAATGAAATTACCTTGTTCTATTTTTTCTATAAATTCATCCCAAGTATCAATAATGTACGTATGAGCATCTCTAAAATCAAGTGCTTTCTCAAAAAGAGATTTTTGAATATTTTCTAAGTAATTTTTTACATTTTCTATTATATTATCTTGAGGTAAAATATGTTTTTCACCAGTGTCCCTTCGAGCAAATTCAACGGTATTATTATCAATATCACGTGGACCTATAGCTAGTCTGAGAGGTACGCCATGCATTTCCCACTCAGTAAATTTCCATCCAGGCGAGAATTCATCTCTATCATCTAATTTAACTTTTATATTATTTTCAATTAATTGATTTTTAATATTATTTAATTTTTCTAAAACTTTTGATTTTTCTTCTTCAGTTCTAAAAATAGGTATTAGAATTACCTGAGTAGGTGCTAGTTTAGGAGGTAATACTAATCCTTTATCATCACTATGAGTCATTATAATTGCACCAATCAATCTAGTAGATACTCCCCAACTGGTAGCCCATACATATTGGAGTTCATTATTACGATCTAAAAATTTCACGTCAAAAGCTTTAGCAAAGTTTTGACCTAAAAAATGACTTGTACCAGCCTGTAGAGCTTTGCCATCTTGCATCATAGCTTCTATGCAATATGTATCTTCGGCACCTGCAAAGCGTTCGTTAGCAGTTTTAACACCTTTTATTACTGGTATAGCCATATATTGTTCTGCAAAAGACGCATAAATATTGAGCATTAATCTAGCTTCTTCCATAGCTTCTTCCTTAGTAGCATGTGCAGTATGTCCTTCCTGCCATAAAAATTCTGTGGTTCTTAAAAAAAGCCTTGTTCGCATCTCCCATCTCACTACGTTTGCCCATTGATTTATTAATAAAGGTAAATCCCTGTATGATTGTATCCAATTTCTGTAAGTGCTCCAGATAATAGTTTCAGATGTAGGCCTTACTACTAGCTCTTCTTCTAATTTAGCTGTATCGTCTATTATCAAACCTTTACTATTAGGATCTTTTTTTAATCTATAATGTGTAACGATGGCACATTCACTCGCAAAACCCTCTACGTGCTCCGCCTCTTTACTAAAAAAGGATTTTGGTATAAATAAAGGGAAATATGCATTAATATGCCCCGTATCTTTAAACATCTTGTCTAAGGTAGCTTGTATATTTTCCCATAATGCAAAGCCATAAGGTTTTATTACCATACATCCACGTACTACAGAATTTTCTGCTAATTGTGCGTGCTCTATTATATCTAAGTACCATTGAGAATAGTCTACGTTTCGAGGTGTAATGAATTTATTCATAATTTATAAGTTATTTTATTCTGCAAAATTATAAATTATAATTTAAAACTTAATTACCAAAAACAAAAAATAATATTAAGTTTTTACTTTATTATTGAATTTTAAATAGAAATATATTCTGTATTTATTATATTGATAATTTTTTTATTTTTGTAAAAAATAATTTAATATGAGAAAATATATTATTAGTGGCAATATTGTAGATGTTATTAATAGTGAAATATATAAAGGTACTATAAAAATCAAAAATGGAAGAATTAAAAATATAGAAAGGAATGATAATATTTTATGTGAGAACTATATTTTGCCAGGGTTAATAGATGCTCACGTACATATAGAAAGTTCTCTAGTAGCTCCTTCGTTTTTTGCTGCCGAAGCTGTGAAGCATGGTACCATAGGTGTAGTAGCAGATCCTCACGAAATAGCCAACGTAATGGGTGTGAAAGGCATTGATTTTATGATTGAGAATGGCAAAACGGTTCCTTTTCATTTCTTTTTCACAGCTCCTAGTTGTGTACCAGCTACTGCATTCGAAAGTTCTGGTTCTGTGATAGATGCTGAAATTATTAATTCATTGCTTGCTAAACCTGATTTTTATGCTTTAGCAGAAATGATGAATTTCCCTGGTGTTATAAATAATGATATAGAAGTAGTAAAAAAAATTGAAGCAGCTATTAATCATCACAAACCTATCGATGGTCATGCTCCGCTATTATCTAACGATGAACTAAAAAAATATATAGATGCAGGCATCTCTACCGATCATGAATGTACTAACATAGAGGAGGCAAGAGAAAAAATAAAACTTGGTATGAAAATCTTGATTCGTGAAGGCTCAGCAGCTAAAGATTTCGATAATTTGTGGCCATTGTTATTAGAAAATCCAGACAAAATCATGTTTTGCACCGACGATTTGCATCCTGATCATTTCATTAAAGGACATATAAATAAATTGGTACGTAAAGCCATTGCTAATGGCGTAGATCCTATCACCGCAATAAGAGCTGCTAGCTTAAATACAGCTCAGCACTATCGCTTGCCTGTTGGATTTTTACAAAAAGACGATCCAGCAGATTTAATTGTAATCGATGACTTTAATAATTTTAATGTTTTACAAACTTTTATTAAAGGAAATTTGGTATATGATCATGGTAAAGTTAATTTCACTTCACGTATTAATCAATTAGTTAATAATTTTACTATTAATAAGATTAGTATTGATGATTTAAAGTTGAAAGCTACAAGTAATAATATACAAATAATAAAAGCTTTTGATGGTTCTCTATTGACAGAAAAATTAGTAACGACTGTTACAATAGATGAAGATGGCTTCGCAATTTCAGACCAAAATAGAGATGTCTTAAAAATTGTAGTTTTAAATAGGTATGAAAGTGGAGCAAAACCTGCCATCGGATTTATAAATGGATTTGAACTCAAAAATTGTGCTATTGGTTCATCTGTAGCTCATGATAGTCATAATATCGTAGCTATAGGTACCCAAGATAGATTTATAGTGGAAGCTATTGAACTTATTCAGAAGCACAAAGGAGGTTTGGTCTTTGTAAGTGATAAAAATACACATATTTTACCATTACCTATTGCAGGACTTATGTCTGATATGGAAGTTGTAAAAACTGCTGACAGTTATGAAACCTTGAATAAATATACAACAGAGTATGGTAGCAATATGCATAGTCCTTTTATGACTTTGGCTTTTATGTCTTTGTTAGTGATTCCACATTTAAAATTATCTGATAAAGGGCTTTTCGATGTTGATAGCTTTAGCTTTACTGATTTATTTGTTTGATTTTACTAACTAAAATGTAAAACTATAATTTATTATTAATGATATTTGTTAAAAAATCTATTTATTTTTCTTTTTTTATTATTATTTTCACTACTTTAAATTCTCAAATTACATATTTCGAAAATAGTTCCCTTTATTTTGATAACATAAAATATAATGGTTATATGCGCTTATTTCCTGATATTATTGCAGAACAGGTTTCAACTAATAAATGGTTAATTAGAAAACTTACCGAAGAAAATTTAGTAATGCTTACTGATTCTATAGCTAAAATCATAATTAATCCTTTTTTGGATTTATCAATAGGAATAGATAAAACAAATAATACAAAAATTAATTTTGTTAATACCAGAGGCGTATATATGATGGCTCAAATAGGTAAAAAACTTTATTTATCTAGTGAATTTTATGAAAATCAAGCATATCTGCCTAGATATTACATGAGCCTAATAGATTCTATTGGTTTCTTACCAGGAAATAATTGGGTGAAAAAATATAGAAATCGAGGTTTAGATTACGGATTGGCTTTGGGACGCATTCAATGGCAAGCTACTAATTGGTTTGCAATAGAAAGTGGTTTCAATACATTGAATGTAGGGCATGGGTATAGAAGTTTGATATTAGGCTATGATGCTCGTCCCTACCCATATATTCATTTTGTTTTTAACTACCAAAAAAAAATTATCCTGGGCAATATTACTGGTATAGCGTATCACAATGATAATGTAGTAGATATCACAGAGATATCTACGCGTAATATTTTTTCAGTAAATTATTTCACTTTTAATCCTTATGATTTTTTATCAATTTCATTATTAGATTTTACAATTTTTCATCCAGCTAAAAAACAGCTTAGATTTTCACCTTATACCTTTATTCTAATACCACAGCTACGTCCTTTTATTTTACAGAATAAACCTTCTTGGTCTTTACCTGGCTATGCTATCAATTTTTATTTACCTAATAATGATATTTATTTTCAAAACACTATAAATATAGATGATGCAATAGATAAAAATTTTAAAAATAAGTTGGCATACCAAATTGGTATTTTGAGTAGGATAAAATTTAAAGATACGTCCTTGTTTTTTAATGTAAGATTAGAATACAATAATGTAGCCGAGCATGCTATGGATAATGAATATTATTCTACTTATCCCACACATTTATCTCAACCTCTAGGTATGTGGCAAGGAGAGAATTTAAAAGAAATAATATTACAATTAAATATTTTAAAAAATCGACATCTTTTTCAGCTATTTTCTTCATACCAAAATATAAAAATTTCGCCATTTAACTTAAATAATTACCTAGGACAAATAAATAATATCTACACAAGCATTACATACACTTATCTAATAAATCCTGTAGCTGGTTTAGGGGTTTTTGCAGAATTACAATTTAGGATACCATTTGTAAATGATTTCTATATTAATAATGCATTAGGAGTAAAATGTGGAATAAAATACCTTTTCAGAGATAAATCAATAAATAGGTGGCATTTGTAATTTTTTTTTATTATGCTCTAATCAATCATTTTGCCTCATTTTACACAGATTACACAGATAATTTTTTTTTAAAAACCACCAAGTAAAAGTTGTATCGGTGTATATTTAAAATTGAAATGTTGAGCTATTAATGGATGACATATTTTTTCGTCTAGTATATATGTTCCTTGAGAAAAATAAGGATTTATACGTAAATACTCTTTGATACCACCATTATCAGCAATATCAATAATTAGCGGTGTAAAAAAATTGCTAAGGGCATAGGCTGCTGTACGAGGGAAATTAGAAGCAATATTAGGGACGCAATAATGAATAACGCCATGTTTTACAAAAATCGGGTCATCTATGTAAGTAATTTCACTAGTTTCACAACAACCCCCTTGATCTATGCTAACATCAAAGATTATACTGCCTTCTTTCATTTCTTTTACCATATCTTCGGTCAGTAAAAATGATAGTTCACCATCATTCATATACAGGGCACATATTACAACATTAGCTGTTTTGAGTGCTTTTATTATAACTTCTGGATGCAATACAGAAGTATAAATATCAGGACCTAATTCTGAAACTATGCTACGTAACTTGTAAATTTTATTATCAAAAACTTTTATTAAAGCGCCAAAAGCTTTGGCAGCTTTAGCAGAGAATAAACCAACTCTACCTGCCCCTATTATTACTACCTCAGTGGGATTTAATCCTGGCAATCCACCAAACAGATAACCCTTGCTTATTTTATTATCACTAAGATATCTAGCTGCTAATTGTATCACTCCATAACCTACTATCTCGCTCATAGCCATTAATACTGGATATCTCCCACTATTATCCTTGATAAATTCAAAACCAATTGCTATAGCATTTCGCTCAATCAATGATTCGAAATATTCTTTTGATTGTGAATAATAATTGACAGCAGAAATAACAATTTGATTTTTTTTCATATATTGTATTTCCTGCATTAATAATGGAGCTACTTTTACTATTATATCAGATCTAGCCAAAATATCCACATGGCTATTTACAATTTCTCCACCTACCTCAGCATAATCATGATTACTAAATCTAGCATATTCACCTGCACCATCTTCTACCAATACTTCATGTCCATTATGCACAAGCATTTTAACACTATCTGGCACTAAACTAACTCTATGCTCTTGAAAGGCTATCTCTTTTGGAATGCCTATAACAAATTTTTTTTGATTATTTTTCACCTCAAGTCTCTTTTCTAGAGGTAAAAATTCACCCGTAGGCCCATAAAAATAATGCTTTTTCATCCCCATATTTCTATTAATCTTTTTGTTTCATTAATTATATTAATTTTTACAAGGTAAAAATCAAAATCTTTCAAATAGTTTAAAATTAATTCCGGCCATTCTATTAATACATAATTATCTGATAAATACTCATATAATCCTAAGTCAAAAAATTCTTTTATATCGTTTAATCTATATAAGTCTATATGATAAATAGAAATATTATCATTATTATAAATATTCAAAATCGAAAAAGTAGGACTAATAGCATGATCCGAACCCAACATATTTTTTACAATTTGTTTTGCTAAGGTAGTTTTGCCTGCACCTATTTCACCTTGTAAGCATATGATATTTCTTTTAGTAAATAATTCTTCTAAGTTTTTTGCTAAGATGGGCAAATCTTCTAAGCTAACATCGTAATATTTATCTATTAACTGCATAACTCTGAATTAACATATTAAAATACTTAATATATTTAAAAAACCAAATGTAAGGTTTGAAAATCTTGATATTGAAAAAATGATACATCATTTTTTTTACATTGATAAAAAATAATAACTTTTAAGAAAAGTTAAAAAAAAATATTAAAAGCAAATTTAATTAAAAAATTAGAAATTGAATAAAAAAGGAATTCATTTAAATGAATTCCTTTTTTAATTATGAAAAAATTTAAAAAAATCATGAAGAATACTTCTTTGCAAAATTAATAATTTTTTTTTAAAATAAAAAATTATTGATAAAATACAGATAATTTCATGCATCTCAAAATTAGAACCTATGTCAATGACTAAAACATTGATTATTTATAGTAATAATAACCATAAATTATAAATTAAGTCAAAAACACATTAATCATTATAATTATGGCTAAATATTTGTTTATATTTTCAAAAATTATTAACTTTGCATAAAGCTAAAAATTAAATTTATGAATGAAGTTAATGCAATAAACGATTATAATGCTAATAACATACAGGTATTAGAAGGACTAGAAGCTGTACGCAAGCGACCAGCAATGTATATAGGTGATACGAGTGAGCGAGGACTTCATCATCTAGTCTATGAAGTATTAGACAATTCTATCGATGAGGCTTTGGCTGGTTATTGTGATAATATAAAAGTAATTATTCATAATGATAACGCTATTACCGTTATGGATAACGGGCGTGGCATTCCTGTAGACATGCATCCTATAGAAAATAGACCAGCCCTAGAAGTAGTTATGACAATGCTTCATGCTGGCGGCAAATTTGATAAAGATACATACAAGGTTTCTGGTGGTTTACATGGAGTAGGTGTATCATGTGTAAATGCCTTATCTAAAAAAATGATAGCTACTATTAAACGTGATGGCAAAATATGGCAACAAACATATGAATGTGGTAAACCAATTACTGAATTACAATGTATAGGCGAAACTATGGAAACTGGTACTACAATATACTTCGAACCTGATGATTCGATTTTTCAAAATATTGATTTCAAGTATGATATACTATCTAAACGACTTCGTGAACTTGCTTTTTTAAACCGTGGTGTAACTATTGAGTTAATGGATGAGAGATTTAATCCTGATGAACCCCGCATTAGTACTTTTTATTATGAAAATGGATTAATAGATTTTATTCATTATTTAGACGAGTCGAGGCAGGTATTAATGCCAGAACCCATATATATTGAAGGTGAAAAAGATAATATCAAAGTAGAAATTGCTTTTGAATATAATGATTCTTATATCGAAAACGTTCATACTTTTGTTAATAATATTAATACTATAGAAGGTGGAACTCATTTGGCTGGTTTCAGAAGGGCGCTCACTCGTACTATGAAGGCTTATGGCGATGAACAAGGATATTTTGATAAAGTGAAATTTGAAATCTCAGGTGATGATTTTAGGGAGGGTCTTACAGCTATATTGAGTGTAAAGGTGCCAGAGCCACAATTCGAAGGTCAAACAAAAACAAAATTAGGTAATTCAGAAGTAGCTGGTGCAGTAGATTCTATCGTCAGCGAACATTTATCTTATTATTTACAGGAGCATCCAAAAGAAACTCGTGAGATTTTTAATAAAGTAGTTTTAGCAGCATCAGCACGTCATGCAGCTCGTAAAGCACGCGAAATGGTGCTAAGAAAAACTGTTTTTAGTTCGGCACAATTGCCAGGTAAGTTAGCAGACTGCTCTGAAACTGATCCTGCTAAATGTGAAATCTTTTTAGTAGAAGGTGACTCCGCTGGTGGCACTGCTAAGCAAGGTCGTAATAGACTTTTTCAAGCTATACTTCCTTTAAGAGGTAAAATCTTAAATGTAGAAAAAGCTGCTGATCATAGAGTTTTTGAAAGTGAAGAAATTCGTAATATTTATACAGCTTTAGGTGTAACTATCGGTACACCAGATGATCCCAAGGCTCTAAACTTAGAAAAATTACGTTACCACAAAGTAATAATCATGACTGATGCTGATGTAGATGGAAGCCACATAACTACTCTTATTCTTACTTTCTTTTTTAGATATATGAGAGAATTAATTGAAAAAGGTTATGTATATATAGCAGCACCACCTCTATATCTAATGCGTCAAGGTAATAAAAAGATTTATTGTTGGTCTGATGATGAAAGAGACAAAATATTAGCTGAATGGAAACAAACTGGCGACAAAAGAAATATTCATATTCAAAGATATAAAGGTCTAGGCGAAATGAATGCCGAACAACTCTGGGAGACTACTATGAATCCTGAAACTAGAATTCTTAACAGAGTTACTATAGAAAATGCTGCAGAGGCAGATAGAGTTTTTTCTATGCTGATGGGAGAGGATGTACCGCCTCGTAGGCAATTTATAGAAGCTAACGCTAGATTGGCAAAAATTGATGCTTAATTTATTATGATGTTTTTTAAAACATTAATGATGATCGTTATATCATTAGCCCAATACTTATCTAAATGACTTCGTGTGTGTTTAATAAATTATAATTTTTTTTATTTGTATTTAATTTGTTTTCAAACCTCCATTTAGGTTCTATAACGTTTTGTATGGGTAAAGATTAAAAAAAGAGTAGTTTTATAAAAAAATTGTTAATATTAGTTTATTAATTATAGTATAGTTAAATATTAACCACAAAGTTCTCAAAGAATGCGCAAAGAACACAGAGAAGGATGAAATTAAAAGGACCATAAATGGCACTTTGTGGACTTTGTGTAATAACTTGGTGTTCTCTGTGGTAAAATAAACAACCTAAATAATTAAAGATAGTTATTTTTATGTAACAATCTAAAATGTTTTTACCCACAATAAACGTTATAGAACCTCCATTTATCTCAAAATAATGATTTGTAAATAAATCTATAACTATTTACACTTACATAGTTGAAAAAAAAATAAATATAGATGCCTGAGAGTTTAATTAACTACATACAGATTTTATTAAATGCAATTTGAGCCTCTTTATAATTTAATTCTTTAGCTTTTTTCAAATCTAAACAGGCATTTTCTTTATTTCTATTCAAATCCCACACGATTGCTCTATAATAATAAGCCCTACCAGTTGGATTAAGTTTAATAGCAGTACTCAAATTATCTAGAGCTTGAGAATATAATTTTTTATCAATATAATAAATACCAAGCTCTTCATATGCTAAAGAATTTTTTGGATTCAAATAAATAGCTTTACGTAAATCATTAATAGGGTCCTTACTTATCAATCTTTTAGCCATACCTAGATAAACATATGCTGTATCATAATTTGGCCGTAGAGAAATGGCATTTTTTAAAACACTAATAGCAATATCGTATTTTTGCTCTTTTATTAAAATTTTACCTAATAACAGATGATAATATGAGTTTTTGGGTTCATAATTTTTTATTAATAATTCTAATGCTTGCTGTGAATTAATTAATTTATCATTTTTCATAGACATATTCAGATAAATCAGAAGTAATTCTTTAGTAAAATAATTATTTGCTATAGCTCTCGAAAAATCATCAAAAGCTTCATTATTTTTATTTTGTTCTAATAGAATAGTACCTCTCAGAGCATATGCTTCATTGGCAAACTTATTTTTACTAATCAATGTATTACAATCTTTTATAGCTTCATTCCATTGTTTCATATCTTTATTTATATGAGCTCTTTTTAGTAAATATTTGTATTCAGTTGGTTGTTCAGATATTAAAAAATTAATTTCATTTAAAGCATTTTGAAAATCATTAATATTATAATAAGCATTAGCAAGTAATTCTCTAGCAGGATAATAATATTTATTTTGTAAAACTACCTCTTTTAGGTCCGTGATAGCTTGTTTATATTGTTTTTCATTCATCCAGTATTCAGCACGCATATATAGGGCTGGAGCATAATTTCTTTTTAAATTAATAACTTTATTAATCTCATTTAAAGCTTCAGATTTATTATTAATAGCCAAATAACATTTAGCTTTTTCTAAATAAGCATCATAATAAAAAGTATTTAAAGAAATAGCTTTGTCAAAATTATGTATGGCTTGCTTATAATTTTGAGCATCATACATATTTTTACCTATTAAAAAAAAATCATAAGCTGATTCTTGAGCATGTATTTTTGATATTATAAAAGTGGATAATGAAATACAAATAATCAAAAATAAAGTAAAAATATTCCTCATTCAAAACTAAATTTTAATTGTTTTTCAAAATTAAGTATAAATAATAATTCTTATTTTTAAAAATTTTAAATTATTTTTGCATAAAAATATAAATTATGGCTGTTATCGAAAAAATTAGAAAGCGTTCACTTTTATTGTTAATAGCAATAGGTGGAGCTATGATACTTTTTATATTAAGTGATTTATTATGGAAAGGTGGTGGTAGACGCAGAATTGATCCAATTGCAAAGGTACTAAATGAAGCTATTAGTTATGAAGAATTTGATTATAAAATATTAGAACAAGAAGAATTTTTTAAAATGCAATATGGAGATAATTATCATTTTACTCCAATAGAAAGGCACCAAATTAATAATTATGCTATAGATCAATTAATTAATAATAAAATAATTGACAAAGAATTAAGAAAAGCAAATATTTTTATAAGTAAAGCTGAGATATCAAGTTTATTTACTGGCAGACTAATACATCCTTTTATAAGACAGATTTTTACAGATCCTAACACTGGGAACTTTGATCCTAGAGTAGTGCAAGGTTATTTAGATAATTTAGAAACTTTGCCAGAAGCTGAGCAGCTACGATGGTTTGCTATAGAAAATACTATATTAGAAGATCATAAATTTCAAAAATATTTTAATATTATTTCAAAAGCCTATTACATCCCTACTCCTATCCTTAATAAACAAGTAAATGATTACAATACTGAACGAACGGTTCAATACCTAGGATTGAAATATTCTACTATCAGTGATAATGAAATACAATTGTCTGAGACTGACTTAAAAAAATATTATGAAGAGCATTTATATATGTTCCAAACTGATCCTTTCGTAGATATTGATTATGTGATTTTCGATGTATTACCTTCTGCTTCTGATATGAAAAAAGTCGAATTATATATAAAAGAAGCCTATGATTCATTAATGTCAGCTAGCGAACATCGAATTCCAATAATCGTAAATAAATTCTCTAAAGAACCATTTGATTCTATTTATATAAAATTATCTGATTTACCACCTCAAGCTGATTCATTAGCAAATGCTAAAAAAGGTACAATAATCGGTCCTTACTTATACAATAATACTTGGTATATTAATATGTTTTTAGACAAAAAAATAATTCCTGATAGCGTAAAAGCTCGACATTTACTCATCGCTTATCAAGGTGCTATGAGAAGTTCGCCTAATATTACTCGTACAAAGGAAGAGGCTGATAAATTAGCAGATAGTTTATTTGTCATTCTAAAATCTACAGGAGATACTGCATTATTTAATGAATTTGTAAAAAAATATAGTGACGACCAAGGTAGTATACCACAAAATGGAGATTTAGGTTGGTTCACAGAAGGTATAATGATAAAACCTTTTAATGATGCTTGCTTTTCTACACCTGAAGGACAATTTACAAAAATAGAAACCGATTTTGGTATTCATATTATTTATGTAGAAAAGAAAACCAAACCTATCGAAAAATATCTTGTAGCCAATATAGTTTTTCCTTTAGAGCCAAGCAATGAAACCATGGACAGCATATATAATATAGCTAATAATTTTGCAATAATGGCTAAAACTGCTAATGATTTTGAAGATCTAATAATTAGCAAAGGTTATAATAAACGAACAGCAGAACGTATTAAAAAAGATGATTTTACTATACCTGGTATCGAAAATGGTCGTGAAATTATACGTTGGGCTTATAATAAAGAAACAAAGGTAGGAACAGTGTCTGCTGTCTTTGATTTGAATTACGAAAATAAAGAAGTTGTAGCTTTATTAAAATATAGGCAAGATGAAAAAAAACCTTACTTAGCTTACGAAAAAGTAAAAGAACAATTACGCCCCTTTGTTTTAAAAGAAAAAAAAGCAGAGATACTTATCAAAAAAATTAATGAACTCAAAGCTAATGATATAAATACCTTGCCACAAAAATTAAATACTGAATTAGACTCAGCTGTAATAACTTTTTATACATATAGCTTGCCTTTTTATGGTCCTGAACCTAAACTTGTGGGTGCTGTTTCTTCTTTACCTTTACAGGTCATTAGTCATCCTATCAAAGGTGAAACGGCAGTATTTGTTGCTCGAGTTTTTGAAGAGCACCAACGCAGCAATGTAGAAATAAATACGCTCAGATTACAAGAAAACCAAATGCATACGTCTAAAATTAACTATGAATTATTAAATTCTTTAAAAAAGGTTTACAAAGTTATTGATAACAGAACAATGTATTTTTAAATAACCTGATATTTTTCAAAATCTTTTTGCTTTAACTAGAGTAAATCAAAAATATAAATTCATAACTACCGATGTGACAAGGTAATTACTTTAATGAATATTAAAGTTTTTAAAATTCAAAATTTTTTATTTACATTTTAATTTTATATTTTTGGTTCTCAAAAAGAATTTATTATGAAAAAGTATTTTTTTATTTCTATTTTATTTTTATTATGGACATTGATATTCATATCTTGTAAAAAAACAAGTATTGAAGCCGAAAAAATCATTGGTCCCGATAGTTTAAAATTTGAGTCTAATATCTTAACTCCTGAGAAACTTTGGTATTTTGGTCGTATCTCTGATATGCAGCTTTCTACTGACAAAAATAAATTACTTTTTGGCGTTATGTGGTATGATTGGCAAGAAAATAAAGGCAATAGAGAGCTCTATATAATAGACCTAAATACAAAACAAAGACAAAGAATCACTACTACTCCTAAGAGTGAATATAATGCTAGATGGTGCCCTGATGGGCAGAAAATTGGATATCTTTATCCTGATAAAAATGGTGATTTGCAATTATTTGAAATGAACATAGATGGTAGTAAGATAGAGCAAATATCATATATCAAAGGTGGAGTAAACGGCTTCGAATATGCTCCAGACCAAAAACATATTGCTTTTTTCAAAGATGTAAAAATAATACCAGATCCCGAAGATATCTATTCCGATCTGCCTAAGGCAAATGCTAGAATATACGAAGATTTATTGCCCAGACATTGGGATCAGTGGGTCAAGTCTTTTTCGCATCTATTCATAGCTCCCTATAGTGATAAAATAGATACTGTAGGCAAAGATGTGATGTATACTCAAGCTTATGAATGTCCACTATATCCTTTTGGTGGTAATGAACAAATTAATTGGCATCCTGATGGTAAGCAGTTAGCTTTCACTGCTAAAGCCATGATAGGTAGAGACTATGCGTTGTCTACTAATTCCGATATTTATATTTATGATTTAGACAAAGATGATCTATGGAATATGACAAAAGGTATGATGGGATTTGATCAAAATCCAGTTTATAGTCCTGATGGTAAAAAAATAGCTTGGGAGAGCATGGAACGTGAAGGCTACGAATCTGATCGCATTCGTCCATTTATCTATGATTTCACAAAAGATACTATGTGGGAGGCAGTAGAAAATTATGAGACTCATGCTACTAATCTAAAATGGTCCCCAGATGGAGAATTTATTCATTTCATTAGTCCATGGCATGGTACTCAACAAATCTATCTAGTAGATATCTATAAAAAGAAACCTTTAGCTATAACCAGTGGTACACATAATTATCACGATTTTTTAATATCTAAACAAGGTATAATAGGCATCAAACAATCTATGTCTAAACCAGATGAAATCTATATAATAGATCCATTAAGTGGTGCAGAAAGCGAACTATCATTTATTAATAAGTATTGGTTAGATCAATTGCAGATGGGTGAAGTGCGCCCCTATTGGATAAATACAATAGATAAGAAAAAAATGCTGGTATGGGTAATTTATCCGCCTCATTTCGATAGCACTAAAAAATACCCAACGATATTATATTGCGAAGGTGGACCTCAGAGCATGGTAGGTCAATTCTGGAGCTATAGATGGAATTTTCAATTAATGGCAGCTAATGAATATATCATAGTAGCTCCCAATCGTAGAGGCTTGCCAGGATTCGGTATAGAATGGTTAGAACAGATTAGTGGCGATTACTGTGGGTTAAATATTCAAGATTATTTAACAGCAATAGATACTTTTGCAACCGTTTGTTATGTAAATAAAGATGCATTAGGTGCTGCTGGTGCTAGCTATGGAGGATATTCTGTATATTATCTAGCAGGTGTGCATAATGGCAGATTTAAGGCATTCATATCACATTCAGGGATGTTTAATCTAGAAAGCCAATATTTAGAAACTGATGAATATTGGTTTGTAAACTGGGATCTCGGTGGTCCTTATTGGGATAAAAATAATAAAATAGTACAACGTACATATGCTAATTCTCCTCATAAGCTTGTAGATAAATGGGATACTCCTATACTAGTGATGCATGGAGAAAATGATTTTCGCATTAGCTATACTCAAGGATTACAAGCCTTCCAAGCTGCTCGTTTAAGAAATATTCCTGCTAAGCTTGTTATTTTCCCTGAAGAAAATCATTGGATATTAAAACCTCAAAATGCTATCTTATGGCAGAGAGAATTTTTTGGATGGTTTGATAAATATCTGAAAAATCAATAAACTTTTATTTTTTTAAATATTTATTCGACAAAATAAATTATCAACAATAAATATATACTAATTTCTTTCGTACTTATCAAATTGAAATTATCTTTAATTTTGACAAATAATAAATATTAAAATGATACAATCTGATACATACAAAACTTTTGTAATATTAACACAATATTTTCCACCAGAAATAGGAGCACCTCAATATAGATTATATGAACTAGCTAAATCATTAAAAAATAATAAATTCAGAGTAATTGTATTGACTGCATTACCAAATTATCCTAAAAATGAAATTTATGAAGGATACAGGTGCGAAAAATATAGATTTGACATAATGGATGATATAGAAGTGCATAGATTTACACTTTATATACCTAAAAAAAGAACGCCTTTTAAAAGATTATTTCAATATATTTCATTTGCATATAATGTGATCAAATATTCGAAAAGAGTTTTAACAGAAGAGATAGATTATTTATTTTGGGAAACCCCTCCAATATTTTTAGGTTGGGCTGCTTATGTATTAAAAAAACGAACTGGTGCCAAGCTAATAACAAATGTAAGTGATCTATGGCCGGAAAGCATAGAAAAATTAGGAATTATTAAAAATAAAATAATTCTAAAACCTTTATATTGGTTTGAATCTTTTTTATACAAAAAATCCGTTTTAGTCACTGGGCAAACAAAAGGAATAATTTCAAATATCTCTAATCGCTTTCCAAAAGTAAAAACTTATTGGCTGCCTAATGGTATAAGTGCAGATTTATTTGAATATTCATATACAAAACCTACTATATGGAGAAAAAATCATAATTTTGATGAAAATGATTTTTTAATAGTTTATGCTGGAATAATTGGATATGCACAAGGATTAGAAATAGTAATAGAAGCTGCTAAAAAATTAAATAATTATCCTATTCATTTTTTGATTTTTGGAGAAGGTCCAGAATTATATAAATTAGAATCTCGGATTAATGAAGTTACTAATGTGCATTTGATGGGAACTATACCAAGAAAAGAAATACCAACTATAATTAGAGCTGAGGATGTAGCTTTGATACCATTAAGAAATATTGATTTATTGCAAGGTGCCATTCCGTCAAAAATTTTTGAACATCTTGCTTTTGCTAAACCCTTGATTTTAGGAATAAAAGGGGAAGCTTATGAACTTTTTATAAAGCAAGCTAATGCAGGGGTTAGTTACGAACCAGACGATCCTATATCTTTGGCTAATGCTGCTATTTATTTATATGAAAATAAAGATCTTTGCATAAAACTTGGAAAAAATGGTAAAAAATTTGTTTTAGATAATTTTGATAGAGCTGAAATAAGTAAAAAATTTGTAAATCTAATTAACAGATTATAATTAATAAAGACAAAAGATAAAGGTTTAGTAGTTTAGAAATTTAGCAAATTGTTTGTTGTCCTTTGTAGGTTGTTAATTATGCATATTGGCACATACTGAATTAATATTTTAATTTTACTAAACATTAAATAGTTGATTTCACAAATGCAAATCTCGTTCGCCCAATTTAACTCTTTCTAATCTACTAATCAAGTTTTGAGTATTATATCCATCTTGTTCTAATGCTTTGAGTTCTTCATCAATTTTTTTCCATCCTTTTTCTTGTAATTGCGGAGATGCATAATCACAAAGATATTCAGCATAGGTCAATAAAGCATTAGGAGTACAAAAGCGTTTTATGAAACCAGGTACAGAAAACTCCATAAAATGCTCACCAGTTCTACCTTTACGATAACAAGATGTGCAAAACGACGGTATGAATCCCATATCAGTCAATTCATCTATTATTTCCTCTAAAGATCTAGAATCTTCAATTTCGAATTGTTCAGCATTCAAATCTTGCTTTTCGTTAAGACTTTTTTTGGCATAAGCGCCTATTTCTAACTTAGTACCACCATCTATTTGGCTGATACCATATTTGATGACTTCGTCGCGAACTCTAGGACTTTCGCGAGCAGTTAATATCATTCCTGTATATGGAACTGCCAAGCGCAAAATAGCAACTAAACGGATAAAATCCTCATCAGTCACAAAATATTTATCTGTAATGGTCAAGCCAGATGCTCTTTTGATTCGTGGAAATGAAATAGTATGTGGACCCACGTTATATACAGCTTCGAGATGATTAGTATGTCTGACCAACCCCATTACTTCGAATCTCCAATCATATAAACCTAATAGTGCACCTATACCCACATCATCTATCCCCGCTTCTTGAGCTCTATCCAGAGAAGTCAGTCTCCATGAGTAATCCATCTTTTTTCCACCTTTGTGATACCAGCTATAAGCTTCTGGATTATAAGTTTCTTGGAATATTTGATATGTGCCTATGCCGGCTTTCTTAACTGTGCGGAAATCATCTATTTCTAATGGTGCAGCATTTATATTTACTCTACGTATTTCGCCATTTCCTTTTCTAATACTATAAACCAATCTAACAGTATGAGCTATGTATTCAGCAGAATAATCTGGGTGTTCGCCATAAACAAGGATTAAACGTTTTTGTCCATTATCTTCGAGAGCTTCTACCTGTTTAATTATTTCTTCGTCGCTCAGCGTATGACGTTTAGATTCTTTATTACTAACGCGAAAGCCACAATACAAGCAATTATTAATACATCTATTACCTATGTACAAAGGTGCGAAAAGCACAATACGATTACCATAAATTCTTTTTTTTAATTCACGTGCTCCTTCTTTAATTTCAGCTATAAGATCTGGATCATCGGCATTGAGCAATATTGCGGTTTCTCGTAAATTTAAGCGTTCTTTATTAAGAGATTTTTGGATGATATCTCTTACTGCATGCTTATCAGCTTTTGCAGTTCTTAAATGTTCCCTTATTTCATCTGGATCTATAAATACCTCCATTGGTCTATCGGGCAACGAACATTTTTCTGGATTGAATTTCATATTTCCTCCTTATTTGATATGTTTAAAGTAATAATTTTGGCTTTTAAGCCACTAATCCGTCCGAGTTTGCCCGTAAGTGCATTTAATGTGTCAATATCACCTTGTACTACCAAAGTTATCACACTATAACCTTCATTTTCTAAATTTAAACCTTGACGAGACCTAATAATATAAGAATATTGACTCAAAATCTCCTGGAGTTTAGAAACTGCAGAACGATTTTGTACCACTATGAGAATAACACCTATTTTCTTCTCCATCAGAGCAAATTCTTTTGGATTAGTTTATGCAAAATTACAAAATATTTTTATGATAAAAAAATATTAAATTCGCAATAAAATTTCATGAAAAATAATAAAAGTTCTTTATTTGAAATAATCAATGATATTGATAATAAAAAGCTTACTATTTTTTTATTTATAATTGCTAGTATTTTATATTTACCAACTATTACTTTTGATTATACTCTAGATGATGGACTATTAATCATTAATAATAAATTTACACAACAAGGAATAAAAGGGATAAAAGATATTTTTACTCATGATGCTTTCGAAGGAGCCTTAGGTGAAGGTGCTAAATATGTAGCTGGCGGTCGCTATCGTCCATTTACTCAATTTATCTTTGCTATTCAAAAAG
>LFSZ01000074.1 GCA_001512885.1 Rikenellaceae bacterium DTU001
CAGTAATAAAAAAGCATTCAAAAAGGTTAGAAGAAATGTAATCAAGCACAAGGAAATAGTAACTAGCAAGAGGCAAAAGCGAGGCATATATAGCCTAAGTACTGTCAAGAAAAAGGCTAGTGAATTCACAAATTGGATATATTTCAAATTTAGGGGTGTAGCTACCAAATACCTGCAAAACTACATTATGTGGTATGTAGTGATGGGTAAATACCTCACAGGCAAGACTATAAGCAATACTGGGCGAATGCTTAACCTTGCATCCTCGGACAGGTGGGCGTGGTATCGGTATAGAGAGTTAGTGAATTTAACATATGTTAATTGAAACATATATTAGATTCCCCAAATTTCCCGAACAACTTCATTTTACCCCTATTTTTTATATTCTTTTTTATTAATTACTTTAACATACATATTCTATTATAAAGCTTATCATTACAGTATATTATAGATTTTTGATTATTACACAATCAATTCTATTACTATTTATATATTTTTTGTTAAAAACGTAAAAATTTACTAACTAATCAATTACATTGATATCATTCATTATTTTATAAAAATCTAAATTTTTATTTCATACCTAACTTTTTATGTATTTACATAAAATACATTAATTTTGCAAAAACATAACGGGATGTAGCGCAGTTGGTAGCGCACTTCGTTCGGGACGAAGTGGTCGCTGGTTCGAATCCAGTCATCCCGATTTGCCATCCTAGCTCAGTAGGTAGAGCAGCTCACTCGTAATGAGCAGGTCGTGAGTTCGAGTCTCACGGATGGCTCTTAATTTTATTAAATTTTTTTCTATTTTTTAAATTTTTATAAGTTTGTAAAAATTTTTTATGTCTAATAGAGAAAATTTTTCTTCAACTTTTGGTATTATAGCGGCTGCAGCGGGTTCTGCTGTTGGTTTAGGAAATATATGGAGATTTCCTTATGTAGCAGGTGAAAATGGTGGTGGTGCTTTTTTATTAATTTACATATTTATTGTACTAATCTTGGGAATTCCATTATTAATCTCTGAAATGATGATAGGGCGCAGAGCACAAGCAAATGTCATAGGAAGTTTCAAAAAATTAGGGCCTAAAAGTAGTATCATTATAGGTATCATAGGATTACTAGCAGCATTTATTATTTTGTCATTTTATAGTACAGTTGGTGGCTGGACTATACATTACATATATGCAAGTATTAGCGGCGAAGTTTTTAAATTAGATTATCAGCAATATTTTACAAATTTCAAGGATAAAAGTTTTTTACCATTATTATGGCAAGTCATATTTTTAATAATGACAGCGATAATAATTTTAGGAGGAGTAAAAAAAGGAATAGAAAATTGTTCTAAAGTGCTAATGCCATTATTAATATTGATGTTAATAATCTTAATGATTAGAGCAGTTACATTACCAGGAAGTAAGAGTGGAATTGATTTTTTTATAAAACCTGATTTTAGTAAAGTAACGGGTAAAACGTTTTTAGCGGCCATGGGGCAAGCATTCTTTTCACTTAGTATCGGTATGGGGGCAATGCTTACTTATGGTTCTTACATAAAAAAAGACCAAAATCTAACTTTTATCGGTTTTTCTATTACAATTGCTGATACTTTAATAGCTATCCTTGCTGGTTTTGTTATTTTTCCTACTTTATTTTCTTTTAATGTAGCACCTAATCAAGGCCCAGGATTGATATTTGTTACTTTACCAGCTATTTTTGATCAGATGCCTTGGGGGGCAGGTTTTTCTACCCTGTTTTTTATCCTTTTACTCATAGCTTCCCTTACATCTTCTATATCTTTATTAGAGGTAATAGTCGCAGTACTAAAGGAAGAACTTAAATGGTCTAGAACATTATCAACCATTATTACTACTATATTAGTTATGTGTTTAGGGGTTTTTACTACTTTGTCTTGGAATACATTTCAAAATCTTTTCATCACTACTGCACAAGGTAATTGCATGTACATTTTTGATATTTGTGATTATTTTTCATCAAATATCTTACTTCCTTTAGGTGGTTTTTTAATCATGCTTTATGTGGGTTGGTATTTAAAGAAAGATGTTTTTTACGAAGAATTATCTGCTGGTGTTAATAACAAATTTACTCTATCATTGAGATCGATGATTTTTTTTATTGTTAAATACATCGCACCCCTAGTGATAATTTTAGTATTTTTAAATGGATTAGGAATTATTTAATTTTAAAATCAACTGTTAACATACAAAGAAAAATATAAATCATATTAGAATTATTAAAATATGTTAATTTAATTAAAAAAAATTTGTATTGTAAAAACAAAAGCATTAGATAAGACTAGAAAAAAAAGAAAAGAAAAACTAAAAGACAGAGATGAGAAGCTTAGAAATTTGATATTTTTCGCTCTTGTAGCAAATCCATTTTAATAAAACCAGTCATTAATTAATAAATGATATAAATAATATTTCGATTAATACAATTGTTCAAAAACCTTACCATCTTTCCCAAGCTCTACAGCTTTTTTAAGCTCATAATCAATCTCATAAATGTTGTAATAATAACCACTAACTCCATATAAATAACGTGCAATAGAGGCTTTCAACACACAATTTATAATCGATTTTGATCTTTCTAATTCATCATTATTAATTTCTATTTCATTATTTTTTGCATAATTTAAAAAATTATTAAATAAATCATCATATATTATAAATTTTTTACGAAAAACTTCTTTTGTTGGGTAACTATTCAACAATTTTTCTCTCTCCTTACTTATAATATCTATTACATACATATTATAAATATTTTTTCTAACTAATTGATTTGATAATTCAGAACTTAAGCTTGTATCTAGAGGGATAAAGACATCAGGCATTATACCACCTCCACCATATACAAGGCGATTTTTATTTAGAGTATAATATTTCAATGAATCTGGCAAATGTACAGAATCAGGATGCATAAGTTCACCTTTTTTTAATCGATTTTCTATATCATGATAATATTCATTACTATTAGAATAAGGTTTTTGTATACATCTACCTGTAGGCGTATAATATTTAGCTATAGTCAATCTAACAAGTGAACCATCTAATAAATAATAAGGATTTTGTACCAATCCTTTGCCAAAAGATCTTCGTCCCATCAGTATTGCTCTATCCCAATCTTGCATAGCACCAGCGACTATTTCGCTGGCCGAAGCACTACGTTCGTCTATCAATACTATTAATTTGCCGTCTTGGTATTCACCTTTAGCAGAAGATGCATACTTGTTTACAGGCATACTCCTGCCTTGGGTATACACTATTAATTTACCTGCATCTAAAAATTCATCTGCTAACTGCACTGCAGTAGATAAGTATCCCCCACCATTTCCACGTAAATCTAGAATCAAAAAATCTATTTTTTCTTTTTTTAATTCATTAATAGTATTTTTGAATTCATTAATAGTATTTCGAGCAAATCTGTCTACCTTTATATAAGCAATGCCAGGCTCTAGCATATATGCTGCATTGATGGAGTTGAGTGGTATTTTATCTCTAATAATTATGAAATCTATTAGCTCTGAATGGTTTACTCTCTTGATTGTAACTTTTACAGATGTACCTTTTGGACCTCTAAGTTTTTTAGTTACATAATCATTAGTAACATAACTTCCATAAGCAACTGAATCATCTATTTTTATGATTTTATCTCCAGGAAATATGCCTACTATCTCTGCTGGTCCGCCGCTAATCACTTCTATTACATTTATCGTATCACGTATTATCTGAAATGTTATTCCTATACCTTCAAAGCTACCTACCAATGGCTCTTCTACACTTTTTACATCTTTAGCTGGTATATATACACTATGAGGATCTAATTCTGATAATAATCCTTTGATAGCTTCTTCTGTTAAATGAGAAAAATTTACTGTATCTACATAATATCTATCTAATAGATTTAGTAATTGCGAAAATTTTTGTACTTGAGTAGATATAATGTCATTGACAGGTTCTATATTTACAGTGTTTTTCTGACTATAAATAAAAGTAGAAAAATAAAAAATAATAATAAACACAATTATTTTTTTCATTTATGTTCTTTTTTTTTTATTAATTTACAAAGTTAAAGTTAAATTTTATTATACTACTAAATAAAAAAAAACTTTTTATTATATTGCATTGAACAATTCTAACATATAAAACAAATTAATAATATTATTTTGTAATATTTTAATTTGTTATCCGTGAAATATAATTTTGCTGATTATTTCACAGTTTATACAAATATCAACAAATCAATTTATAACTATTCGAATGTTTATCAAAGTTGTTAAGGTTTTATTAATTTTTATCATTTTAATTATTAACATTAATACAAAATTTTATTCATTTATAATAGTGATAGTTACTAATCTACAATGCAACAAAGCACCGAAATCGGACTTGCAACTTTGTTTGGGTAGTTGAATAGTAAAACGACTTTGTGATATGCCATTACCATTTAATAAATAGAAAATATTCATTGCTCTTTTTTCAGCTAATTTAATATCATCAGATTCGTTCGTTTCTTGATAGCCTTTAATCAATATTTTTAATGAAGGATTTTCGCGTAAAACTTCAACTACATAAGAAAAAAAACGATAAATAGTATCATTTAATTTATATGAATTAGGTTCGAAATATATAAAAAAAGTTTTAGATCCGCCCTCATCAGGTATTAATTGCACTAATGTATCTTCCCTGTTGGGAGTTTTGATTATATCTTTGGCAGAGATATCTATCTCATCTATATCAAATAACTGACTATCAAGAGTAGTATTTAATGATAAAAAATACAATGTAGAATCTATACCTATTTCACATAACAAAACATCATCCACATAATAATAAGCCTCTCGTTTGCCAAATGAAAATATCGATTTTCTTTTAAATTTATCTCTATTGTTAAGATCGAAATTACCGATAGTGAGAAAAAGTTCATTCCCCATAGCAGTAAATGTACCACTGATTTTTAACCATTCATTTTCAGGATCATCACTTTTTAGCCCTTTTTCGTCTCTTACTTCTATCTGAGGTCTATATGTTTCTAATACTAGGGGCGATAGGTAATTTGGTGCATTAGGATAAAAGCTTGCACCGAAAGATTTAGCATAGCAATTGCTATATTTGGATGGGGTAATATACACCTCGAAGTAATATATTTTACCTTTTTCTAAAGTTTTGTTTAGTTTTACTTGCAAAAATTCATTATAATTTTTGGGCCAAAAACGTAAACCTGCATAAGCATTGCCTGTGCGAGCAGGCCTAAGGATATAATTCTTGTCAAACTTTATTTTATTTACGTCTTGTATTTTTTTACTTGTACTATAAACGAAATAGTCTGCTGTATTTAATTTTTTCCATGGTTTCAATGTAGTTTTACCATTGCCTTCGAAGCTTGCATTTGGCACCAAGTTTTCGCATTCTTCAGGATAAAAATCTTGAGCTAATAAAAAATTTATATTTAATATTAGAATAATTACAAATATTAATCTCATTTTATTCTATTGGAGAAAATATTTTTTTAAAATAAGGTATATGCCATAAGGCATGGAATATACCAATCAATACCATTACTATACCTATCTGTACATGCCAATATAAAAAATCGTTATATAGAACCTTGTGAGGAAAATCGTAATTTATTTGTATAATTAATAAAATACCTAACAGGCAAGAAACTAAAAAACTAATCAATAATAATAAATTCCATATACGCTTGTGCAATCTTTTGCTTATTACTTTATTCTTTGATAATATCCAAGATAATAAATATAAAATTATCGTTGTAGCCCCGATCTCTATTAAATTATATGAACGTTTCTTAATATTTAACCTCAAAACTGGTAAAACATTAAAATGATTTTGATAATTTACTAAATATTGTTGTATAGTTTTATGGATAAAATTATTATTTATTCCATTATCATTTGGCACATCATCCACTGATGATAATGTCATATTTTGTGAGATTGTATCGATATTTTTATTTTCTAATTTGATACCAAAATCACAATAACCATCTTGATCATCATCAATGTATTTGCCACAATTGCCCGTGCAATTTACATTATCACATATATGCTTAGTAGTTTGTGCATTAATATTGACACAAAAAACTAAAATATATGCAGTAAAAATTATAATGGCTATACGTTTCATTATTATTTTTTACAAAGTTATTTAAAATTTATCTAATTATTACTCAATCTATTAATTTTTTTTATACATTTATCTATCTGTATGCAAATTGTAATTTTTGTATATATTTGCTAAACATTTAAAGTAATAATAATTTAATATTATATAAATGTTATGGAAAAAATTTTAGTTATACCACATCCAATAGAGATATCCGAGAAGCAAATTAGGTTTTTAAAAGATGAATTGAGCAAATATAATGTCAAGCTAGTTTACTATACCGATGAACCCTCTAATGATGAAGAATTGATAAATCGAATAAGTAATGCTAATTATTTAATTATAGCTGTATTACCATTAAACGCTGATATATTGAGCAAAGCAAAGAATTTAGAATATATTTCTATTACTTTTACTGGTTACGATCATGTAGATATAAATTATTGCAAAGCTAATAATATCAAAGTAAGTAATGTAGCTGGATATTCTACTACAGCTGTAGCTGAACTGACTATTGCTATGGCTATAATGCTCTATCGTCAATTAATACCTCAATATTTATCTTTTAAATTATCTGGTGATAAAATAAATAAACCAGGTAGAGAAATATATAATAAAACATGGGGAGTGATAGGCTACGGTAACATAGGTAAAAAAGTAACAGAATATGCTAAAAGTTTAGGTGCTAATATAATAGTGCATACTCGCTCTCTGCACCCCGAAGCTTCTAATATAGATTTCGTTTCTAAACAACATTTAATAGCCAATTCTGATATTATAAGCATACATATGCCACTAAATAACGAAACCAAACATTTTATAAGTTTTAGAGAGTTTGATCAGATGAAAGATAATACAATTTTAATAAATACAGCTAGGGGATTAATAGTAAATCAAGAAGCTTTAATAGATGCTTTGATAAACAAAAAAATAGCAGGTGCAGCATCTGACGTATTTGAGATAGAACCCCCTCTCGATCCACAATATCCTTTATTACATATTGATAACTTTTTAGCTCTGCCACACATTGGCTATTATACCGAAGAAGCATTAGAAAAAAGAGCCGACATAGGAATTGATAATTTTCTTAATTATTTGAATGGCAAAATAACTAATGAAGTTTGTTAAGTGACCATTAAACAAATAAAACTGGAGTGGCTAAGAGTGAGAAACTGAAAAAAACATTGAGAAATAATTTTTGAATGTTTAATTTACAATTTAGAAATTGTTGTTTAGGACTTTTTTGCAATTAATATTACATTCTTGATTTTTTATTCGCAAATATTCCAAAAAAATAAATAATTTTGACTTTTAATTTTTAATAAAATTTTTTTTGACTATTTTTGAATTTATAAGGTAAAAAAGTTTAATTTATTAAAAAAGTTAAAAAAAAAATTAACAATATGTTAAAAGCATTTGCTTATTGAGCAAATTGAGGTAATTGATAGATTTGTTTATATAAAAACTTAAGTTATTTGCTAAAGCTTATTTCAATAATCTCACAGATTCATTATATCATTTACCATATTTGTTCATATAGTATTATAAAACATTGTTCAAATAGTTTATTAATTATAAAATATGTTAACAGAAGATAATAAAAATAATAAAGAGTCAGCTCTTAAAATAAATGAAGGAATCGAACAACCATCCCAAGTAAATCAAGAAGTAATAAATAAATTTTTGTCAAAAACAAAAACACCTTCTACTCAAGAATTAATAGAAGGAATAAAAAATGGTGATAGAGTTGCTCTGTCGAGAGCTATTACATTAATAGAAAGTCTAAATCCGAGACATTATTGCGAAGCTCAAAAAATAATTGAAGCTTGCTTGCCTCTCAGTGGGAATAGTATAAGAATAGGTGTAACTGGTATACCAGGAGCGGGCAAAAGTACTTTTATAGAATCTTTTGGTACTATGCTTACAGAGTTAGATTATAAAGTAGCTGTTTTAGCGATAGATCCTTCTAGTCAATTATCTAAAGGAAGCATATTGGGCGACAAAGTAAGAATGGAACGACTAGCAACAAATCCAAAAGCATTTATTCGTCCTTCACCTTCGGCAGGTACTCTGGGGGGAGTATCTAGAAAAACTAAAGAAACTATGATTTTATGCGAAGCGGCTGGTTTTGATATAGTATTGATAGAAACTGTAGGGGTCGGACAAAATGAAGTAGCAGTGAGAAATATGGTAGATTTCTTTCTCTTACTTCTAGTAGCTGGCGCAGGCGATGAGTTGCAAGGTATGAAACGAGGTATCATCGAAATGGCTGATGCTATTTTTATTAATAAAGCTGATGGAGACAATATCAATAAAGCTCTAGCCTCTGCTCAAGAATATAAACTAGCTCTCCATCTTTTGCCACCACACCCTGCAGGATGGACGCCTATAGTAGATGTTTGTAGTGCTATCACAGGATACAATCTCGACAAAGTTTGGGAAACAATTCAAAAATATATAAATCTTGTAAAACAAAATGCATATTTCGAAAAAAATAGACAAAATCAAGAAGCTCAACGAATATACGATTATTTGATAGAAGAGCTAAACATGTTTTTTTGGAACAACGAAAAATTACAAAATGAATATAATAAATTAAAAGATCTGGTACTAAAGCAAAAAATCACTGCATATCAAGCAGCTATTAAATTGAAAAAATTATTTATCAAATTAATATCTAAACGATAATTAATTTTTTTTTTAGCTGCCTCCTAATTCTCTAAAAAGATTTTTAATATTTAGCATTTGTATCATGAGCTCCATTGGATGATAGTCATAGATTTCATTAGTAGTGCAACATTCATCCACAAAAAACCAACTATACTTTATTGTATTGAAATTTGGCAATTCAATGTATTTATTATTTATGATTTTTAATTTTTGATAATATACACTATCCAAATAGGTAGTAGGCTTATATGCTTGATTTTTGCTTTCCATTATTATTTTTTTATTATATTTATGTTGCAATTCTATGATTTCTTTGTTTACCCTTTCATTATTTTGTTTAGCAGATAATATTTTTTCTATCGACCAAATTGGTTCAAATTTTAGTAAAATAAATACCTGTACCTTATCAGTTATAACTGATTCTAGGCTATCAGACTCGATATTTTTATTTTTACAATATAAAGAATCTTCACAATAAATTTTTAAATATGGCTTATCTAATTCAAAATGCCAATTCGAGGGTAAAACAGATAAAATTTTTGATAGTGTAGGATCATCTTTAGCCCATGCTAAAACAAGTGAATCAGAAGAATTATTAACACCAAACAAAAAAATATATTGAAAAAATATAAATAAAATACTCAAATAATTCCTTTTCATCTTAAACTTTTAGAATAATACATACTAAAATCGTGCCAACATTAGATAAAAATTTGAAAATATTATATTTTTTTACAAGTAATATAATTGTGATTTTATTATTTGTAATTGATTACAAATAATTACAAACGAATATATTCGTAAGTAATTGATTATTATCCGACTACAGCGAGAGCTTGATATTAATTTTGCCAAACAAACATTTCAAAAAAGAGTGAATTATGAAAACACAAGAAAAAAACAACGAAAAAATGTTAAACGAAGTAGAAAATGGTCAAGTAGAAGAATTTAGCGAAGATTTATGCTTAGACGAAAATGCTTTTGCAGAGAAATTAGCTGGTATTATCTCTGAACAACGTAGCGTAAATATGCTATTATTAAAAGGTTTCATAGCTTCTGATGTACAAGTATTCAATTATGGTACCTGGGAGAAATATAGCTTTACGCTTGGAGTATCTGAACGCAAATGGAATGGTGCAAACTTTGAATACTATAATCAATATTTACCAATAACACTAAATGGTGTATTAGCTGATATAGTAGGCAAGCAATATAAAAAAGGAAATGAAATAATAGTATTGGCTACTATACACCGTAGAGTAAAAGAAATTGATGGAAAGCGTAGAGCTTTTTATGACATCAAAGCTAATGATCTCTATGCTGTAAATAAGTCACAATCAGCTAAAGTAGCTTAAAAAAGACAAAAAAAATAAAAAAAGCGGAGTAGATGCTCCGCTTT
This sequence comes from Rikenellaceae bacterium DTU001, assembly GCA_001512885.1. Taxonomy (GTDB): domain Bacteria; phylum Bacteroidota; class Bacteroidia; order Bacteroidales; family DTU049; genus DTU049. The sequence goes on from LFSZ01000074.1 coordinate 10,210, forward strand.
TTTTTATTGATTAAATGAAATTATCCAAAAAAGTTTTCTCAAAATTTTTATAACAAGGTATAGAATATTAATTATCTATAAAAAATTAAAAAAAAATCTCAAAAATAAACTAACAAAACGATGTTTATTAGTTAAAATTTTTAAATAAATAAATAAAAAAAAATTATTTATTTTATTCCAATTCAAAAATTTGATATAAATTTGTCAAAAATATAAATGGCAACAACATCAGATATAAGTAACGGAATTTGTATAGAATTTAATGGTGAACTATACACAGTGGTAGAATTTCAACATGTAAAACCTGGTAAAGGTGCTGCATTTGTTAGAACAAAGCTAAAGCATATACCCAGTGGCAAAATCATACAAAATACTTTTGCATCAGGTGCTAAAATAAATATACAACGTATCGAGAGACGTCCTTATCAATTTTTATATAAGGAAAATGAATATTATCATTTTATGCATACAGAGACTTTTGAGCAAATAATGATTTCTGAATCATTGATAAATGCTCCTCAATTTCTTAAAGAAGGTCAAGAGGTTGAAATCATATTTCATGCAAATAGTGAGACACCACTTTTATGCGAATTACCTACCTACGTTGTATTAGAAGTTACTTATAGTGAACCAGGAGTACGGGGAGATACAGCTACTAATGCTATGAAATTGGCAATTTTAGAAACTGGGGTAGAAATAAAAGTACCTTTATTTATAAATGTAGGCGACAAAATAAAAGTAAACACGCAAACAGGAGAATATGGTGAAAGAGTTAATAATTAATATTAAAAATTTTAAAAAAATACTTGAAAAATGACACTAGATAGATCATACAGTATTCAAGAAATTATTTCAATAATTGATAATCCACTTGCAAAAGTAATAGGAGATACTTCTATAAAAGCAACAGGTATAAATGAGATACATAGAGTGAATCCGGGAGATATCACCTTCGTCGATAATGAAAAATATTTTAATCGCGTTTTATCTTGTGATGCTTCTATCATTATATTAAATAAAGAAATAGAAGCTCCAGATGGAAAAGTTTTAATATACTCAGACGATCCATTTAGAGATTATGTAAAATTGGTTAAATTTTTTGCTCCTTTTATACCACAAGATATGGCCATTCATCCAAGTGCAGAAATAGGCAAAGGCACTATAATTCAACCTCTTGTATTTATTGGACCAAATGTTAAGATTGGTGAAAATTGTATCATTCACCCTAACGTAAGCATTCATGCAAATAGCATTATAGGCAATAATGTTATAATTAATAGTGGTTCTGTAATAGGCGGAGAAGCTTTTTACTTTAAACGTAGACCTGACTATTTAGACAAATTAGAAGGTTGTGGTAGAGTAGTAATAGAGGATAACGTGGAAATAGGATCTTGCTGTACTATCGATAGAGGAGTATCTGCTGATACTATAATAGGGAAAGGAACTAAGTTGGACAATTTGATACAAGTAGGACATGATACCATAATAGGAAAAAATTGTTTAATAGCAGCTCAAGCTGGCATAGCTGGTGTAGTAAACATAGAAGATAATGTGATACTTTGGGGACAAGTAGGTGTACAAAAAGATCTTACTATTGGTAAAGGGGCTGTAGTTTTAGGACAATCGGGGATAGCTAAATCAATTGAGCCCGGAAAAGTGTATTTTGGTAGTCCAGCTAGAGAAGCATCAGATAAAATGAGAGAAATTGCATTATTAAAAAAATTACCTGAACTCTTTGAAATAGTAAATAACTTAATGAGAATTCATGGTATCGACTCAGATCTAAAAATAAATAATAAAAATCTTAATAATTTTGAATAATTTTTTTTTAATTATTATGATTATGAAGTAAGAAAATAATGACATCGATGCTAATTCATTTACCATAATGGTAGGATGCAAAAGTCTACAATATGCGACATATCATACCAGGTACTAGCTCGGCTTCTATAGTCAAAAGTAATTCACCGTTTTCAGAAATTTTATAAACTGATCCATTGTGCATATAATCTTTTACATCACTCACCCAGAAGCAGTTATCATCACCATCCCACATTAGATAATACAAACTAGAACTACTAGAAGCAGCATATAAAGTATTGATAGACAATATGTTATGATCATCAATAGTAGCAGATTGTATAGCATTATTATTCAGAAAATACATTTTGCCATTCCTAATAATCAGATAAGATGGATAATCATTATTATTAGGAAAATTCCAATAGTGAACGATTTGATGATTATCTAAAGAAATTTTAGAAATTTTAGCATTTTCTTCGTGCATATATCCACCTGTAGACAGTACCCATAAGTAATTATCTTTGTACACGATAGTTTGAGGTTCTATACCGACTTCGATGCTATCAATTAATTGATTCTGAACTAGATCTATAACCATTACAAATTTATTAGCTTTGCCACTATAATAGTTGGACCAAGCTAATCCATAAATTTTACTATTTACCTCAATTATCTGCTCTATTGGCCTATCACAATAAATTTTAGAAATACTATTGTCTATTGAGTTAATCACATATAAATAAGATTCAGTAAGGCTAGATACATAAATATGTCGTAAATCTCTAAAAACTATTTCTCTAGGTGATGGCACATCATACTCACTCAAAAGTAAAAAATTATGCAGATTTACAATATAAACTTTATTAGAATTATTGACTGTGATAATGGCTACATCATCAGATACAGCTAGTCTGTATGGTAGATCACCGAGCAGTTTATTATTAATATTATAAAAAATCTGATGACTAACTTTATTAGTAGAAAAATCATAATAAGATATCTCACCATTACCTTGACCAAAAAGCCCTTCATTGATGATAAGAACTCCATCAGTTATAAAGCTAACATCATTATCAGGATTTACTGGTGTCTCATTTGGCTCATCATTATTACAACTTATTAATATGAGAGCGAAAACTAAAAAAATAATTAAATTTAATTTTTTCATAATTTTATTTTTTATATGGTTTCTAAAAATTATAATTCTATTTGCAAGGAAAAAATATAATATCTTCGAGGCATAGGATACCAAGCTACTGTACAGTAATTAGCATTAGTTAAATTTTTTACCCAAATGCTATAATGCATAGATACTTTTTTGATATTATGCTCGTAAGATAATCCAAGATTTTGAACTGCATACCAGGGTAAATATCTATCATTATCAAAAGTACTAAATCGTTTAGAATTGTACGAATATTCATAATTTATTTTCCAATGATTTTTTATTGATAAATTAATAAGTTCATTAAAAATATAATTAGGTACATAAATAAGCTCTTTGTGAGTTTCTCTATCCTCAGCATATTGAACCAAAAAATTAGATGTAAAGCGTAAAATAAAATTATTAAACGTAAAATCTAGTTTCCAATTAGCTTGTATTCCATTTTGAATAGCTTTATTTATATTAATTGGGGTCCAGATAGCTTGATTTTCAGAGGGTTTCCATTGAATCAAATTATTGGTAAAATAATAAAAAGGATTTATTTCGCAAATAGAATAGAAAAATCCTTTATTAAATAACCATTTCACTTTAATATCAAAATTATTACTTGCTTCTGGTATCAGATCAGGATTACCACCTGGCACCCAATATAAATCATTGAATGAGGGCAATCTCTCCAGATGGCTGAGAGCACCCGCTACAATAAAATTGTGATTACCATATTTCCACTTTTTGCTAACTCCTATTCCGCCCTGTGGATAATATTTTTTAAAATTTTTAATTTGCAATTGCTCGCTTACCCACCATTGCCAGCCATTATTTTCGTAATTATAAATTAACGATTGATCTGTAATATATCTATCAGCTATTTTCTGATAAGCAGAGCTATTCAAATATTGATAAGAAAATCTAATTCTTAACAACAACTGATGATCTCCAAAAGTAAAATTACTCTGATGATATATTTGTGGAGCTAAACTATTAGAAACAGTTTCTGCTGGCGGTAAATTAGAATTATATTCATATTGCTCACTATACCAACCAAAGGAAGAATAATGCTGCCAATGAAAGCTCGATGACCAATTATATCTCAGATAAGCTAATTGAATATTTTCATTTTGCGTAGCATTATTATCTAATTGTGCACTTAATATAGAAGCTGGCACTTCATTTTGGTGATACTGAATATTAAAACCCATCTGCCATTTATTTAATTTAATATCAAAGCTGAGCTGTTGTCCCAAATGCTCATTATCTCTTTTCACTTCTAATTTATTATTATGCATTGTATTTATAAATTCATAATAATTTTTATCAAAACTTCCATTGTATTGAACTCTAAAGGCATTACCATTTTTTAACTGTTGTGAAATAGAAAATTCTATATCATTATTATTAATAGTAGCAAATGAATATCCAATATAATAATGATTCTTGCCAGCAAAAACAGATTCAGCTTCTATGATGGAACCTAAGGCACCTGGAAAACCTAAGGAACTAAAAGCACCTTCATAATTATTAATACGAAAATTATTAGAAAAAAAAGATAACCATAAACTCTGCCCTAAAGAATATGACAATAAAGGAATATCATTCCAAATAAGTAAAGTATGACCAGCACCAAAACCACGAAAAGAAATAGAAGCATTCTGCACACCATATTCCTTTAGATATACAGGTGTTTGCATTTTTATTATTTGCAACCATTGTCTTTCTGCAATAGGTATGAAATGCATAGAATCGCTAATAGAGAAACTATTAATAAAAGTAGAAAGTCTACCCATTTTTTGTGTAGAATCAATGATTTCAATCTTTTGCAAATAAATGGTATCCTGACAACAAGAATAATCAGAATTGAAAATAATATAAATAAAACAAATAATAATAATCGTATGCTTATAAAAATTAATCATAAAAATGATTTTAATAATTTTCTACTCCTTTTGACCCCGAAAAGAATAGTCCTAAAAAAGGATAAAAAGTTTTAGCAGGTCTTCTGGCTTGCTCACCTCTATCACCTTCCCATCTTATAAAAAGATAGTGGTTAATAGTATTAAGATAGAGGTAAAAAAGAGCTAACAGCTGCGGGCACAGCTCGGGATTCACACCCGATTCCCTATTAGTTTGTTTATAATGAATTTTTATTAAACAAACACTAAAACTAATTGCAAAAATATATAATAAATTTAGAAGAAAAAAATTCAAATAAATATTGTGAATGGATCATTTTAATTATTTCAGCTTTGTTCTAAAATTATTAATTAACTTATTGTTGGTATTTTTTTTGCTCTATTCAATAAATGAGTTTTGATTAGTGAAATAATCATAATGTTATTTCTGTGTTATAATTCTGAATATAGCTAAAATAAATAAGAAACATTGGTAATTTTAATTGAATTAAAAAAGCCTATTGAGTATATTTAAAAGGAATCGAAAAAAGTCCAGAAACAAATCATTGTTTTACTTGAAGTAGTTTATCTATATTTCGTATTCACCAGCCGCCAATACTCATCCCACGCCCATCTGTCCGAGGATGCGAGGTTTAAAAGCCTACCAATGTCTGATTCTATCTCACTTGTCAAGTATTTATGTGTGATTACAAACCACATCAGATAGCTCTGCAAGTATTTGGTAGCCACTCCTCTAAATCGTTGCAACCAAACCTTGAAATCATTTATATGCTTATCCACAACCTGTACACTGTATACACCGCGTCTAATCTGCGTTTTGTTTACAACAACTTTTTTGCTTTTGGTCCCTTTCACAGCTTTTTTGAATTCCTTCTTTTGCTTCACACATATTAAGTTGCTATCTGTCACTCTATGCGATAGCTCTTCCCTTATCTGACTATTGGTTACTTTTTTGCGTCCTACATGTTTGAAAAGTAAATTGCCTTCTCTGTCTGTCATTACTAGCACAGCTACTTTGGAATGTTTCTTTTTCTTTGCTTTTTCGTATTCTTTTCGGCTTCTGTATTTACGACCTTTTTCTGAATATTTCATTAGCAGCTCATCAGCCTCTACAATGCCTGAGAAGCTGATACCTCCTTGTAATGATTTGATCGCTGCTAGTATCTTGTGTCGCCAATTGAAACTTGTTCTCAGACTTATGCCTACCTCAGATGCGCAAGCTCTTAGACTTTTGCCTTCTAGCATGCATTTTAGGTATTCGAGCATTTTATCAGCTTTTCGCATGCGATATACGAAGGTTCTAGCTGTTTCGCGGTATTGTCGGCCACAATCTTTGCATTTGTACACTTGTTTGCCGTCACGTACTCCAGCTTTTATTACATTTTCGCTTTCGCATCTAGGACAGATGGGGGCTGTGCTTTGTATTTTTAGCTTCTGATAATCTACAGCCGTGTAGTTGTTTTTTAATAAAAATTGATATAGATTATCTAGAAATCTACGTTTCTGCTCTTTGGGTAGAGCTTGATAATCTAATAAATTAAAATTATCCATAATTATTTTTTTGTAAAATTAAATAAAAATTATTTAATGGTAGTATAAAATACGTAAAGTAAAACAAAGAATATTGTTCCTCTAACCCCCATACAAAGCCTAATATTTCCAAAAAAAATTAAATTAAATGGTCAAAGCAAATAGTTTTTTAAAAAAAATTATCATTATTTTTTATTAATTTTACTTCTGATTTTTTTTTAATTAAACAGTATTTTTTTTTAAAAAACTATTTCATGGCAAAAAAACTCACACCTCTCATGAAGCAATATTGGGAAATAAAAAGCCAATATCCAGATACAATTCTTTTATTTAGAATAGGAGATTTTTATGAAACTTTTGGTGAAGATGCGCGTATAGCATCTCAAGTACTAGGAATAGTTCTTACCAAACGTCATAGTGGTGCAGCAGCAGATGAAGATTTAGCTGGTTTTCCACATCATAGTTTAGATACATATCTACCTAGACTTGTACGCGCCGGATATAGAGTAGCTATATGTGAACAATTAGAAGATCCAAAACTTGCCAAAACTATTGTAAAAAGGGGTGTTACTGAGCTTGTAACTCCTGGTGTAGTTTTTACTGATAATGTTTTAATGCAAAAAGAAAACAATTTTTTAGCGGCTTACTATTATGAAAAAGATCTACACGGTATAGCTCTATTAGATGTATCCACTGGTGATTTTTTTGCCACTCAAGGCGATAAAGACTTTATTAAACGTATTTTAGAATCACATCATCCTACCGAAGTTTTATTATCAAAAGAACAAAAAGAATATTTCTTAGATGATTTGGGCGATTACCCTGTGTTTACTTTTGACTCTTGGATCTTTCAATATGATTTTGCACGTGATAAGCTGATAGAACAATTCGAAACTGAAAACTTAAAAGGCTTTGGGCTCGAAGATATGCCATTAGCTCAGATTTGTGCAGGTGTATCTCTATATTATGTGAGTAGCACTCAACAGAGACAATTATCTAATATTACTTCTATTAGTCGTATTGATAATAATGATTATATGTGGTTAGATAATTTTACAATCAAAAATTTAGAATTATTGGAACCTCTACATAATGAAGGTATTTCTTTTCGCAAAATTATAGATCACTGTGTTACACCTATGGGTTCTAGATTGCTCTCGAGATGGATTATTATGCCCATTATTGATATAAATATTATCAATTGGAGATTAAATATTGTCGATTTCTTTGTAAATAATAATGAGAAATTACAACTTATAAGAGAAAATCTTAGCTCTATTGGTGATATCGAACGAATGGTTGGTAGATTAGCAAGTCAAAAGATAAATCCTAAAGAGTTATTACAATTAGCTAATGCTATCGATGTAGCATTTAATATTCAAAAAATATTAGATGATGTGCCTGATTTTTTTAATAATAAAAAAAAGATAGATCACAAACTAATAAATATCGTAAACAAAATTAGAAATACTATTGTAGAAGAACCTCCTGCTTCTATACAGAAAGGCGATTGTATTAAAGATGGTATTAATGTCGAATTAGACGAATTGAGAAATATTAAAAATCATAGCAAAGAGATTTTAAAGGAAATACTACAAAGAGAAATTAAAAATACTGGTATTGCAAGTCTAAAGATTGGCTTTAATAATATTTTTGGTTATTATTTCGAAGTTACAAATCCGCATAAAAATAAAGTACCCGCCTCTTGGGTTCGCAAACAAACATTAACGCAAGCTGAAAGATATACTACCGAAGAATTAAAAACTTATGAAGATAAAATCATAAGTGCAGAAACCAGAATTATGCAGTTAGAATTAGAAGAATATGATATACTATTAGATGGGCTAATACCTTACTGCAGAGACTTATTATACGCTGGACATCTAATAGCAGAGTTGGATGTATTAACTAATTTTGCTCATATAGCAATAATAAATGATTATAAAAGGCCTGTTTTAACGGATGATTTAATCATAGATATTGATCAAGGTAGACATCCAGTGATAGAAAAAATGCTAAAAGCTGGTGAGAGATATATACCTAATGATTTGTATTTAGATACTAATAATCAACAAATAATAGTATTGACAGGTCCTAATATGGCTGGTAAAAGTGCATTTCTTCGTCAAACAGCGCTAATAGTAATAATGGCCCAAATGGGTAGCTTCGTACCTGCCAATAAAGCAATTATAGGTATTGTTGATAAACTATTTACTAGAGTAGGTGCTAGTGACAATATATCTTTAGGTGAATCTACATTTATGATGGAAATGAATGAAACTGCTAGTATTTTAAATAATTTGTCCGAACGAAGTTTGATATTACTAGATGAAATAGGACGTGGCACTAGCACTTTTGATGGTATATCTATAGCTATGGCTATCATCGAATATCTGCATAATCACCCATATTATAGACCTAAAACTATCTTTGCTACTCATTATCATGAATTAAATGAAGTCGCTAATTATTTAGAAAGAGTAAAAAATTTTCATTTCAGTGTTAAAGAGATTGATAATAAAATAATTTTTTTGAGAAAATTAGAAGAAGGTGGTACTGAACATAGCTTTGGCATACATGTAGCTCGCATGGCTGGTATCCCTAATATTGTAGTAAATAGAGCTAATAACATTCTAAAACAATTAGAGGCTGACAGAGAAAATAATAAATGGGAAGAAAAACCATTAAATAAAGGCATACAGCTTAGTCTGTTCCAATTAGATGATCCATTATTAGAAGAACTAAGACAAATGATTCTATCATTAGATTTAGATCAATTGACACCATTAGAAGCTCTAATGCAACTAAATTTAATAAAATCAAAACTGAAATCTAGTAAATAATAGCTATTACAAAATCAATAATGAACAAACTAATAATAAAATCAAATATAGGTTTTAAATATCATTATACATATCAATTAATAAAATGTTAATTTATTGAACTGTAATATAAGGTAAAACTAAGTGATAAATACTATCATTTACTGATTTTAAATTTTTTAGTTCCTCAATAGATTTATAATTACCATGATTTTGTTTATAATTATAAATAGAAATGGCTAAATTATACCCTATATAAGGATGCTTAGCCATTTCTTTGATATTAGCATTATTGATATTAATTTTTTTAATCAAATATGGATTAATGGTTAAATAAGGTTTCAGTGTTTCTATTAGAGAATCATTAAATCCATAAATCATTTTTAATTGATCATAATCAATAAATCCACCTAATTTATTTTTTAACTCTAAAATTTTTTTTGCCCTATATTTGCCAATGCCGGGTATTTTAATTAAATCAATGCTATCTGCTGCATTTAGCTCTATTTGAACTTTTGCTTTATCCGTTTTTTTAGTAGTTTTGACATTAGAATACGTAATAGTATCTGGCAGTAATATATAAGGTGCTAAAACTGCAAATATATCATCATCTACAAAATATAATTTAAGTAAATCATTTTTTGTCTTAAAAGTAGCTCCTTTGCTTCTATAATTAATAAAAGTTTGAGTTTGTTTATCTGTAAATCCTAATTTTTTAAAATCATTAGCACTAATAGTATTCGGATCAAAAGGAAATGGATTTATTGAATTTACTCCCCAAGTTTTATAATTAGTTTGAAAAAGAGAATCTCTACTTGCTAATGCTAAAATCCTATTATTTTGTAATAAAATTGATATACTGTCTAAATCATCAAAATTTAAGGCAGTAGGTTTATAATGATTTTTTAATGTATAAGGTAGTAAGGATATGAAAAAAATCAAAATTGCTAATAAAAATATTCCTCTCCATTCTGAGATAGATAAATGAAAAAATTTGAACCAAAAATTTTTCATAATAATAACAAAAAACTACCTCTCAATCTTTTTCTGGCACCATCACTAAATAGTACATTCAGATAATAAACGAATGTTTTGGTATTATTATGTATTGTTTCCATATCAGATTTATCACCACCCCACCTTGTAAAAGGGTCGGTAGAGTAAAAGACTTCCTGTCCATTCAAACCATATATTCTCAATTCATAAGAAACAATGGGATAATTATAAGATATAAAAGGATAAAAATAATCATTTATCCCGTCACCATTGGGAGTAAAAGCATTTGGCATAATAACTAGTGGTTCTGAATAATCAGGATTAAAATCTATAGTATCTGTGATTGTCTGAGCATTGCACATTACTATTGAAACTGAAAAGATAATTATTAATATAGAAAAAATTTTTTTCATTTCTTGTTTTTTATTTTTACAAAATTAATTATTTTTTCTCATTTCAAAATAAACTAAGTACCTTTTATTACTTTTAAGCTTAGATCTATGCTACCATAGTGATGAGTCATGTAACCACTCGAAATATAATCTACACCAGTTTCTGCATAAACTTTTATATTTTTAAGGGTTATACCACCGCTGACTTCTAATTCTTTTTTCCCATTTACAATAGATACAGCTAATTTTACATCATCTACACTGAAATTATCTAACATAATACGTAATACTGAATCATAATTTAATATTTCTTTTACATCATCAATATTGCGTGCTTCGACTTCGATGGGTAATTTTAAATTATTTTTTGATAAATATATTTCTACTTTTTTAATAGCTTGTGATATGCCACCAGCGAAGTCTATATGATTGTCCTTTATTAATATCATATCATCTAAACCGAAACGATGATTGTACCCACCTCCTAATCTCACTGCTTCTTTTTCGAGTGTTCTGAGTAATGGAGTGGTTTTTCGTGTATCTAATAATTTAGCTCGTGTATGTGATATCTGATCTACCATTGCTCTAGTAGTAGTAGCTATGCCAGACATCCTTTGCATAAAATTAAGTAAAACCCTTTCTATAGATAGTATTGATAGTTGTTTGCCATAAAGCATGAAAATAATATCTCCAGCTACTATAGCATCACCATCTGATTTTAATAGTTTTATTGAAATATTCGGATCATAGTAATGGATTAACCGCTTGGCAAATGATATGCCTGCTATTACTCCATTTTCTTTGGCATACAAAGCTGTATTGCCCACAGCTTGTGGATCTATGATGGCTATAGATGTATGATCGCCATCACCTATATCCTCTATTAAAGCCCATTTGATTATATCATCTATAGATAATCTATTCATTTTTTTGATTTTTATATTTTTTTTTAAATTTTAAAGTTATCCCAATCAGAAGAGAACGGAAGCTTTTCTCTTATTTTTGTTAAGTGATCATAATAAGTATTTACGATAAAAATATTTTCATCTTGTTTAGCCTCCAAAACCACGCTACCAGCAGGATCTATACACATAGTACCCCCAGAGTATTCAAATCCATTTCCATCTTTTCCTACACGATTAACTCCTATTACATAAGCTTGATTTTCAATAGCTCTAGCTATTAGTAGATGCTTCCAATGGTAATATCGTTTAGTAGGCCAGTTAGATACATATACTAAAATATCGTAATCAAACTTATTATCTGTCTTTTTGTTTCTATTCCATACTGGGAAACGTATATCATAACATATATAGGGACGTATTTCCCATCCTTGATAAGAAATAGTAATTGTATTGCTGCCTCGAGTGAAATATATATTCTCATCAGCTAAGGAAAATAAATGTGCTTTATCATACTTAAAAATTTCTCCATCCGCAGAAAACCATATAAATCTATTATAAAGTTTGCCATTCTCTTGTATCATAAAGCTACCACAAATAGCCAATTGATATTTTTTTGCCATAGATAATAATCTATCTATCATAAAACTATCCATAGTTTGGGCTATTTCTGGATTTTTAGTAGCATAAGCAGTAGTACACACTTCGGGACAAACTAATATATCTGCATCAAAAGATTTAGATTTTTTAATTACAGTTTCTATATTTTTTAGATTACCATCTATATCCATCCATAATGTATTAGCTTGATACAAGCTCCATATTAGATTTTTTTTCATTATTTTTTTAATTTTTTAAATATAATTTAATTAATTAACATTACTCAATTTATATGAGAATAATTTATAAAAAATTTTGTTAAATAAATAAAGTTCTTAGTAATAAATGATTCTCAGGCTCAATTATCTGAAAATATTATTATTTCTTTTCGATTTTTTTAGATTTCTTGCCACCATCCATTATTAGCCAAGCTACAGAAGAAGCGATGAAAATAGATGAATAAGTACCTATTATTACACCTAAAATCATAGCAAAAGTAAAGCCTTGTATCACTTCGCTACCAAGTAAAAAGATTGCCAAAAGTACTACAATAGTTGTACCAGCAGTATTTATGGTACGAGATAGAGTAGCATTAATTGCTTCGTTCATATTTTGCTTTAATGGTCGTTTAGGAAACAGTATATTATATTCTCGTATTCTATCAAAAATTACAACAGTATCATTAATAGAATAACCAATAAGTGTAAGAATTGCAGCTAAGAAATTTTGATCTATTTCGAGATTAAAAGGTAAAATACCATAGAAGATGCTAAAAAATCCTATCACTATGAAAGCATCATGAAATAATGCTACTGTAGCTCCAAGGCTATATTGCCATTTTTTGAATCTGATCATTATATATATAAACATTGCTAAGAGAGCTATGGCTATAGAGATAAAGGCAGAACGTTGAATATCCTTAGCTATTGATGGACCTACATTCTGTGAACTCATTATACCTATTACTTTATTTGGATTATCAGTAGAAAAATCTTCAAAAGAAACAGGATTTTTATAAAATTCTTTTACCCCATCATAAAGTGCTTTTTCTATAATAGCTCCTACATTTCTTGATGTATCCTCGAGCATATATTTAGTTACTATACGGACCTGATTGTTATTGCCATAAATTTTTACTTCTGGTACTTCATTTAAAACTTTAAAAAGAGAAGATTGCACTTCGGTAGCTTTTACGGGTTGGTCAAAACGTATCACATAAGCGCGACCACCAGAGTAATCGATGCCTAATTGTAATCCCTTAGTTGATAGAGATACTATAGAAGCCAAAATAACAATACCAGAAATTATAAAAAATGTTTTGTACTTAGTGATAAAATCTATTTTAGTATTAGCTAAGAAATTTTCTGAAAATTTATGATAAAAAGTAACATTTTTGCCCTTATCTAGTAATAATTCAATAAACAATCTAGTAACAAATATCGCAGTAAATAAAGAAGTCAAAATACCAATCACAAGTGTGGTAGCGAAACCTTGTACAGGTCCCATCCCGAATATCAATAAGACTACACCTGCTATTATGGTAGTAACATTGCCGTCTATAATAGCTGAATAAGAGTTTTTATAACCATCTTTGATAGCTAGCCGTAGCCCTTTGCCAGCCCTTACTTCTTCTTTTATGCGTTCATTAATTATTACATTCGCATCTACGGCCATACCAAGTGTTAAAACTATACCCGCAATACCTGGCAGTGTCAAAGTGGCACCGATAGAAGCTAACACACCAAAAAGTATAATCAAGTTTAGCAATAAAGCTATACTAGCACCTATACCAGCAGTACCATAGAATGTTATCATATAGATTATTACTAAAATAAAAGCTATTAAAAAAGCAATCATAGTAGATTTAATAGCTTCTGAGCCTAATGATGGCCCCACTACATTTTCTTCTATTATACGAGCTGGAGCGGGTAATTTACCAGCATTTAATACAGTAGCTAGATCTTGAGCTTCCTCTATAGTAAAATTACCTGATATTTGTGATCTATCATTTGGTATTTCAGATTGTACGACAGGATAAGAATACACTAGATTATCTAAGACGATAGCTATACTTCTACCAATATTTTTAGCAGTTAGATCCTTCCATATTTTAGCCCCTTCAGAGTTCATTTGCATATCTACTATTACATTACCATATTGATCTACGTCTTGCCGAGCATTTACTATCACATCACCTTCTAAAGGAGCTTTATTAGTCAAAGGATTTACTTTTAAGGCAATTAATTCATAGACATTCCTCGTATTAGCAATAGGTTTAGCACTCCATAAAAACTTAACATCTCTGAAAAGATCTTGAGTCAAACGAAAATATTCATTGATTTTTGCTGTATCCTTAGCGTATGCATAACCAATTAGAGGTCCTTCGCCATAAAATTGTTGATTACCTTCTTGTCTTATATTAATAGTTAGATAAGCAAAAAGTGGATTTTCTTTTTTGTATTGTTCGAATTCAATATCTTCAGGGGTTTCTCCGAGAGGTTTGGTTTCTAATGCTTTTAGTTGTTGTGCTAGTTTACTAGTATCTTTTAAAGTATCTTTTTTGGGTTTAGATTCTACAATAGTCGCTGTGTCTTCGACAAAAAGAAGAGAATCTTGAGATTTGAGCATTTGAGCCAATCGTTTATTAGCTTGTTCGAGCCTGGGAGCTATCTCAGTCAGATTCCAAGTTTCCCAAAACTCTAATTTGGCAGTTGTTTGCAAAATACTTCTTACACGATTAGGATTATCTACACCAGGCAATTCTATCAGTATACGACTTTGCCCCACTAATTTTTGAATATTAGGTTGAGTGACGCCAAATTTATCTATACGTTTACGTATAACAATAAAAGTATTGTCAAAAGCAGATTTTATCTCTCGTTTTAGATAATTTATTACATCCTGATCAGTAGAATTTACATTTAAATAATCACTAGTTTCGCGAGATAAAAAATATGTAACAAGTGGCTGATTAGGATCTATTTTTTTTATTTCTTCTACAAATAAATCTACAAAAGACACATTACTGGCTACTTTTCTTTCTTGAGCTCTTTTTAGAGCTTCTTCGAGTTTGGGATCATTCTTTTTAGCAGCTAATGCCCTTATAATAGCAGCATCATCTACTTCGATTGTAAGATTCATCCCTCCTTTTAAATCCAGACCTAATTGCAGTTCTTTTTCTTTACATTCAGCATAAGTGTACTTTTTTATAAGTATATTATACACTTTTACATCCATCATAGAGTCTAGATATTGACTTTGTTTTTCGCGAGCGATAGAATCTAATAACATCATCATTTTAATAGAATCGCCCATAGCTAATTTCTCAGCTTCTTTATATGTAGCTTCGGAATAAGCAAATTCTTTAGCTTTGTTCTCTACTTTTCGCGTACAGAGTGTAAACGATAATGAAAATATCGAAGCTAATAAAAATAGGATTACAAAAAACCAAACAGTACCTTTTAAACGCATAATTTATTTTTTTTTAATTAACACTTTTGATTTGCAAAAATAAAAGAAATATTTTAATTATAAATAAAAAATTTAAAAAATTTTGATATATTAATTTTTTTTTGTAATTTTGTATAACCTATAAATATCGGGGCCGGATTGGTTTCGACAGCAGGGACAGTGGATTAGCTTGCATGCCGAGGATGGGATGTGACCTCGTAAATCATCATTCCAAACAAATAAATGGCAACGATTATTCTGTTGCATTAGCTGCCTAATCTAGAGATTAGAAGCTAATTGCCTCCCCAGAAGCTGTGCTCAATGGCGTCTGGGATAAGGTATCATAAAAATTGAGCTCACTTAGAGTGAAGCTACGACCTCTAAGTGATATATTGTAGCTTTGGAATTTGGTGGGAGCCTATCCCCTAACCAAATTCTGAAATATAATAGATAGGCTAAGCATGTAGACAGCTATTTTGCTGACTGCTTGGACGAGGGTTCGACTCCCTCCGGCTCCATTTATTTTCAAAATAATAGTTTCTTTAACAAATTTTATCATTTGTCTGAGAGTGTTACAATGCACTCAAAATATAAAATTATATATTTTATCTGTTACACAATATTGAACACAATCATATTTGATATTAGGAATTCGCAGATTACTAAATAATAAATTACAAAAATCATAGTGTGAGATGTATTGCAATGTTCTACTTAATCATATATCAGTAACCTGGTTTTTTATAACAATTTATTAAATAATATTCAATTTATAGTAAATCTTTTTAGAATTCAAGAAATATGAAAAACAAATAGTAATAGTGCAAGAGTTTAATATATGCTTTTTAATTTGAAATTTTATTTACCTTGTGAAAGTAAAAAAATTTAAATTGGGGAAATACATTATGATATATTTAACAGAGTCAACTGATTAGTATTAATATTTTTCTAATTATTATATTTCGAAATTTTTTTTATTAAATGTTATGATTATTTAAAAAATGTTTGTAATTTTGTATAATAATTTTATGTATTTGTTTTAATGTATATTTAAATAATAGCAATTAATCGATTAATTTATTTTTTATAATTTATTTCATATTTTTTTAGATTAAATATTATCCTAATAAATTTTAAAATAATCCCCCCCTTAAAAATATATAACATTATGAAAAAATTATTTTTAATTTCAATTTTGATTGTCATATCAATGACAATGTATGGGCAAAAAGCAGCCCTACACACAGCATCAGGAGTACAAATCTTCAATGGCTCCAATGCTTTCGTTAATGCACACAATGCAGCTAGCAGTGGCGATACTATTTATCTCTCTGGAGGCACATTCTATGCACCAACAAGCATTACTAAAACATTATATATTTATGGAGCCGGGCATTATCTAGACTCTACTCAAGCAACTGGTAAAACTATTATAAGTGGTAATTTAATACTTGATAGGAATACTGATGGCACATACATAGAAGGAATAGACTTGACAGGCGAAGTTAGATTACAATTTAGCACTCCTGATACTATTAGCAATATAACTCTTGCTTATTGTAAAATATCTGGCAATATTAATTTAAGCTATAACGGCAATACTTATAGCAATAATTTTGCACTCCAGCGTAGTGTGGTTATAGGCAGCATAAATTTCACACGCGCTACTAATGCTGCTGTATTCAATAGCATCTTACAAAGCCAATGCAATAGTTCTAATGGTGCACTTTATGAAAATAATATTTTGTTTTTTGCAATCGCATCTTATAGTAGCGGTTTTACTATTATTGGTGATAATAACATTATTAAAAACAATATATTTTTTAAAAATGACAATAAATCTGGAGTTGGTGGAAATGGAAATCAGTTTTTTAATAATCTATTTACAACTGCTACACCATATTTTGGTGGGTCATATACTGCAAGTGGAAACTATTATCCTGTAAATATAGATTCTGTTTTTGTAAATAATAATATTTATACTTTTGATTATTCTAAGAATTATCACTTGAAACATCCCGATACATATATAGGCACTGATGGTACCCAGATAGGCATTTATGGTGGCACATTCCCATACAAAGAAGGTGCTGTCCCATCCAATCCTCATATACAACTGAAAAATGTAGCTCCTACAAGCGACTCTAATGGACAGTTACAGATAGAATTTAAAATAAGTGCACAAGATGAGTAATCCAAGCTACTTTTTCAGTACAATACTAAAGACATTGTCTGTATTATTGTTTTTAGCAATGTCGCAGAGTATCTATGCTCAGCAAACTATTGTGGAATATGAGTATTGGTTTAATGATGACTTTAATAATAGAACAATTACTGCTATTACACCAGTATCTCAGTATCATTTAGATACAATGATATCTGTTTCCACCCTTCCTAATGGTATAAATGTGATAAACTTCAGAGCTAAAGATTCGCAAGGGAAATATAGCGTTATCACAAGCCAACTTTTTTATAAAAAAGAATTAACAGACTCGGATACTAATCACCTACTTTCTTATGAATACTGGTTTGATGATGATTTTCAAAATAAAACCGTAGTAGATATTTCACCTGCTGAGCAGACAACAGTATTAGCACAATTAGATGTGAGTACCATGAGCAATGGTATGCATTTATTTAATTTCAGAGCAAAAGATGAACGCGGATATTACAGTAGCATAGCATATCAGTTTTTTTTCAAAAAAACAGTAACAAGTTCAGATACTAATTACATTGTATCATATAAATATTGGTACGATGATGATTACAATAATTTAATCTATGTGGATTTACCTACGCCAACAAAACAACTTAATCTAATTGATAACCTTGATATGACGAGGATACCAAAAGGCATTCACACAATTAATTTTCAATTTAAAGATGATGCAAACTTTTGGAGTGTCATTTCTACTGATACAATAGAAAAGATTTCTCTGCCAATCGCTGATTATACTTATGAAGTATTATTATCTAATTGTGATTCCACAGTTATAGCATTTACAGACAATAGCATTGATGGGGACATGTATTTATGGGACTTTGCAGATGGCACTACTGATACATTAGCCAATCCAACTCATACATTTTATAATTCTGGCATTCATTCTGTTATTTTGACAATTACTGATACTACTACACTCGCTGATAGCACTAAACAAATGGATATTTTAATTACAGGCCATACTGCAAATTCATTTGCGGTTATGAATTGTGACAGTTACACATCTCCGAGTGGTAATTACACATATACAACATCTGGCGTTTATTACGATACTATTCCAAATCATTGGGGATGCGATAGTTTATTAACTATTAATCTTACTATAAACTATTCAGATAATATAACAGACGTTATCACAGCATGTGATTCATACACATGGATAGACGGCAATACTTACACAGCAAGTAACAATACTGCTACTTTTACATTGACTAATGCGGCAGGGTGTGATTCTATTGTATCGCTTGATCTCACCATAAACTATACTCCTGATAATACAATTACACAAATGGGGGATACTTTAATTTCTAATGCAGATGGAGTAAACTATCAATGGCTAGATTGTAACAATGATTTCTCACCAATATTTGGTGAGAATAATCAAAATTTCACGCCAACAGAAACAGGAAATTATGCTGTGGAAGTTACTAATTATGAATGTATAGATACTTCTGATTGCATAAATGTAATAATTGATAATATTTTAGAAAATACATTTGCAGGGAAAATCAAAATTTATCCTAACCCGTCAGACGGTAGTTTTTATATTGACCTTGAAAATTATTATGATAAAATCTCTATTTCACTTGCTAATGTGATTGGCGAAATTGTTTATCAAAACAATTATTATAATACAAGGTTAATTTTGATAAACATTGAAAATGCAAAAGGTATCTATTTTATTTCTATAAGTTCAGCAGATGAAATAGCAACATTTAAAATTATTTTGAATTAATCCATAAAAATTATTTATAAATTAATATTTTTGGTCATTTTTAAGTAGTTATTTACGTATTTAGTAAAAAATAAAAGATTATTTCCATAAAAACATATAAGAAGAATGTATTAATAAAACACTTAATACTTAAAAACAAAACATTACTATTAAGTCAAGAATTATAAAAATATTAAAAAACAGGCATTAAAAAAAATTATAATTTTGTCAAGAAATTAATTATTTATGAATCTACCTGTAAATATTAATTATAAAGAATTCTTTGATTTTATAAAGCAATTTTTGACAGATAATAGATTGGAAAGATTTTATAATGTCATAAATGATAGAATTACTAATGTACAAATAATATTAGAGGATATATATCAAGGGCATAATGCTAGTGCAATTATACGTACCTGCGATGCTATGGGTCTACAATATATCAATGTCATCGAGAAACGAAATAAATTTAAACCTAATAAAGATATATCCCTGGGTAGTGATAAGTGGGTAGATATAATGACTTATAGTGGCGAAAAAGGACTTAATGATTGCATTAAAGTCCTCAAACAACGCGATTTCACTATCGTAGCTACATCATCGCATTTGCCCGAAGCATATACTCCAGAAACATTACCAATAGATAAACCAATAGCACTAATCTTTGGCGTAGAAAAAGAAGGCTTATCAGATGAGGCTATGTCATTAGCAAATGAATATATGTATATTCCTATGTATGGTTTTGCTGAGAGCCTAAATGTATCCGTATCAGTAGGTATCTCATTATTTAGTATTACACATCGTATTAGAAAAGCTGACAAAATGTTAAAACCCTGTGGTGATGAATATTACAAGATTTTATGCAAATGGGCATTAGCTACATTATCAAATTCTGAATTTTATATAAAAACTTTCATAAACAAATAAAATCATGCCAAATAATAAAGTAAGAAATAAGGCTTTCACTTTTTTACTATTAATGGGTATTGTAAGTTTATTAGCAGACATGACTTATGAAAGTGCCCGTAGTTTGATAGGTCCGTATTTGTTATTTTTAGGAGCTAGTGCATCTGTATTGGGTTTCGTATTTGGCCTAGGTGAATTTATCGGATATACATTTAGATTGGTATTTGGTTTTGTAGTGGATAAAACTAAAAATTATTGGCTTTTTACTATTTTAGGCTATTCTATTAATTTAATTGCTATTCCACTCTTAGCTATTGTACCGCCTAATGGATGGATCTGGGCAGCTATATTAATCATATGTGAGAGATTTGGTAAGGCGGTGAGAGCACCAGCTAAAACTACTTTAGTATCATTCGCAGCTAAACGTGTAGGCACAGGTAAGGGTTTCGGATTTGTAGAAGTGTTAGACCAAATAGGAGCAATGTTAGGTCCTTTATTTTTATTTTTTATTATGCAATGGAAAGAATCTGCTGGCACACATGCTCAATATCAATGGGCCTTTGCTAGTTTGGCAGTTCCAGCAGTACTCACACTAATTGTTTTATTTATCGCTAGAGCAATCTTCCCAAAAGCAGAAAAATTTGAATTAACTGATAAAAAAACTAATATCACTTCACAAAAATTAAAATTTAAAGAAATCAAACCTATATTATTATACATTATTGCTATAGGATTACTAGCAATGGGGATGGCAGATTTTCCTTTGATGGCTTTTCATATCGAAACTAATAAAGTGATAGATGTCAAATATATTACTTTGATCTATATGATAGTAATGGGAGTAGATGGACTATCAGCCTTTATTTTTGGCAATTTGTATGATAAAAAAGGTGCTATGACACTCTTGATATCTGCTATTATTGGTTTGTTATTTGCTCCCTTGGTTTTTGTGTCAACAAATCTTACAAGCATTGTCATAGGATTGATATTGTGGGGAGTTTTGCTTGGTGCTATGGAGAGTGTAGCCTTAGCTTATATAGCAGATAATGTAGAAGTAGCTTATAGAGGTAGAATATTAGGTATATATTATACTTTTTATGGCATTACTTGGTTTGTTGGAAGCTGGTTAATGGGAATTTTGTATAATGTAAATCCTGTATATGTAGCCATTTTTTCAATTGTAATATTACTATCTGCTATAATAGTACTATGGCGACAAATAAAAATAAATAAACAATGAGAATATTTTGTGATCTCGATGGAGTACTTACTGATTTCGATGGTAGATTTTTTGAATTATTTGGTAAATATCCTAATGAATTTATTGACACATACGGCTATTCTTCATTCTGGGCATCTTTTACACGACAGGCAGAAGACTTTTGGAGTGGTATTAAATGGAAGAATGATGGAAAAAAATTATGGCAGTTTATTCGTCCATACAATCCAATTATCTTATCTTCTGTGCCCCCCTCCATGGCAAAAATAGCTACTAAATATAAGGAAAAATGGATTAGAGATGAGTTGGGTTTAGATATAGAATATTATATTACAAGTAGAAAAGAAAAACAAAATTACAGCGACCAAGGAAGCATTCTAATAGATGATATGAAAAAAAATATTGACGAATGGTTACTTCGTGGTGGTATTGGCATATTACATATTTCAGCAGAAAATACTATTAAAGAATTAAAAAAAATCGGACTATAACCTTCTCTACACCTCGTCAATATTTTTAATAATATTAAGATCTACATTTTCACCTTCTTTTATTGCTAATTTTGCTTTTTTTGAATATTTTAATAATAAATCTTTTAAAATATCTTTATTACCTTTTAAAACAATTCCGACTGGAGATGGTTCGCTCAAGCAATAGATGTCATAATTAGAATAGGCTATTTCATAAATTTTTTTATTCTCCTCATAATCTCTACCTATCATTATCCATGTATCATCTCTAATAAAATGTCTGCCAAATGTAATAAGTTCAGCTGTTATAGGATTAAAATCAAATGGGCCCTTTAAAACTTTCAAAATCCTATCGCCAATAACTGGATCTGCCAATAAACAACCACCTGCTGGGCTAGGTATATCTTTGATACCATATTTTTCTGCTAGCATTAGCTGCTCTTTGCGAGATCTACCCGATATAGCTAATAATTTATCTCTATCCACCAAACCATCCCTTTCTGGCTTAGTAGGGAAAAGTAACTTTGCAGATAATGGTCGAAGTAACAAATCCTCAGCTTTAGATTTTTGCTTTATTAATACTAATGCATTTTTTGTTTGACTCATTGGCCTCTGACCTATCACTTCTCCTGTAGCTATGAAATCAGCTTTTTCTTCTTTTAGCAGTTCACAAGCTTCATTAATCATTAATATTTTACAATCTATACAAGGATTAGCGTGGGAGCCATATCCATATTTAGGTTTTTTTAATAATTTTAAATATTTTTCTGTGATATCTATAATCTTGCCTTCATCAAATTCGTAATCTTCTATTTTTTTTAAAAATTTTTCTGGTTCTTTTTTTAATTCCCACCCAAAAAATGGCGTAATATATTTCAATGCTGTTACATATATTCCTTGCTCTTTAAGCAATTTTCCGGCTAAAATACTATCTAAACCACCAGAAAACAATAATAAAGCTTTAGTCATAATTACTTAAATAAAAAGACTATCAAAATTAATAAAAAATTATAAATTTCAAATCTATAACATGCTTATTTTCATACTTTCGCCACTTTATATTTTTTTTCAGTTTTTTATTAACATTTTTTTTAATAAAGTATAAGAAAGTAAAAAAAATCCGTTAAATGGTAAGTATCAAATGGAAAACGAAAGAGTTATTAGAAAATTAATAATTGTTTTACTTGAGGTAGTTTATTTATATTTCATATTCACTAGCCGCCGATACTCATCCTATGCCCATCTGTGCGAGGTTGCAAAGTTTTAAAGTCGACCAATGTCTGATTCAATCACGCTCGTCAAGTACTTACATGTGGTTATAGACCACATCTAATAGCTCTAAAATAGCATTAGAATTATTTGGTAAACATTCCTCTGAATCATTGCAACCAAACAACGGTAACAAAATAACTATATTAAAAATATAGTATAACATACTTAATGTATAACAATTATTTATTTTAGCAAATCTCGTTTCATCTACCACAAATCGATTTTAACTTTAATAGAGTCAATATAATTATTATTTAATAAGATTTACATAATTTCGAATAATTCAAGATTTCCAGATTTTATCTAAAATATTTAAAAATTCATATTCTAAATTTGGTGTAAAAAATTGTTTACCTAGTTGAGAAAAGATTTCTTTTTTTGTCCACCACCTCAGTTCATTAACTTCTTTACCAAGTTTTAATTGATTTTGATCTAATATTTTAGTAACAAAAACAAAAACTAATTCTTTTTCTATTTGCGACTCCCAAATATAATGATGAATGAGCTGAGGGATAAATTTTTTTAAACCTATTTCTTCTTTTGCTTCTCTAAATAAAGCATCTTCTGGTTTTTCATTATATGCGATATGTCCACCTACACTAGCATCCCATTTGCCAGGTTGAATTTCTTTTTTATTACTTCGCTTTTGCAAAAGCAAATTACCCTCATTATTAAAGACATATAAATGTACTACTGGGTGCAACATTTTAGATCCATTGTGCACTTCATCTCGATTAGCTACATTTATTATTTGTAATTGATCATTTAAAATAGGTACAAGCTCTTTTTTTCTATAATTCAAATTTATTTTGTTAATAATTAATTGTGCTATGAGCCAGACTCCCATTATAATATATAGTAATACACCACTAATAAATGCCCACCATTCATGTGATAAATTATATATAGAAAATACAATTAATGCAATATGCAATGTAAAAAGTATTAGGAGTGTTAGTAAGTTTTTTCGAAATTCTATTGTTTGCTCTTCTGTTATCTCTGGTATTTCCATGTAATGTCCCATCCATTTGAAAAGTATGTTTATATTAGTAAAATAAATAATTGCTAATAATAACACTAGCAAAGTTTCTATTAGTGCTGGTTTCCATAAAAAAAATACTTCATTATCAAAAATTATTGATATACCACCGAGTAATGACAATAGTACAGTGTCTAAAAGAATAAATTTATCCCATTGTTTTTTTATTATACCAATTAAAACAAATTGTATTATACCAAATGATATGGCTACACTAATGGCAGTTTTAGGTGGCAAAAAACTATCTATTATTATATAAACAAGTAATGGTAATAGACCAGGAAGTAATTTTAATAAAATTTTCATAATACATTAAGAGCGGTAAACGGGATTCGAACCCGCGACCCTCAGCTTGGGAAGCTGATGCTCTACCACCTGAGCTACTACCGCTTATTTAGATATACAAAATTAATAAATTTTTTTACATTTTTATATAATTTTGCTCATAAATAATTTTAAAAAACATTTATGAACTTTACTAAATCGCCAGATTGGCAAAGGGAACACAATTTTTATAAAGAAAAAAAAACTGCTGAACAAAAAACTTTAATTGTTATCATAATTACATTTATAACAATGTTAGCTGAGATAATAACAGGGTGGATATTTGGGTCTATGGCACTTTTTTCCGATGGATTACATATGGGTACCCACGTTTCTGCACTCAGTATTTCTCTGTTTTCTTATATACTTGCTAGAAAATATGCTAAAGATATTAGATATACTTTTGGCACATGGAAATTTGAAATCTTAGGTGCATACACTAGTGCATTAATTTTAGGTTTAATGGGGTTATTCGTTTTAATAGTTTCTATTAAGCGTTTTTTTAATCCAGTTAAGATCAGCTATGACTATGCGTTACTAGTAGCAGTTATTGGTTTATTGGTTAATGTTGTGTGTGCTTTTATTCTACGCGATAACAATAAGCATGAGCATAATAAAGATTTAAATCTCAAATCAGCTTATCTGCACGTAATAGTTGATGCGTTGACATCCATTTTAGCTATTATTGCTTTGCTAGGAGCCAAATATTTTAATTTGAATTTTTTAGATCCATTAATGGGATTTGTTAGTTCTTTTTTAATTTTTAGATGGACTTATTTTCTCATAAAAGATTCATCTGCTATATTACTCGATAAGCAAACAAATCCAACATTAGTAGAAAATATTATCCAAATTATAGAATCAGATGGCAAAAGTAAAGTAATAGATTTACACTTGTGGAAATTGACTTCTGATAAATACGCTTGTATAGTATCTATAGATACTTCAGGTTTATATAGTATATACGAATATAAAGATCGATTAAAAAAATTTGAAGAATTAGCACATATAAATGTAGAATTACATAAAAATAATGGTAATCTTAGAACTTCTTAATAAATTTACTAATAAAAAATTATTTTATCTTTACTGATATTAATAGCTAGTTTTTTTTGTGTACTTATTTTTATTTTACAGATTCAAAAAAAAGTTTATAATATTTTATATTTTTGCAAATGAAAATAAAGTAATATTTTTTCTAAAAAAAATCATATATGAGAATAGCTGTAAATACAAGATTTTTGCTTTATCAAAGATTAAGTGGTTTTGGCGTCTTTATTGAAGAGATCTTTAGTAGATTAGTAAAAGAACATCCAGAGGTAGAATTTACTTTTATATTTGATAGGCCTTATCATTCATCGTTTATTTATAATACAAATGTTACTCCTAAAGTTTTGTATCCACCTGCTAGACATCCTATATTAAAATATATTTATTATCAAATCTCACTCAAACGTTATATTAATAATAATAAATTTGATTTATTTATTTCACCAGATTCAGAATTGCCATTACATTTAAAATGTCCATCATTATTAGTATTACATGATCTTAATTTTATGTATGATCATAAGTATTTACCATTATCTGATCGACGGTATATGTTGTATTTTACACCTAAATTTTTAAAACATGCTACACGCATTATTACTGTAAGTGAATTCAGTAAACATGATATAGAACATAATTTTCCATTTACTAATAATAAGGTAGGTATAGTCTACAACGCGGCATCTGAAAAATTTAAGCCATTATCAGAACAAAAAATTCAAAAATTTAGAGAAAAATATTCAAAAGGTAAACCATATTTTTTATTTGTAGGAGTAATAACTCCGAGAAAAAATCTTGCAAATTTATTAAAAGCTTATAGTATTTTTAGAGAAATGTCTGATATAGATTATCCTTTAATAATTGGTGGCAATAAAATTCATAAATATAAAGAGTTTGAAAAAGAATTAAAAAATAATAAATATTCTTCAGATATTTTCTTAATAGGCAAGGTACTGGATGAAGAAATAGCAAGTTTAATTGGTAGTGCATATTCCTTAGTATTTCCTTCAAAATTCGAAGGCTTTGGTATACCTATAATAGAAGCTATGAAATCAGGTATACCTGTCATCACTTCTAATGTAAGTTCTATGCCAGAGGTAGCAGGTGATGCTGCCTTATTAGTAGATCCATATAATCCTAGATCAATTGCCGATGCTATGTTATTATTAACTAAATCAAATGATTTGTATGTTGATCTAAAAAATAAAGGATTAGAGAGAGCTAAATCATTTTCTTGGGACATTTCTGCTAAAAAAATGTGGGAAGAAATAGAAAAAACTATAGGTATTTCTTGAGATATCTTAATTTTCAGAACTTTATATCTGACATTAATTACAATATAGCGAGCTATATTAAACTAAATTATTACAATTATTAAAATAAAAATTTTTAGATTAATCATCAAAAAAGATGAGGGTCAGACATAATAAATTTTATCAATTTAGATACAGCTTTAGCTCTATGACTTATTTTATTTTTTTCATAAATATTCATTTCAGCGAATGTTTTGCTATAACCATTAGGAATGAAAATAGGATCATAACCAAACCCATTTACACCACTTTGATACTCCGCGATATGTCCATTTATTATACCTTCGAAAAAATTAACTTTATCATTAATGATAAGGCAAATAACTGTTCTAAATCTTGCTTCTCTTTGTTTTATTCCTTTTAATTCATCTAATAATTTTTTTATATGAGGATCGAAGCTATTATACCCCTCACCTGCAAATCTAGCTGAAAAAACACCTGGTCTTCCATTTAAAGCTTTCACTTCTAAACCTGAATCATCTGCAAAAACAGGCTTATTATATATTTGATAAATTGTATTTGCTTTTATGAATGCATTCTCTTCAAATGTTTGACCAGTTTCATTTATTTCTCTTGAATATCCTATATCATTTAAACTTAGAATTTTGATATTAGAACCTATCAAATTTTGAATTTCTTTCAATTTCTCCAAATTATGAGTTGCAAAAATCAATTCCATATTATTTTTTAAATTAACTAATGAATAAAAATTAATATATGATTACTACTAGTATTTAAAATAGATTTATTAATTATTTTTCGTTATATTTATTGATTAATTTCACAAAATCAATCAAACAATGACATAGTATCGTCACTACCTTTATATTTAATACCCAGGTGCTCATAAGCTAATTTAGTAGCCTCACGTCCACGAGGTGTGCGTTTTATATATCCTTGTTGAATCAGAAAAGGTTCATAAACTTCTTCGATAGTACCAGGATCTTCACTTACTGCTGTAGCTATAGTATTTAAACCTACGGGGCCACCACTAAACTTTTGAATGATAGTTGTTAAAATTTTGATGTCCATCTCGTCTAGGCCGTGTGAATCTATATTCAAAGCATTAAGAGCGTAGAGAGTTATTTGTTTTTCTATTATACCAGATCCCTTAATCTGTGCAAAATCTCTCACTCTGCGGAGCAATAAATTAGCTATGCGAGGCGTACCTCTACTACGGCGAGCTATTTCTTCTGCTGCATTAATATTTATCTCTACATTTAATATTTTAGCAGAGCGAAGAACTATCTGAAGCAAGACATCAGAAGTATAATAATCTAATCTAGAATTGATACCAAAGCGAGAACGTAAAGGAGAAGTAAGAAGTCCTGATCTAGTAGTAGCGCCTATGAGAGTAAATGGATTCAATTTTATTTGAATAGATTTAGCATTGGGACCAGACTCTATAAGTATATCAATTTTATAATCTTCCATAGCAGAATATAGATATTCCTCTACTACGGGGCTCAATCTATGTATCTCATCAATAAATAGAACATCAAAAGGTTTCATAGAAGTTAATAATCCAGCCAAATCGCCAGGTTTTTCTAATACAGGACCGGAAGTTACTTTTATATCTACACCTAGTTCATTTGCAATTATGTAAGACAAAGTTGTTTTACCTAATCCAGGAGGTCCATGTAGCAAAACATGATCTAGAGCTTCATTGCGAGCTTTTGCTGCTTTTACAAATACACGTAAGTTTTCTATTATTTGCGTTTGACCAAAAAATTCTTCAAAATTCTTTGGACGTATCAAGCTCTCATATTCTCGATCTTTTTCACTTAGTTGATTTTTATCTATACTTAATGCATCATTTCTAGACATACTAAAATGGATAAGTTTTTTTCAAAGTTACTAAATAATATGAAATTAATAAAAAATTCATTTCATCTTTTGTTTTCAAAAAAACTCTTCATTAATTTAATGGCATCATCTTTTAATATACCATTTTTAACTTCAGTTTTTTTATGAAGGATTGAAGGATGAAATAATGTATATCCATATTTGATATCAGAAGCGGCATAAATAATTTTACTGATTCTTGTCAAAGACAAGGCACCAGCACACATAGGACAGGGTTCGATAGTAACATATAAAGTACAGTGATCTAAATATTTATTATTAAAAAATTCTAAGGCAGTTGCAATAGCTATCATCTCTGCATGTGCTGTAGGATCTTTTAATCTCTCAACTTCATTGTGAGCTTTACTGATTATTTTATTATTAGCTACAATAATAGCACCTATGGGCACCTCACCGTATTCAAAAGCTTTTTGAGCCTCTTTGAGAGCTTCTCTCATAAAATATTCATCTCGTGATATCATTAATTTATTTTTTTATTAAAACTATTTCCACCCTACGATTTTTTTGCCTACCTTCATTAGTTTTGTTAGTGCTTATAGGCTTTTTGTCTCCATAACCTACATACTGCATTCTAGCAGGAGATATTCCTTTATTAAAAAAATATTTATAAACAGCTTTTGCTCTCTCGGTACTCAACCATTTATTATAAAAATCGCTACCAATGTTGTCTGTATGACCATTAATTACAAATTCTATTTCTTGATAAGTTTTTAAAAAATCTACTATTGAATCCAAATAAATTAAAGAATTAGCAGATAATTCATAACTATCAAATGTAAAATATACATTATCTAATACAAAAGGTTGATTCAATGGCAAAACATCTAATTTTTTCCAGATATTAGTTTTAGTAATTAAAGATACTTCTAAGAAGCTATCTGTTTGAGTACATATAGTATTAATGATCAAATCATTAGGATTTTTTAATTCATATAATTTCACATTGTCAATAAAACAGTAAGCATAATAATCCATCTCATTTATGGATTTATTTTTTCTTATTATTTTGGTATTTTGTAAATTATATGGCACAAAATTTCCTATAGTAATATACTTTTCATCACCCGAAGCTATAAAAAAACCCACAAAATCCATCCATTCTTGATTATCAATTATAATACTATCATGCAAAAATATCTGCGGTTTATAAAATATATACTCATTATATTCATTAAAATCTGGTAACGACGAAGATAGATAAACACCCAATCCATTAGTAATAATTCCGGAATTAGGAGCTGATTTATATGAAAATGATAAAGCATAATAAGAATTCTTTTTAAGCGATATAGCTATCTCAGTGGATATATGCTCTACATATCCTTTATTATATTGATAAGAGGCTGTGTCTACTCTTAGTATTATTCCGACAAAACCATCCCCAGACTTAGGTTCAGAACAACCTGCAAAATTGCATGGAACGCTCACATTAGTACCTTTAGCGCATCTATGAAAAAAATCAGGTGTTGACCTATTAATAAAATACCAAAAGGGTAAAAAAATATCATTAGTATCTACATTTAAATATTTAGTATGAGAATTAGGGCAACGTGATATTATTTCGAAATCGCCATTTGGCAAAAGATTTTTTTGAGCAATTAAAAAATATGAAATAAAAATAATTAAACAAGTAATTAATTTTTTCATCGAATATTTATTAGATTTTTTAAGTTGTTAAACAAATTTAAAAATTATTTTTCACATTTTCTATATTTTTCATTAGATATTAAATTGCATTCACTGAAAAATCAGCATTTATATTAATCTATATTGAAATGATTTTTGATATATAATTAAATTTTGAGTGGAGAATCAGTCAATATAAACGAATGTAATGTGGTGAGTAGATATAAACAAATCATTGTTTTACTTGAAGTAGTTTATCTATACTTTGTATTCACCAGCCGCCAATACTCATCCCACGCCCATCTGTCCGAGGATGCGAGGTTTAAAAGCCGACCAATGTCTGATTCTATCTCACTTGTCAAGTATTTATGTGTGATTACAAACCACATCAGATAGCTCTGGAGATATTTAGTAGCCACACCTCTAAATCGCCGCAACCAAACCTTGAAATCGTTTATATGCTTATCGACTACTTTATACACTGTATACACCGCGACTAATTATTTAATTATACTATAAAATACGTAAAGTAAAACAAATGATAATTGCCTCTAATGCCCTTACAAAGCATAATATTTATAAATAACTTACTGGTATATTTTTAGAATGGAGCTTTTCTTAGTGCAAAATGATGCCCCATAGCAATAGCTAAAAGTGTCGAAATCATAGGATGTGAAATAGGATTATTAGTAATAGCAGCTATCATCATTGATAATCCAAATAATAAATAAAATGGAGTAATGAATATCTTGAATTTTTTATTTTCATATTTAATTATTGGAAATAGATACCAAAAAATATAAAGTATTATACCAATGATACCATACCTCCACAAATAAAGTATATATTCATTCTCTGAATATATTGTATAAGAATAAAAAAAGTTTTTATATGGTCCATAACCAAAGATTGGTTTTTCTTTCCACATATCGATTAAAAACTTCCAAACATCTAAGCGACCTCTCACAGATTGATTGGTAGATACAATATTTTCTCCACTCTCCACAATATTTTTGAAAAAATCAGAAAAATAAATAATTGAATATTTATTTGTTATACTAAGTATAAAAAAAATAAAAGCCGTTCCCAATAAAATACAGATTAAATATTTAATAGGTTTATGATAAAAAATAAAATAAATTATTGGTATAACTATAATAATAACTAAAGCTGTGCGAGATTGACATAAAATAATAGCTGTGATAGATAAAAACAAAAATATCCATTGAAAATACTTAATCTTTTTTATTTTTTCATCAAACATAGACCATAAAAACCAGCAGAAATAAAACAAAAATATCAATGCATTATTATTAGGATTGCCTGCTGTGCCGAGCATACGTTTGGGACCTGGCTGCCCTAGTGAATTTTTACCAAAAGTAGACCAGTGTAATAAAGAAGGATCATAATATGGTACTATTAAATCATGAAAATGAAAAATATTGAAATATTGGAATAAATTAATAATCAATAATAATATAAATGTAATCTGGATAAATAAATTAAAATGATGTGGAAAATATTTAAAATAGGATATAGTTATTATTGTTATGATAATAAATTTTATAATTTTATAAAATTCAAAAAAATCATTATAAGAAACATTAGAATGATTAACAATCAAACAGATGGCTATCCATAATGCGAAGACGATAAAAAAAATAAAAGACTTTGGAATTATTCGATTTTTATCAATAATAATTAATAATAGACTTAATGGTACAAATATATCTACAAACCTAAAATAAATACCCAATCCAATATCAAAAGGGGGTATAAAAATATTAGAAATAAATATTAAATAAAAGCAAATAGCATAAAAAAAAGGGAAATTAATTTTTATAGATTTAATTTGCATAAAAAAATTTCAAAAACAAAAATAAACAAAAAAAAACCGTGAAAAATTTTAGTTTTCACGGTCAAATTATATAAAATATTTCAAATTATAATTAACAAAAATTCTAGTTCAAAAATTTGGTACCTCGGGCGGGACTTGAACCCGCACGGCCATAAATAAGGCCACAGGATTTTAAGTCCGGCGCGTCTACCATTTCCGCCACCGAGGCCCTAGAGCGGAAAACGGGACTCGAACCCGCGACCCCAACCTTGGCAAGGTTGTGCTCTACCAACTGAGCTATTTCCGCATTTATTTTAAAAAAATTACATCTGCAAAATTATTAATATTTTTTAAAATAAAAAAATTTTTTACAAAATTTTATCTAATTTAATTGTAAAATGTCTCATAATAGGAGCTTCTTCTACTATTCGATAACCATGCTTAATCTGATCACGTTTTTCATAAACAGCTTTTAATACTTCGCCCACATATCTTAAATGGTCATTAGAATAGATGCGACGAGGTATAGCTAGACGTACCAATTCCAATGCTGGATAACGATCTTGTTTAGTTATAGGATCTCTATCAGCTAATAGAGTTCCTATTTCTACACCTCTCACTCCACCTTCTACATATAATTCTACTGCTAATGTTTGTGCTATATATTCTTCTTTTGGCACTTGAGGTAGAAACTTTTTAGCATCTACAAAAATAGCATGTCCTCCAGCAGGTTTTTGATATGGTATTCCGCTCTCTTGTAAGATATCTCCTAACAGTTTAACTTGCTTAACACGATAGTCTAAATATGTAAATTCAGTAGATTCATCTAAACCTACAGCCAGAGCATTCATATCTCTACCTGCCATGCCACCATAAGTAACAAAACCTTCAAACATAACATTAAATGTGCTAGTTTGTTCCCATATTTTATGATCACGCATAGCAATAAAACCTCCAATATTTACCAATCCATCCTTTTTAGCACTCATAGTCATGATATCAGCATAAGATAGCATCTCTTTTACTATTTCTTTAATATTTTTATCTTCATAACCTTTTTCCCTTGTCTTTATGAAATAAGCATTTTCGGCAAATCTAGCACCATCTATCACTACTAATTTATTGAAATGATTAGCTACTTCGCGTACTTGTTTTAGATTTTCCATGCTTACGGGTTGGCCACCAGCAGTATTATTTGTAATAGTAACAATAATAAAAGGAATTTTAGATGCTTCATTAGTTTCTAATACTTTAACTAATTTATTAATATCCACATTCCCTTTAAAAGGGTGAATGATATCTGTATCAAAGGCTTCATCAATAGTACAATCTATTGCTGTAGCTTGTCTATATTCGATATGTCCTTTAGTGGTATCAAAATGACTATTACCAGGAATAATATCCCCAGATTTTATTAAAACTGAGAAAAGTACATTCTCAGCGGCTCTCCCTTGATGTGTAGGCATGAAATAAGGAAAACCTAAAATATCTTCTATTACCTTTTTTAAATTATAATATGATGAAGCTCCGGCATAGCTCTCATCTCCAAGCATCAAAGCAGACCATTGCCTATCGCTCATAGCGCCAGTACCACTATCTGTCAATAAGTCAATAATCGTCCTTTCGCTGGGCAAATTAAATAAATTATAATGAGCCTCTTTGATCCATTGTTCACGTTCTTGTTTAGAACTCATATTAATAGGCTCTACCATTTTTACTTTGTAGGGTTCAAAAAAAATTTCTTTCATAAATCAATTATTTTGGCAAAGTTAATTGAAAAATTACATATTATTAAAAAAAATTTAATATTTTAAAGTTAAAATAAGCTTATGTAATGATTTTTTAAAAAACGAAATAAATAATAATTAAGTTTAAAACTGTGGGATAATATTTAGATAAAAATCAATTAGTTCCCATTGTTCTTGAGTTTTATTAATATCTTTTCTAATTAAACCGATTTTTTTAACATAATAATATCTTTCGTAATCTGACGTATCAGTATATGTTTTAATATATTTAAATACTTTTATATTATTGTAGCAACGTTGACCAACATCTAAAGAATCTAGATTTTTTTCATAAATTAAATTATTATAATTATAGCCTCTTGGCTTCATACTAAAAAACTTAGGTCCATTACCATATTGGTTTAAAACACAAGTTTGATAATCTAGATAATATTCAGCGGTTCCCATGTATAACATATTAGCTTTTTTACGAGTAGAATATATAAATTGGGAGAAATATTCATATTCGAAATCTTTTTCTGTAGATTCGTAAGTACCCATCTCGCCCCCTATAACCCTTAGAGTATCTTTCTCATTTGACAAAGAATCCATATATATCCAAAAAGTACCTATGGGAAAATAAGTATAATCTTTTATTTCTTGATCTAATGGATAGAGGACTTTTTCTTCTTCACAGCTTATCATAATCAAAACTGTAAAAACTATTATAAAACTAACCAATATATTTCTTTTCATAATTTATTTTTTTCAAAATTAAATAAAAAATTTAATTAAACATAATTTTAAAAATTTTTAGAAATTTTTTCACAGAGTCCAATATTTGAACTTATTAATTTTGCCTCTTAATATTCCCTTTATATCTACTACTATACCTTTACCATCATTACGTAGCAATTGCGTTAAATCATCTTCAGTCAATTTCTCATAATTTTTATGTTTTACTGCTAATATTACAGCATCATAATTATTACCAGGTATATCTTTTAGTTGATAGCCATATTCTTTGTAAAATTCTTTAGCATCAGCCATATAATCTACAGCATCTACATTAATGCCATAAGTTTTTAGTTCAGATATCATATCTATGATGCGTGTATTACGAATATCTGATACATTTTCTTTGAAAGTAACGCCTAGTACCAAGACATTAGTTTCTAAAATATTTTTACCAGTAGCTATCAACATTTTAGCAGTTTGCTCAGCTACATAATATCCCATAGCATCATTTACCCTTCTGCCAGGCATTATCACTTGTGAGAGATAGTGATATTCATAAGCTTTATGCAACAAATAATAAGGATCTACACCGATACAGTGTCCACCTACAAGTCCTGGTTCAAATTTCAGAAAATTCCATTTAGTACTTGCTGCCTCTAATACATCATAGGTATTAATATTCATTTTATTAAAAATGATTGACAATTCATTCATTAGAGCTATATTTATATCTCTTTGAGTATTTTCGATAATTTTAGCAGCTTCGGCTACTTTGATTGTAGGAGCTTGATGTATACCAGCTTCTACTACCCAACTGTAAATGGTAGTGATCTGTTCTAAACTTTCTTTATCGCATGCAGATACGACCTTTATAGTATTAGATAAAGTATGATTTGGATCACCAGGATTAATTCTCTCAGGCGAATATCCATATTTGAAATCTATCCCTGCTCTTAAACCACTGATATTTTCTATTACAGGAATACAATCTTCTTCAGTAGCACCTGGATATACTGTAGATTCATAAACTACATAATCACCTTTTTTGATTACTTTACCAATAGTTTCACTAGCTTTAATAAGTAGACTAAGATCTGGAAAATTATGTTTATCTACTGGTGTAGGCACAGTAATAATATAAAAAGATGCATTATGTAAATCTTCATAATTATTAGTAAAGTCTATATCACAATTATCAAATGCTTCAGATGGCAGTTCATTGCTTGGATCTACATGTTTTTTTAATAATTCTACTCTATCTGGCTTGATGTCATAGCCAATAACATGTACACATTTAGCAAAAGCTAAAGCAATAGGTAATCCAACATAACCTAAACCTATAACCCCTAATGATTCTCGTTTAGATTTTAATTCTTCTGAAATCATAATTCTTTAATTATTTGATTTGCAATAGGGTGGAGATCGCCATGTTTAGCATTTGGTGTACTATTGCGTATAAAATGTGCTAATTCTATCGATGCCCGAGCATCCTCGAGAGTAAAACCTTTACCAGTTAAAATTTCTTTATAACTCTCGGTATGAAGCTCAGTAAATCCTTCAGAAAACTCAAATTCTTCATTATTTAATAAAATAGACCGATAAGTTCTTTTTCCTTTATTAATAGCTTGTTCGGGTAAATCTGATGCGTTAATGGAAAGAAACCATCTAACGCGCGCTTTTTCTAATTCTAGATATCCAGCAGCTCTATCGCGCGTATGAAAATGTACATAAGAATCTTTTACACTACCAAAAATCCATAATAACATATCAAAAAAATGAATACCAATATTAGTAGCTATACCACCTGATTTTTGGATATCACCCTTCCATGAATAAAAATACCACTTGCCACGAGAAGTTATATACGTAAGATCTACATCTACTTTGCGTTTATCAACTGAAGTTTCTATTTGTTTTTTTAATTCCTTGATCTTGTCATGTAATCGTAATTGAAGAATGGTATTAATTTTATACCCAGTTTCTTTTTCAATTATTTGCAAAGCATCAATGTTCCAGGGATTGAGGACAAGGGGTTTTTCACAAATAGCATTAGCTTGATTTCTAAGTGCTAATCTTATATGAGCATCATGTAAATAATTAGGAGAACAGATGCTAACATAATGAATTTTTTCTTTCTCTCCTTGTCGACGAAGTTTATCCAAATGCCTATCAAAGCGTTCGGGTTCTTTGAAATAATCAGCTTCGGGCGCAAACGAATCAATAATACCTATCCCATCATAAGGATCTAAAACTGCTGTTAATAAGTTGCCAGTATCTTTAATAGCTTTCATATGTCTAGG
>LFSZ01000102.1 GCA_001512885.1 Rikenellaceae bacterium DTU001
CAGGTATCCATTTAGGCATTTTATTTACTATTCTTACTGCCTCTTCATCACAACCACCACCTATACCTCTTATAACTTTTACATCAGATATTGAGCCGTCTTTTTCTGTAATAAATTGTACATATACAGTGCCTGATATATTATTTTTAATAGCTTGTTTAGGATATTTTATATTTTTATGAATAAATTTTAATAAAGCTTCATCACCACCTGGATATTTTGCGGGTTCTTGTACTAGTGCAAAGATAGGTTCATTATCATTATTTATAGTATCAGTAGCTTTTATATTCTGGGCATAATTATTAATAGAAAATGCTAATAAAATAAATAGAGCAAATAAATACCTTTTCATATTTTTTTGTAAAAATATGAAAAATTTTTTTATTAATTCCCTCCATATCAATTACTCAGTTTAATTACAAAATCATTCTAAATAAATTTTATTTACATTGTTGAAAAATAATGTATCTTTGCATAATATAATATGAGGTAGAATTATGGATAATATTATTTATGATATTCCTGATATTTTAGATGATATTAGATTAGGTAAATTGATAATAGTAGTAGATGATGAAGATAGAGAGAATGAGGGAGATTTTATATTAGCAGCTGAAAAGATAACTCCTGAAATTGTTAATTTCATGTCTAAACACGGTAGAGGTTTGATATGTACACCTATTTCTCAGGAAGTTGCTAATAAATTTAACTTGCCATTAATGGTAGAACATAATACAGCTACCCATAATACAGCTTTTACAGTATCAATCGATTTATTAGGCTATGGTAATACAACTGGTATTTCAGCAGCTGATAGGGCTCGTACTATTTATTGGTTAACAAGAGATAATGCTAAACCAGAAGATTTCGGTAGACCCGGGCATATTTTTCCGTTAATAGCTAAACCAGGTGGCGTGTTACAAAGAGCTGGACATACAGAAGCTTCTGTAGATTTATGTCGGTTAGCTGGATTGAAACCTATTGCTGTTTTAGTAGAAATACTGAATGATGATGGTACTATGGCGCGTTTACCGCAATTAATTGAAATTGCTAAAAAATTTGATATTAAAATAACTAGTGTAAAAAGACTAATACAGTATAGACTCAAGCACGAATCTTTGATTAAGCAAGTAGAAGAAGTTTTTTTGCCA
Source organism: Rikenellaceae bacterium DTU001 (assembly GCA_001512885.1). Lineage (GTDB taxonomy): Bacteria > Bacteroidota > Bacteroidia > Bacteroidales > DTU049 > DTU049. The sequence continues at coordinate 1,152 of LFSZ01000102.1, forward strand.
ACAGAATATGGTAATTTTCAATTAAAAGCTTTTTTGCAAATTACAAATAATTTACCGCATTTAGCTCTTGTAAAAGGAAAATGGGAAGCAGATGAATCTATTTTGGTAAGAGTGCACTCTTCTTGTGTAACCGGTGATATTTTTGGTAGTTATAAATGTGACTGTGGACCACAACTACATAGAGCTATGCAAATGATAGAAAATGAAGGAAAAGGAGTTATAGTTTACATGAATCAAGAAGGTAGAGGTATTGGACTTTTGAATAAATTAAAAGCTTATCATTTACAAGAAGAAGGATTAGATACAGTAGATGCTAATTTAGCTCTAGGCTTCAAAGATGATGAAAGAGATTATGGTATAGGGGCACAAATATTAAGGGCTTTAGGAGCTAAAAAAATTAGATTAATAACTAATAATCCAATTAAAAAAATAGCTCTCGAAGGTTATGGTTTAGAAATAGTAGAGACAATACCTCTCGAGATAGAGCCTAATCCTTATAATAGATTTTATCTGCAAACTAAAGCAACTAAAATGGGACATAATATTAGCATTTTAGATAATAAAATTGAAAATAAATAATAAAAAAAAACCGACTAATAGTCGGTTTTTTTTATTATAATATTGTATATAGTTTAGTGCATTATTATGACTTTTTGCTTAATCTGCGGATTCTCAGCAAAAGTAACTATATATACACCGCTAGGTAAATCATTTACATAAATAGGAAAGTTGCTAGAAGATATTAGTTGATCTTTTACTATTTGACCATTTAGATTTATAAATTGCATATGCATACCTTGAGCTTCGGATACATAAATATAATCGGAAGCTGGTGATGGATATATATTTATATTATTAGTATTTAACTGTATGATGCTTGATGGATCTAATGGAGCTTTAATGGTTTGAATAACTTCTTTAGTAGGTTGATGTTGTACAAAAGCAATCAATTCACAATTTGATACCACTATTCCTGCATCTACATTGATATTAAAGGTAAATGATAAAGAGTCGCTTTGTGAAAAGTCAAGATTTGTTCCATTACCACTAGGATACATTTTGCGACATACATAGTTTAATTCGCTTAATGTATACCATGTTTGTGGTATATGGCTTTCTACTAAAGCTACATGTAGCTTTAATCCTGAAGTAAAAAAATTTGTATGTTCTTTTACTGATACTTTGGCTTCATATTGATTATCATTTACTTTGTTTATATTTATATAATTAATGTAGACTGATGGTATTGATATCCTGCTTTGATACATTGGATTATACGCAGAATATAAGCTTGTTGTACCAGTAGCACCGCCAGAAAGATTTAAAACGCCATCAACCCAAGTAGTAGGAGTTCCTACTTGGCTAGTATAAAATGATAAACGTGTATTACAATCTGTTGTAGCATAGCTATCGCCGATATGATAATTTATTACAGCTACATTAGCATTATTGGTGATTAAATCATTTATCCCTCTAGCAGCACTCGGGCAATATGGACAATTTGTTGCAGTAGCTATTTCGAATAATACAAAATTTCTATCTACGCCCCCTGGTATTGTTATTTGTGTTAAAGCTGGTGCTGATGCGCCTTGTGAAGTTACATAACTAAATAACTTATAATTAACGGTTTGAGGATATACATGAGCTTCTATATATTCAGTTTCGCTTGCATTAATTATCGCTGCTAATCGATCATTGCGTACAAGCAAGTAACAATTAGGAATAGTAGTGGGAGCTGTCCAATTTAAATGTATATCAAATTGATTTTGTAGAGTAGCTGTAAGATTTATGGGCATTTCTGGCGCAGGCATTTCTTGTATTTTCATGTCATCAATATAAAAATTAGCATTTAATCCACCTTCTGACCAGCCAAAGAAATCTATAGCATCTAATTTTTTCATATTACCATCTCCAAAAGTACCGCTACTAAATTTCCACAGATGAAAAAATTGTTCATCAAATTCTATCGTAGCTATATCGTTATCTAAATCTACTACGATTAGGACATCATGCCAGTCATTTTGAGTATAAGCAATGCTATCTATCGAAGCACCACCAGCATCTACTACTAGATAACCATTATTTTTAAAATAAGCCTGCATAGCCCATACACTACTACTACCAGCAAAGCTATTTAGTATATTAAAATATCCCAAAGAACCTGTAGACACAAAAATTTTAAATGATATCGAATAACGACCCGTAGTATAGGCATTTAATTTTAATACTAAATCATTGTTATTTTGAATATATAAAGAATTAGGAGAAGATACGTATTGTGCATCAGAAACTATTGGATCTTCTGAACTACCAGGCTGATTACTCCAAGTAGTCCAAGGGGAGCCAGCCTGTTGAACAAATTTATTACCAGCTATATAAGAATCAAAATTCTCATCTACTATTAATGTTTGTCCATAAACAATGGTACTACATACCAAAATGATAATTAATGATAAAAGTTTTTTCATAATCTTATTTTTTTAAAAATATTTGTAAATACAAAATTAAATAATTTTCTTTAATTTCTAATAAAAAATTATTTAATTTTGTGTAAATTATTAAAATTAAAATTATGAAAAAATTAACAATCATTTTACTATTAACATTAATGCTTAGTGTATGCATGTTAATGGGACAGATCACGATTACTTATGATGATATGCCTCCTATTCCATTTTCTATTATTCAAAATTCCACATCAGTCATAGGTGGTATTGATATTTCTAATAATGGAGCTAATCAAACGTGGAATCTCTCTAATTTAACTCCTAATGATTATCTAAGTATTGATTTAGTTGATTTATCGACTTTATCATTTGCAGATCAATATCCTAATGGTAATTATGCTATTTCTTTAGAAAATACTTATTATACTATTATTTCACACACTACTAATAACTTAGCTATCGTAGGTTTGACTATCCCTATTGAAGAATTCAATATAACGGCGTATTTAAAATATTTATATCCAGAGCTCGTTTATACATTCCCTTATACAATGGGAACAGTAGTAGAGAGTTATCCTAAAATCAAAACTAAACTGCGCATTGATACTACAATAAATAACATATATATAGATAGTGTTGCTGTAGAATTAAAAAAGTACGTAAAGCGAGAGGCTGTTGGGTGGGGGACTACTAAATTGCCTAATGGAGATTTTCAAACTTTAAAAACATTAGTACAAAGTAAAGATACTACTACTTTATTGGCTAAATTATATGGATTATCTTGGATGCCTGTATATGGAGATACATTAGAATCCAATAGTATAGAATTTCAGATGAAAAATTTATTATACCCCTTAGCTACTATTACGTTAAATAATAATCTGCAACCAACTCAAATATCTTGGGTAAATGTAGATCCGTCTCTTAATATAACGCAAGCAATATCATCTCATGTCAAATATTTTCCCAATCCAGTTCAAGATTTTATAACCTTCGAGGCTGATAAACCTATTGCAATTATTGAAATATTTTCTCTCGATGGTAAATTAATTTTAAAACAAGATGCTCCCCCCAGTACCATATTTCAAATTGATTTGAGTGAATTATGTAGTGGTAACTATGTTTTTAGACTTTATAGCAATAACGAAATAATAAAAACTGGCAAATTAACTAAAGAATAAATATTTACAGACAATACTATGCTATCATAGTGTGATGGTATATAATAATATATGACTAATTCAAAAATTGAGAATCATATTTTTGTTTAACACAAAGAAATAAAGAATAAACATTATCAAAATAAACGACTAAAATAATTTTAATAATTTAAAAAATATAGTCACGTAAAAAAAATTACATAGATTTGCAAGTAAATAATTTTTTATGGATATAATACCTATTTTAGCGGGCATTAGCATAGGATTTTTTTTGATGGCTACATCTTATAGGCATGCATTGATTTTTAAATCAAATTTTCAAATTATTTATGTTAATTTGATTTTTGCTATTTTATCTATTTTAATGTATTTTTTAGGTTTCCAATTAGGGTTAGCTACGAGATATGGTATGCCTTTTAACCCATCTATTATAAGTATCATTTTATTTTTATTTTTATCTATCAGAATGTATCTGAGTATAGCAAAAGGCAAATTGAGTGAGCTAATAGTAGATATTGGTAAATTTAGAAATGTAATAGCTTTGTCGTTTTCTATGAGTTTCGAATCTTTTATAGCAGCTTTGGGGGTCAGCTATATTTTTACTAATTTTACAAGATCGTTTATTTATACTATTGTCCTTATTTTACTTTTTTTATTTGTTGGTACTTATGCTGGTAAACAAACTAATCGACTAAGCTCTGTCAAGATTTTCTTTATTTTATCATCAATATTTTATTTTATTAATGGTTTGATATGTATATTTGTTACTATATTTACTCAATAAATTTTTTATTGAGATTATAGTTTCTTAGAGATTATTTTATCAAGCAAAGACACGAATGGAAAAATAAAAGTTATTTTTAAGATACTATTCATATATTTTTAAAATTTTTTCTGGTTCATATCTATCTACTGTTGTTGGTTTAATGGCAGGGACCCCAACAGAACAAATAGCTATTGGCAAAAGATTATCTGGCAACTCAAAAAATTTTTTAATAGCTTGAATTCTTTGCTTTCTTGGATATATACCGATCCATACAGCCCCATAGCCCATACCGTGTATTGCTAATAAAAAATTTTCTATACAAGCGGCTACGTTTAGAGCACCATAGCCTTCTGTAGGTTCAGCATCCAAGTCATTACAAAATAATACTGCCCAAGATGCATTTGGGAGCATTTTAGCATAAGGATGTATTTCTGATATTTTAATCAAATGCTCTTTTTTAGATGTAAGTATGAAACGCCATGAGCGACTATTATGAGCTGATGGCGCATACATTGCATATTTAAGAGCTTCTATAATTTTTTCTTTTTCTATTGCTTCACCAGTATATTCTCTTATGCTACGCCTGGTAAGTAATGCTTCAAAAATATCCATAAATAATATTTTTTATCAAATATACTAAAAAAAAATCATACTATCCATGTTAGTTCTCTTCTTATAATACCTGATAAAGGAGCAAAATAAGGATATTTTCGATTTTCAGGTATATCTACTATTTCGAAACTAATACAATAATTTTCGAAAAAATCAACTCGATTTTTTTTAAAATTTGTAAATGCAAGCCCTACATGATATAGTCCTTGGTTTAATAATTCTTTTTCTAATTTAGCATATACTTTGAATATTCCCTTGCCCTTGGGTAATTTATTATCATCAATTATACTTGTCAATACATATTGATTATTAGATGTCAAAAGATGAATATTAGGATAGGTATCATCATCGGATAATTTTTCATATACTATCTCGAAATAAATATCCTCAATATTTTGAAACTTAAATTTTTCTTTATTTTCACAATTTAATATTTTAAAAGAAATAGGTCTAACATAATTATTATCAAATTTATCCCAATATTTAGAAGTTTCATGTTGAGCTATTTCATTTATGTATTTATTTATTACTTTTTCAGTATAGTCAAACATTTCTACTCGCCCATCTACAAATAGAATAGTTTTTTCACAGAGATTTGCGATAGCATTTAGGTTGTGACTTACAAATATTATTGTTCTACCTTCTTTAGTAGATACTTCTCCCATTTTGCCTAAACATTTTTTTTGAAATTCTGCATCGCCTACAGCTAATACCTCATCTACAAGCATAATATCAGCTTCTAAAAAAGCAGAAACAGCAAAAGCCAAACGCATCTGCATACCAGAAGAATAATGCTTTACTGGTGTATCAATAAATTTTTCTACTCCAGAAAAAGCTACAATATCATCAAACTTTTCAGTAATTTCATGACGTTTCATACCTAAAATAGCACCATTTAGATAGATATTTTCTCTTCCAGTTAGTTCTCCATGAAAACCTGTACCCACTTCTAATAAACTGGCTGTTCTCCCACGCAAAATAGCTATACCTTCTGTAGGATATGTTATTCTGGATAAAATTTTCAAAAGTGTACTTTTGCCTGCACCATTTTTGCCTATTATACCTATCTTTTCACCTTTTTGAATACATAGATTTACATTGTCTAGAGCCTTGATATACTGTCTTTTTTGCCTGTTTTTATTAATTTTAAATACTTGAGTGATGGCGTCTCTAAAAGTCAAATATGAGCCATGTAATTTTCCCAATCTATATATTTTGGTTAAATTTTCAATTTCTATTATAGGTTTCACTTTTTTTTTTATAAAATTAAATATATTTTATCAGATTTGACAAAAAAAATACAAAAATTAATTTAAAACAAGCAACGTAATTGTATATTCTATTTTATAGTGTAATATTTTTGGAATTTTAAATATGCTGTTACATTTATTTTTTTAAAAAATCAAAACAAAACTAGGAATTATAAGTACTTATAATTCCTAGAGATGACTATTAAAAATAGATTTAAAGAAAATTCTTTTTATATATTTTTAATATTCACTAGACCAGGCTACGCTAATGACAGTATCATCTTCGATATAAAAATCTATCATATCTTCTTCGATGGAGATACGTTTTTCGCCCCAATCTTCGATTTCTTCATCAAATTTATCATAACCTATGCTTTTTAGAAAATTTTTTAAGTCGTTGTCAGACATACCGATTATTTTAGTACCTTTAAAATAAGTTTCAGGATAAGAGCTTTCAATTGCTTTTAATATGAAATAGTCTTCATCTACTTCATCGAAAAACAAAGAAATATTGTTTTCATAAAACCATATACTGGTATTAGGTTCATCCTCATCTTCATCTTCGAATAGTTCGATATCTTCAGGTTCTCCTAATGTTTCTAATATTAGATCTTGTGAATCTCCAAATTTGAATAAATTAGAACCTTCTAATGGGATAATTTCTAATTTTTTAATTTTTTCCATATTGATATTTTTTTATTAATGGTGAATTTTTTTCTTTAAGCAAATTTTTAAAAACAAGTTTATCAACAAAAGCAGGGAAAAATTTTCCTAAGAAAACTGTTAATTTACCTTCTGTAGTCATGATTACTTGTCTTTTACGTTTTTCTATTCCTTTTATTATTTTTTTTGCTACCATCTCAGCACTCATTAATTTACCTTCTTCTAACGGAGTTTCGTTTTGTGGAGAACCATCTGCAGTAAGAGCAGTATTTCTGATATTAGATGAGGTAAAGCCTGGACAAGCTATCATTACATGTAATCCAGTATATAAATTTTCTATTCTAATAGTATTCAAAAGACCATGAATAGCAGATTTAGAAGCAGAGTAACCAGAACGTGCAGGTAATGCTTGATACCCTGCAATAGATGATACACCTACTAAGCTACCTTTAGCTTCTAATAAATAAGGCAAGGCATAATATGTACAATATACAGTACCCCAGAAATTAGTATTCATTAATTCGTGTAACACTTCTAAATTTAGTTCATCAAAAAGTGCTCTCATAGATATACCAGCATTATTTATTAAAATATCTATATGTCCCCATTTCTCTATTACAGTATCAATAAATTTTTTGCAATCATATTCTATTCTTACATCGCCTTGTACAGGTAAAAATTCAATGTTAAATCGTTTAATTTTATTTTGTAGACTAATTAATTTTTCCATATTTCTAGACATGCCAGCTACAAAATATCCTTTTTTAGCTAATTGAATACATAAAGCTCTGCCTATACCAGACGATGCACCTGTTACTAATGCTATTTTAGTTGGATACATTTACAATACTATTTTAGTGATATAAAAAATTTTTTTTACAAAATTAATAAAATTATATTTTAAAATAGCAAAAAAAATTATTTTTTTTTTTAAAAATTTAACAACACTAAACAATTAAAATTATAAAAAGGGACAATGATTAATTATTGCCCCTTTATCAAATATATTTATATTTTCTAAAATATGTTTTACTTTAATATTCCCATTTCTTTTCCGACTTTTTCGAATGCATTAACACATTTATCAATATGTTCGTATTCGTGAGCTGCTGATAGTTGTACTCTAATGCGAGCTTGATCTTTAGGTACTACTGGATAAGAGAAACCAGTCACGTAAATACCTTCATCACTAAGTCTTTTAGCCATACCAGAAGCCACCTTAGCATCATATAACATAACAGCGACGATAGCACTCTGGGTAGGTTTAACATCAAAGCCAACTTTTTGTATTTGCTGCATAAAATACTTTACATTATCATGGAGTTTGTCTTGTAATTCATTAGTTTCATCTATCATATAAAACATTTCGATACCAGCAGCCACTATCATAGGAGGGAGTGAGTTACTAAATAAATAAGGACGGCTACGTTGACGAAGCATTTCTATAATTTCTTTTTTACCAGTAGTAAATCCACCGATAGCACCACCAAAAGCCTTACCAAGAGTACCTGTAATCATTTCTACCTGTCCTTTGCAATTAAAGAGTTCAGTAACACCTCTACCTGTTTCACCCACCACTCCGGCAGAATGACTTTCGTCTATCATCACCATAGCATTATACTTTTTAGCTAATTCAATTATCTTATCAACAGGAGCTACATTACCATCCATGCTAAATACTCCATCAGTAGCTATAACTCTGAAACGTAGATTTTGAGTCTTTTTAAGTTGCTCTTCTAGCTCATTCATATCACCATTAGCGTAGATAAAACGTTGAGCTTTACATAACCTCACTCCATCAATGATAGATGCATGATTGAGAGCATCACTTATGATAGCATCTTTTTCAGTTAATAATGGTTCAAACAATCCAGCATTAGCATCGAAGCAAGCTGCATAGAGAATAGTATCTTCGGTACCAAAAAATTCAGCTATTTTTCTTTCTAATTCCTTATGCAGATCAGTAGTTCCGCATATAAATCTAACACTAGACATACCATAGCCATGAGTTTCGAGTGCTTTAGTGGCAGCTTGTTTTAGACGTGGATGATTAGATAAGCCTAGATAATTATTAGCACAGAAATTTAATAATTCTTTGCCATCGGCGAGGCGTATTACGGCCCCTTGGGGCGATACTATTATACGCTCTTCTTTTGCTAAACCAGCTTCGTAGATTGAAGCAAGTTCTTTGATTAAATATTCTTGAAAATCCTTATACATATTTTTTTTATGCAAACATAATAAGAATATTGCAAATAATGAATTAAAAAATTAATATAATTTTGCGTATTTATCTGAAATATTTTGATAATTGTACTAGGAATATTTTTAAAAATTTACAGATTCTCAAAAATGTTATAGACATGTCTTAATAGGGGGAATTACAGTCATTTATTTAATTTTTATTTGAATAATTTAATAATTTTTTTGTAAATTTTGTAAAATTTTTATATTTTTGTAAAAATATTATAATGAAACCGATAAAAATGGTTGATTTACAAACTCAGTATTTAAAAATAAAAACTGAGATAGATAGTGCTATTCAGGATGTGATAGATACTACTGCTTTTATCAATGGCCCAGCAATAAATGCTTTAAAAAATATTTTAAAAAAATATTTAAATGTAAAACATGTCATTCCCTGTGCTAATGGTACTGATGCTCTTCAGCTAGCTTTAATGTCTCTTGATTTGAAGCCAGGAGATGAGGTTATAACTCCTACTTTCACTTTTATTTCTACCGTAGAGGTAGTAGCTCTGCTAGGACTCAAGCCAGTTTTCGTAGATGTAGACCCTGATACTTTTAATATTAATGTAGATGATATTAAAAATGCTATTACTGATAAGACTAAAGCTATCATTCCTGTTCATCTCTTTGGCCAATGTGCTGATATGGAGGTAATAATGAATATAGCTAGAGAAAATAATATTTATGTGATAGAAGATAATGCCCAAGCTATTGGTGCAGATTTCAATTTTGCAGATGGCAATACCATGAAAGCTGGTACTATTGGAGATATTGGTTGTACTTCTTTTTTTCCATCAAAAAATTTAGGCTGCTACGGCGATGGTGGAGCTATATTCACTAATTCTGACGAGCTTGCTGATAAACTAAGTTATATTGCTAATCATGGCATGAAAATAAAATATCATCACGAATATATAGGTGTAAATTCTCGTTTAGATACTTTACAAGCTGCTATTTTAAAAGTAAAATTGCAATATTTAGATGATTATATTGCTGCTAGGCAAAAGGCTGCAGATTATTATGATAAAGCTTTTACTATTGAACCAAAATTAAAAATACCTCAACGTTTTGCTAAATCTTCTCATGTTTTTCATCAATATACATTGCAAGCTATAGATTTTTCTAGAGATGAGTTGATAGATTTTCTGAAAGAAAAGCAAATACCTGCTATGATTTATTATCCAGTGCCTATACATCTGCAAAAAGCTTATCAGCATTATGTAAAAGCTGGTGAGAATTATCCAATTTCTGAACATTTATCTAAAGTAGTTTTTTCTCTGCCAATGCATACAGAGCTTGATGAAGAACAATTAGAATATATTACCAATTCAGTTTTAGAATTTTTAAATAAATAATTATGAGTATTGAATATTATGCACATCCTAC
>LFSZ01000062.1 GCA_001512885.1 Rikenellaceae bacterium DTU001
ATTTCAGGGCTAAAGCCCATAACTTTTCTTTAGTGTTCCACGACCTAAAGGTCGTGGTTAATATTTATCCCTTTGCTATTCGACCTAAAGGTCTTTGTCATTAGTAGCAATTCGTGATGAGGGCAATTCGTGAATTGCCCATACAAGGTTTTCTGGTTAATCATCTGATAAGCTGCGATTTTAACTATTATCAGGGCTAAAGCCCATACCTTTTTCTTAGTTGTTCCTCGACCTAAAGGTCGAGGTTAATAAACTACTTTTTGATACCTGCCCTTAAGTTTGAAATTAATAACCACCTATTTCATTTCTAATCTGTAAGCTAAAGTTATTATTTAGAACTTTTGCATATGACATGATGGTCAGTACTACATATCAATAATAGTCTATCTAACACTCACTTCTATTAACCACGACCTTTAGGTCGTGGTCTCAATAAAACAATTAACCGGGCTTTAGCCCTGATAATCTTTGATGAATACCTCATATTGTTCGTTAAAAGTTAATCTTTTGTGATTTACCTTGTCATTGATATTTTTTTGGTTATTCATCTGATGATCTGCTGTTCAGACTATTTCAGGGCTAAAGCCCATTCCTTTTTCTTTGTTGTTCCACGACCTAAAGGTCGTGGTTAACTTTGTTCCTCGACCTTTTCTTTGATTTGTCATAAACATTTTGTCTCATCATAAAAACCTTTATAATCATCCTAAACTTTTAAACTTCTAAACTACTAAACTCCTCCACTACTAAACTTTATCCATCAATCTAATCATCCGAAAATCTTCGGTTCTGACTATATGTGTTTGGGGGTCGAATGGCAATACACCCTATCTATACATTATTTAATATTTTCTTTATTGTTTTAATAGTTATCTCAAAATCAGTTTTTAGTGACATCTCTGCAATATATTTTTTACTTAGCTTTATCTTTTGTGGCAGCAAAATATTTATGTAAGCATCATCAGGCGAAGGGTAGTGAGATAATATTTCATTTTCATTTATATAGCGAAGAGAGGCATAATCTGATAGACCAGGTCTGACACTTAGTACTTCTTTCTGCTGATCATTATACATAGCTACATATTCTGGCACTTCTGGTCTGGGACCTATGAAACTCATATCTCCTTTAAGAATATTCCACAATTGAGGTAACTCATCTATTTTATATTTTCTTAAAAAATAGCCTATCTTAGTAATACGAGGATCTTTTTCACCAATAGTTAATTTGCCTTGAGTCTCAGCATTCTTTTTCATAGTTCTGAATTTCAATATTTTAAATATCTTCTGATCTTTACCTACTCTTTTTTGATTATAAAATATAGGAAAACCATCAGTAGTGATTATCATTAGGCTGATAATCAAAAAAAATGGTAAAAGAATTATCAAAAATATTAATGAAAATAAAAAGTCAAATCCTCTTTTAAATATTGAATACTTCATTTACAGACTGTTTAACTGTAATTATTACTTGTTCTATCATATCGTCAGTAAGATCATAATATACAGGCAGTGATATCTCACGTGCATATTGCTTATAAGCTTCGGGATACTCAGATATGTCATAACCAATATTTTTATATAATGTCATCATAGGAAGTGGTTTGAAATGTACATTAGTAGCTACACCTTTCTCAGCTATAGCTCTTATCAAATGATCACGAGTAGCCTCATCGCAATCATTTATTCTTAATTGATAAACATGAAAAGAAGAAGTCCTTTGATTATCTTTATAAATAGGACAAATAAATCGTTTATCATCAGCAAAAGCATCACTATATTTTTCGAAAATTTTCTTCCTTTTTTTCAACATATCATTATCATATCTCAAAATTTCTACTATGCCAATAGCAGCTTGTATATCTGTCATGTTATATTTATATCCAGCTTCTACAATATCATATTCCCAATTACCGATTTTATTTTTAGATAATGCATCTTTAGTCTGTCCATGCAATGAATTGATTTTCAATTCATTATATGTGTTATCTTTTTCAAAATGATCTGGTAAATTTAGCACAATAGCACCTCCTTCGCCAGTTGTCAGATTTTTGACAGCATGAAAGCTAAATACTATTATATCGCCCCAATTGCCAGTTTTTTTATTTTTATAAATTGCTCCTAAACTATGAGCTGCATCAGATAGTAGTAGAATGCGTCCCAATTTTTCCTGCTTTTCATTAGATGGTACAAATAATTTTTTGGATGAATCAATCAAATCTAATATTTCGGTATAATGACATGGTAAGCCAGCAATATCTACTGGAATTATAGCTTTGGTTTTATTATTTATTAGAGGTTCTATTTTCTTAATATCAATATTAAAATCCTCAGGTGATATATCTACAAAGATCGGTTTAGCACCACAATGTAGTACTACATTGGCAGTAGCAGCATAAGTAATAGCCGGCACTATTACTTCGTCTCCAGGTCCTACTCCATACCATCTCAAGGATAACTCAAGACCTGCAGTAGCAGAATTTACACACAGCACTGGTCCATTGTTTAAATATTCTGATAATAATTTTTCGAATTTTTGTACTTTGGGGCCTGTAGTTATCCAACCCGATTTTAATACTTCTATTACCGCTTCTATATTTTTTTCATCTATTCTAGGTGGTGAAAAAGGAATCATTTTTTTTACAAAATTAAATAATTTATTAGTTTTAATAATTTAATAAACTAACTGCAACAAGATAATATCTTTGTTTTTTTTGATAAATCTAAAAATAATTTTATCCAAACTCCGAAATCATTTGTAGCTTTTTTTTGTCTAAAATATCTATGCTTTTGCCATCAATATTGATAATGCCATCTTTTTTAAATTCACTTAAAATTCTTATTACATTCTCTACAGTCATACCAATTAATTCAGCTATTTCTTTTCTAGATAAAGGCAAATCGAAAGAATCAGTTTTATAAATATTATCAGAAAAATTTAAAATTATGTAAGCTAAACGACCTCTCAAATTTCTACTACTAAGTTTTATAAAATTATTAATTACTTTACTAGAAGCATAACTAATCATGTTCAAAAAACCATAAGAAAATTCTTTTTCTGATTTTATCACATCTAACATAAGTCGATAAGGAAATGTACAAGCTAGCGTATCCTCTAAGGCTGTAATAGTATAAAGATATTTTTCGCTACTAAAAAACGTCAATAAAGTAATATTGTCATGTGGGCGAGCAATAGATATTATACGATTTTCTTTTTTATCGGTCAATTGGCTCACTTTGATAAGTCCTTCTTTTATATAAAGGAATTTATTGATTTTTTCACCTTCTTCTACTAAAGTATCGCCCTGACTATATTTGACCTCCATTTTACTTTTTAATAGTTGGTCACAAATTATAGGCGCTAGGTGTTTGCTTACTATCTGATTTATAAAACAATCTTCACAATTGCATCTCAAACTATGCTTATCTTGGAGATTTGTGGTAAATGTATTCATAATATATAATAAAAATTTTTCCGACAAATATAATTGTTATTTTTTTAATAAACGAGATTTTTTTATTCTAATTAAACCATTTGATTCTATAACGTTTATTGTGGGTAATCAAATTTTAGATTGTTACAAATAGGTTATTTTTTAGCACACAGAGCTATTTGTAGCTATTTTAATTACATTCTCCTCTGTGTTCTTTGTGCATTCTCAGAGAACTTAGTGGTTGATATTTAACTGTTCTATAATAAAAAAATTAATAAATGTTTAAGTTTTTCAAGTTTATATGTTAAATAATTTTTATATTTTTACAAAAATTTTAATTTATGAAAAAAATAGTAGAAAACACCAGTAAATACCTTGCTATGAGCAAGGAAGAGAATAAAGAATTCTTAGACAACCTTTATTCTCTAATGAAAAAATTAGAAGCCGATGTAGTCGATTATCAAGGTCTAAAAATACTCAGTGCCCCACCACTATGCCCAGACTGTCGAAGCAATCACATCATTAAAAATGGCTTACAAAATGGGATGCAAAACTATCGTTGCAAAAACTGCGGCAGACAGTTTAGAATTACCACAGGTACTTTTGTTTACAGGTTACAAAAGAAAGAGAAAATGCTTGATTACATCAGATGTATGGTAGCAGGCAAAAGTCTCAGAGCTTGTGCTAAAGAAGTGGGCATCAGTCTACCAACAAGCTTCGCTTGGCGACACAAGATATTGGCAGCTCTACAAAGTTTCGAAGATAATATCAATTTTTTCGGAGTAGTAGAGATGGATGAACTATTGATGGATTATTCCGAAAAAGAAATAATAACTAGCCATAGGCAAAAGCGAGGCATATATAGCCTAAGTACTGTCAAGAAAAAGGCTAGTGAATTCACGAATTGGATATATTTCAAATTTAGGGGTGTAGCTACCAAATACCTGCAAAATTACATTATGTGGTATGTAG
>LFSZ01000042.1:0-573 GCA_001512885.1 Rikenellaceae bacterium DTU001
GTGGAGTCCAGAAACCACTTAAAAAAACGGGGCGGAATTCGAAAAGCCATATGAGTAGGGGAAAAAATAAAAACAAAAAAATATGAAAAGAGTAAATTTTATTTTACTATTAGCAAGTGCAGTATTAATGATATTCATTAGCTCCTGCACAATGCAAAAGAGGTTATATACCTCTGGATACCATATAGAATTTAAAAATGGTAACCCCACTACTGTAAAGAAAAATGTCGATAATGATGAGGTGAAAAACAATAAAAATGCCAGCTCAATAGCTACTGCAACGACTATAAAAGAATCTAAATCTCAAACTAATGATATAAATGATGTTATAATAAATGACGCTATTATAAATAATCCTACTTCTACAAATACAAATGAAAATATTGTAGCATCTACTACTAATGATCCTGTAGTTTATACGTCTCAAAAAACAAGTTCATGGTATAACGCTTCAGCTGTCCCTAAAACTAATATTAATACTGACAAAAAAGCTAATGTGAAACAAACTAATACAAACAATGAAAATGCAAATGCTCAAGCTACTAAATCTGCTGGTAAAAGCTGGATAGCTGC
>LFSZ01000042.1:638-7547 GCA_001512885.1 Rikenellaceae bacterium DTU001
TACAACCAAAGAGTGGGCACTATACTGATTAAAATAATGATTTATTTTAGTTAATAATAATAAACCAGAGGTGTCACCTCTGGTTTATTATTATTTTTTAACAATTTTTTGTGTATTATCTCTATCCATTTACATCATTATTGAATAACAATAGGTTTTTATAAAACTAAAATTTTTGATTTTTTTCGAAATCTATTTGGGATAAAATCTTACTTATCTACTATCATATGACCAATGAGCTTAATCTATAAAAATAATTTTATTCATTAAGAGTAAAGCTTTTTTTTTAAAAAAATACTTAAATTTTTAATTTTTAAAAATCGATTTATACAAAAACACAAGAACAATTAAAAAAATCATAAACAAACCTAAGATAATTAACCAATTCTTTTGATTATAGATAATAAAAACTGAGGCACTGATGATAACTGCTGCCATGATGATACTAAGTGATACTAGAAGAACAGAGTTTTTAATAGATTTTGTTATTTTATCCTGTGTATCTTTATCTATTTTTATTTTTATACCATCCAGATCTTTTATTTTATTTACAAAATTAAAAACATCGTTAGGTAAATTTTCTAATATATCTACTGATTGAGCTAAGGTTTTTTTAGATTTATTGAAAATATAAGAAGGAGATAATTTTCTTAAAAAATCTTCTTTTATAAAAGATTCAATAGTGGAATAAATATCAAAATAAGGGTCTAATTGCTTGCCAGTATTTTCTACTGTGCCAATAGCCTTTAGCATAAGCGTTAGGTTAGCAGGTAAAGATAGATTATATTTATATATAGTTCTAAATAATTCTTGAGATATTTCTCTTAGATCAAAATATTTCAGTGGCATACCAAAATATTTATCTATCATATCGTATAGATCTCTTCTGAAAGCAACTTCATTAAATTTATGATCATCGTGTTTAATAATATTTAATTTTTTAAAACAAGTGATAACAGCGTCCATGTCTTCATCAATGAAAGCATTTAATAGATTCAATAATATTTTTCTAGTATTTGTATCTATGGCTCCTACCATACCCACATCTATCATTACTATAGTAGCTGGTGGTTTTACTAATACATTAGCTGGATGCGGATCAGCATGAAAAAAACCATCTACAAAAATTTGTTTTAAAGCTATTCTAGCACCACGTTCAGCAATTTTCTTTTTATCGTATTTATCACTTGAGCAAGCAAATAATTCTTTTATCTTAATAGCATCGATATATTCCATAGTCAAAATTTCAGTATTAGTATATTCCCAAAATACTTTTGGCAATTTTACATAATCTACATTTTTGAAATTTTCACTAAATCTCTCATAATTAAGCCCTTCTAACACAAAATTTATCTCTTTTGTAAGAGAACGTTTTATTTCATTTACTATCAATGGTGGTTGAAAAATCCAATCATCTCTGACTATTATTTTAGATAAATTAGCCAAATCAGTTAAAATATTTAAATCAGTTTTAATTATTTCCTTTACATTGGGTTTTTGTACTTTAATAGCTACCCAATCACCATTTTTTAACTGTGCTTTATATACTTGGCTGAGAGATGCAGAAGCAAAAGGTGTGCTTTCTATTAAAATGAAAATATCATTTATAGATTTTCCAAAATTTTTAAGAAAAATTTCATCTATTTGCACCTCTTCAGAGCAGCAAACTTGATCTTGTAGTTTTTCTAGTTCTTTTATATAATCTAATGGCAAAAGATCCGGCCTGACACTGAGTATTTGCCCCAATTTTATAAAAGTAGGACCAAGCTCTTCTAAAGCTAATCTCAATCGCTCAGGACGTGATAAATGAATAGATGCTTTTTTAGTTTTTTTTAGAGAAATTTTCTTCTTAGGAGGTCTATAAAAACCATATTTAATAAGTACTCTAATGATTTCTCTACTGCGACGTAGCTTATGTTTACTCTTTTTTCGAAAAAAAAACTCATTAATAGCCAAACCTCTATGTTTTAGTTGAGATTATTGTTCTTTATTAAGTTCATTTAGAATTGCATCGATTTTTTTATTTAACTCATCTATATCATCTTTTGTAGGTATATTTAGCTTTTTAATAGCAGCATCCACAGCCGATTGTATTTTTTCATCTAAATTTGACTTTAGTTTTTCACCTTCTTCTACCAATTCTTTTATAAATTCTGGTTTGTCTTTTTCTTTAAGCTCTCCTCGCTCTATCAATTGATTAGCTATCTCTTCTGCTTTATCTTGCACTGAAGCTATTGCTCCTAAACCCATATAATAGGTTTTTTTTACTAATTCTTTTATATTCATTTTTTGTAATTATTTTTACAAAATTAATAAATATTTCGGGGTTTACATAATTTTTTTATATATTAATCTAAATAATAATTTCAACATTAAATCTCAAAAATTAATAATGTAATTGCACACCATATTTAAAAAATTTTATTAATTTTACATTAAAAAAAAAGATTAAAATAAGATATGAGAATAAAAAAAATAATATCATTTTTTTTGATAATAATAAGTTTGAATTTGTATAGTCAAAAGGTTTTAATACCTATGGACAATGCTCAGACTAATCATTTAAAAGCTTATGGACTTGTATACTTTATGCTTCAGAATGAATTCGAGGTAGAGTGGCTACTAAACTATAGGGGGGGGAGTTTTTTGATGCCATATGGTAAGCCATTAATTCAAGAATGTGTTTTAAGAGGGGTCAATTATGAAGTGATTACTATACCTCAAGCTACAGCTATTTACGAATATATATCTGATCCGTCAATCAATTGTGATATTATTAAATTAACAAAAGCGCCTCGCATAGCTGTATATGCACCACCCACAAATTTGCCTTGGGATGATGCTGTCACTTTAGTTTTAACTTATGCAGAGATACCTTACGATCAGATTTATGACAAAGAAGTTTTGCAAGGTATTTTGCCAATGTACGATTGGTTACATATACATCACGAAGATTTTACAGGGCAATATGGCAAATTTTGGGCTCAATATAGAAACACTGAATGGTACCAAAAAGATCAACAATATGCCGAACAATTAGCAAGATCTCTTGGTTTTTCAAAAGTTTCTCAATTAAAATTAGCTGTTGCCAAGAAAATAAGAGATTATATAGCAGGAGGTGGCTATTTATTTGCTATGTGTAGTGCACCTGAAAGTATGGATATAGCATTAGCTGCAGAAGGAGTAGATATTTGTGATATACCTTTTGATGGTGATCCGCCCGATCCTCGTGCACAAGAAAAATTAGATTATTCAAAAACCTTAGCTTTTACTGATTTTAAAATTTATACAAATCCCTACATTTATGCTAAATCTGATATTGATGTAACTATGACACGTCCACAAATAAGGGAAGAGGATGATTATTTTGCATTATTCGAATTTTCTGCTAAATGGGACCCTATCCCTACTATGCTATGTCAGAATCATAAAAGAATAATCAAAGGTTTCATGGGACAGTCAACTGCTTTTAATAAAAATAAAATTAAAAAAGATGTATTGATAATGGGAGAAAACAAATCTCTCAATGAAGCTAAATATATTCATGGCGAATATGGGAGGGGTACTTTTACTTTTTATGGTGGACATGACCCCGAAGATTATCGCCATTTTGTTTATGATCCACCTACTGATCTTAACCTTTTTAAAAATTCTCCTGGTTACCGATTAATACTTAATAATGTACTTTTCCCTGCAGCACAAAGAAAAAAATTAAAAACATAATAAAAAGCATAAATAACATGCTATAATTTGCAAAAAATTAATTGGCAACCAAAATAACTTTGTAGATACAAATATGATATCTGATTTTTTTATATATATTTGTTAATAAAAAAATAAAATATGGTATGAAACTAAATGATATTATTAAAATAATCGAAGCATCCTATCCACTCTATATTCAAGAGCCATATGATAATTCGGGACTTATAATAGGTGATAAAGAGGCAAACATTAATGGAATATTGATTGCCCTGGATTTGAATAATGATGTAATAAAAGAAGCTATAAAAAATAATTGCAACCTTATAATAACTCATCATCCCTTCATTTTTAATAATATAAAAAAATTAGAAGCTGGCGATGAACTTTTTGATAAGCTTAATTTAATTTTTAAAAATGAAATAAATGTTTACTCCTCTCATACCCCTATGGACAAATCTTTTAATGGAATAAATATAGCTTTAGCAGAAAGATTAAATTTAAAAAATATTCAAATACTATATCCTGAAAATAATTTACTTTGTAAGTTAGTTACTTTTTGTCCACTTAATTATGCTGACAAGGTAAGAGAATCTTTATTTAATGCGGGAGCTGGAGTTATAGGTAATTATGATTGTTGTAGCTACAATGTGCAAGGTTTAGGCAGTTTCAGAGCAGGTGACGATACAAATCCTTTTGTGGGTAAAAAGGGAGAAATACATTATGAACCAGAAACAAGAATAGAGACTATATTTCCTAAATGGCTCACAAATGATATTATCTCTGCATTATTATATAGTCATCCTTACGAAGAGGTGGCATATGATATTTATCAATTAGAAAATACGCATCCTAAAGTTGGTTTGGGGGCCGTTGGAAACTTGAATAACGAAATGGAAGTATATGATTTTTTAACTTTTGTAAAAGATATTTTTAAATTACCTACACTCAGATATAGCTATGTAGAGAATATAAAAAAAATACATAAAGTTGCATTATGTAGTGGATCAGGTGCAGATATTTTGCCTATTGCTATTAATCAAAAGGCAGATGCTTATCTAACAGCTGATATCAAATATCATGATTTTCAAAAAGCTCATAATAAAATTTTGTTGTTAGATATTGGACATTATGAATCAGAAATTATTTTTGTAGAAAAGATGTATGATTATTTATCAAAAAAAATTCCTAACTTTGCAATTCAAAAATCAGAAAATTCATATTCATTTATTAATTTTTTTTAATATAAATACTTATGGCAAAGCAACAAGAAAATAAAAAAAATGAAAAAACCTCAAAAGATACTAAAAAAAAGGTAGATGAGGTTAAAAAAGATCAAAATACTAAAACAAACGAAAATAAAAATATAAAAGATAATAAAAAAACTACAAAAACTAAATCTAGTACAACATCAAAAAGTACAACTAAAACTACTAAACCAAAAGAAACTAAAACTACTAAAAAAGAAAATTTAACAAAAACAAATGAAAAAGAAATCACTAAACAACAAGATGATATTTTAGCTACATCTATAAAGGTAATTGAAGATGAAGGATCTGAAACACTAGAGCAGATAATTATAGATAAACTAAAAGCACTTTATAGATTACAATACATACATTCACAGCTCGACAAAATAAGAATTATTCGTGGTGAATTACCAGCCGAAGTACAAGATATGGAAGATGAAATAGAAGGCTTGAAAACTAGAATGGGAAAAATAAAAGATGAGATACAAAAATTGGAAGAAAATATTAAATACCATAAAATAAAGATTTCTGAGCTAAGTGAGAATATTAAACATAGAAAAGAGCAACAATATCAAGTACGCAATAATAAAGAATATGAAGCATTAACAAAAGAAATTGAAAATTTAGAATTAGATATACAATTAGCTGAGAAACGAATTAGAGAAAATCAAGAAAAAATAAATCAAAAAAAAGAACAATTAAAGGAAGCACAGTCATTAATAGATGAAAAAATTGCTATTTTGAGTGATAAAAAAGCTGAATTAGACGAAATAATTAAAGAAACTGAAGAAGAAGAAAAACGCCTTAATACTATTCTCAAAAAAGCAATGAAAGATGTAGACGAACGTTACCTAAAAGCTTATACTCGCATTCGTAATGGAGTATCTAATGGATTGGCAGTCGTCGGAATAGTAAGAAATGCTTGTGGAGGTTGTTTTAATAATATCCCACCACAACGTCAATTAGAAATTAAATTACATAAAAAAATACTTATCTGCGAATATTGCGGACGAATACTTGTAGATGACCAGATAATCAAAGAAGTAGAAAATGAATTTGTTAATAAATAATTTAAACTTCTTGTTTTATTTATAAAATTTTTTTAGTTTATTTTTTTATTGTAATTTTGCAAAAAAATTTAAAAGGAGAGATGGGTGAGTGGCTGAAACCAGCAGTTTGCTAAACTGCGATACTCGCAAGGGTATCGGGGGTTCGAATCCCCCTCTCTCCGCTATTATATTTCATTAAAATTCATGAATAAAAATCTAAATCAAAAATCTCAAAAACTAAGGATAGCTAATCAGTGAGAAGACAGGAGGCTATAACATATGCTAGTTAGAATTTGAAATTTTTATAAAATTTAAAATTTCTTTTTGTTTGTTAACTACAATTTTTTAATGTTTTTATTAATTACATTAACAACATGATATAAAAATATTCACAAAATCATAAAAATACTATGTATTTTTGTAAAAATAATTAATCATGGCTAAAAAATATAATAGATGGTTTATAAAATTAATAAATCATTTTAAACTCACACATCAGTTAGAAGATTTCGAAACCATATATAAAGAAATATCACAAGGTGTAGTATTCAGAGGGACAAATCTATGGATTTTAGCTTGTTCGATAATAGTATGTTCGGTAGGGTTAAACATGAATAGCACAGCAGTAGTAATAGGAGCCATGTTAATATCACCGCTATTAGGCCCTATTAATGGTATAGGATATAGTATTGCAATTTACGATTTAAAATTATTTAGAAAAGCACTCAATAATTTTTTATTTGCTGTTACAACAGCTCTGATAGCTGCCACTTTATATTTTTTGATCACTCCTATATCAACAGCACAAACAGAATTACTAGCGCGTACTAGTCCTACTATTTATGATGTATTAATTGCTCTCTTTGGTGGTATAGCAGGCATAATAGCTATGAGTACAAAAAATAAAG
>LFSZ01000042.1:7610-10653 GCA_001512885.1 Rikenellaceae bacterium DTU001
TCTTGCATCATTACTTATTTCTAAATTATTAAAAATACCTATTCATGATGATGTGCCATCTGCTAGAATCAAAGTCATTAATAGATACGTTAGTGCTATTATCATATTAACGCTAATCCCGAGTATCTATCTGGGACATCTTCTAGTACAAAAAGAAAAATTTATTGAAAAAACCAACAAATATGTTAATAATGTTAGAGTAATAAATGATAAGTATCTTTTAGATTATTCAATAGATCCACGAAAAAAAATAATTAATCTCGTATATGGTGGCACTACACTTAGTGAAAATGATAAAAAATTAATAACTCAAAGAGCCAAAGATTTTGATTTAAAAGCAGATATAAATATAGAGCAAGGATTTGCTATTGATCAGAGAGAATATCAAGAAAAAGAAAATCTCCTGCTTCGTATTAGTGGATTAGAAGCTGAATTAAATAAACGTAAAAACCAGCTAGATAGCATTAAAAATAGACCTCTTTTAGCACAAGCATTATTAAATGAACTAACTATAATCAATGATACCATCTCATCTTGTGCTATAGCTGATACATATATATTCAAAACTAATAATATTACTGACACAACCACAATAGTAATTATTGGAACTAAATATGAAAATATTTCGTCTGCGGGACAAAATAAAATAATTAATTGGTTAAAAGCCAGACTAAATAGTACAAAAATTCAAGTATTTTTTATAAAATCTTATCACTAACCCAATAATTAAATTATTTTAACAGCTATTACATTTAATTTACAGATAAAACCATGAATAAGACAAAAAAATTAATCTTAGGGTACGACTACGATGATTTAGTAAACGAATTGAAATATTTACCAGATACTCGCCATTATAATATCAAACAAATATATCAATGGATTTATAAGAAACACGTAAATGATTTTAAACTAATGACTGATTTACCTAATGAGCTAAGAACAAAACTAAATGATAAATATACATTGACTTTAGCTCCACCAGAGCAAGTCAGTTTAGCTCAAGATGGTACAAAAAAATATTTATTTAAATTTGATAATGATAAATATGTTGAGACAACCGTAATAAAGGAGGATAAACGCACCACTGTATGTCTATCTTCGCAATCTGGATGCAAATATGGATGTAAGTTTTGCGCTACAGGTAAAATGGGGTTTCATGGCGATCTCTCTACAGGTGAAATCCTTTGGCAACTGTTAGCTATAGATGAGATAGACAAATTCACTAATATTGTTTTTATGGGAATGGGGGAACCATTAGATAATGCTGAATCAGTATTTAAGGTTATTAAGCTGCTAATAGATCCTAATGGTTGGGGGTTAAGCAATCAAAGATTAACTTTATCTACAATTGGAATACCGGACATGCTCATACATTGCATAGAAAAAACCAAAATAAATATTGCATGGAGTCTCCACAGTCCTTTTGATGATGAGAGACATCAGTTGATGCCTGTACAAAATATTTATCCTTTGCAAACTATCATTGACATCTTATATGAATATAAATATTATTTTAGCCCCCACAGGAAATTGACAATCGAATATCTAATGCTTAAAGATATAAATATTTCTAAAGCTCACGCAGATGCATTAGCCAAAATAGCAAATTTAATAAATGCAAGAGTTAATTTAATACCTTACAATCCACATTTACACAATGAATTTTTAACTCCTAATTATAATGAAATGATAAATTTTCAAGAAAAATTAAAAAATAAAGGGGTAATAACCACTATACGCAAATCTAAGGGTAATGAAATACTAGCAGCCTGTGGTAACTTGTATACAAATAAAAAGAAAATACATTGATAAAAATCTTTTTTTTAAAAAAATAATTTACATTTGCAAATAAAAAAATACAAAATATAGAAATATGGAAAAAGATTTAATTAGATTAGGAATTTTTTATGATGGGAATTATTTATTACATGTAAGTAACTTTTATAATTATTTTCATGAGAGAAAGTCTAGAATTAGTTTGCATGGCCTACATAAATATATTAGATATTATGTATCAAATTTAGAAAACTTAGATAGTAGATTTATAACCATAATAGAAAGTCACTATTTCAAATCCAGACTAAGTGTAAAAGAAATGGGAAACAAACCAAATCAACTTTTCTTTGATCGCTTATTTGATGATGTCTTAATGATGGAAAACGTGATAGCTCATTATCATCCTGTACGAAATATCCAAGGAATTAAAATGGAAAAAGAAATAGGTATCAATTTGGCTTTACACGCATATGATATAGCTAACAGCGGTAAAATAGATATTCTTGTCTTAGTAGCTTGTGATGGAGATTACGTTTCTCTAATTAAAAAGATACATAGTTTGGGGATTAAAGTTTTACTTGTCTCATGGGATTTTGAATATACTGATGATCAAAATTACTCAAGATTAACAAAAACCTCCCAAGATCTAATAGAAGAAACCACCTATCATTTAGCTTTAAATGAAGTAATTGATAATCCTAATAATAAGGATAACCCATTTGTAGAAGGTTTATTTGTTTCTAAATCTGATCGACGTTACGATTATTCTACTTATGAAAATGATTTTACTAATAATGATGATATGTCAAATATAGAAAGTGATAAAATAACTCATGAAAGTACTATTTTGTCTCTAAAAAATGGTTATGGTTTTATAAAATATCCACCTAATAATTTGTTTTTTCATTATCAATCAGTGCAAGATACAGATTTTAATGAATTGCAAGTAGGAGATGAAGTAACCTTCGAAATAGCTAAAAAAGAAAATGGAGAAGAATTAGCAATCAATGTGAAATCTAAAAAAAATATTTCAATTGATAATTTAGAGTTTTGAACATTACTATTTTGAAATTAATTAGACAAAAACTAGTTCTTGTTTGCGATTTTTTGATTGATTATCCATCTTATTATCATTTTTTAAAGATTAACTAAGCGACATATAATAGGCAAAATAAAACTATTTCAAATCAGGAGGTAAATGAAAATATTTAATCTGTTAAAATTTATACAGGATTAATATCAGAAAATTTATTAAATTTGCAAA
>LFSZ01000035.1 GCA_001512885.1 Rikenellaceae bacterium DTU001
CCTTTTTTTGTGTTCATTGTGCCTTCTTTGCGAACTTTGTGGTTAATATTTAACTGTCCAATAATAAAAAAACCAATAAATGTTTAAGTTTTTCAAGTTTATATGTTAAATAATTTTTATATTTTTACAAAATTTTTAATTCATGAAAAAAATAGTAGAAAACACAAGCAAATATCTTGCTATGAGTAAGGAAGAGAATAAAGAATTCTTAGACAACCTTTATTCATTAATGAATAAATTAGAAGCCGATGTAGTCGATTATCAAGGTCTGAAAATACTCAGTGCCCCGCCACTGTGCCCAGACTGTCGTAGCAATCATATTATTAAAAATGGTTTACAAAATGGAATGCAAAACTATCGCTGCAAAGACTGTGGCAGACAATTTAGAGTTACCACTGGTACTTTTGTTTACAGATTGCAAAAGAAAGAAAAAATGCTCGATTACATCAGATGTATGGTAGCAGGCAAAAGTCTCAGAGCTTGTGCTAAAGAAGTTGGCATCAGCCTACCTACAAGCTTCGCTTGGCGACACAAGATATTGGCAGCTTTACAAAGTTTCGAAGATAATATAAATTTTTTCGGAGTAGTAGAGATGGATGAACTATTGATGGATTATTCCGAAAAAGGAAGAATATACAAAAATGCCGAAGAGTTAAAGCGAGCCAGGAAGCAAAAGCCAAAGAAAGTAGCCGTATTAGCTGCTACAGACAGAGCTGGCAATTTATTATTCAAAAAATTTGATGGCAAAAAGCTAAGTTCAGAACAGATAGAACAATTTCTGAAGGCTAAGATGCCAAAAGATGGTGTTATGTGTAGCAGTAATAAAAAAGCATTCAAAAAGGTTAGAAGGAATGTAATCAAGCATAAAGAAGTAGTAACTAGCCATAGGCAAAAGCGAGGCATATATAGCCTAAGTACTGTCAAGAAAAAGGCTAGTGAATTCACTAATTGGATATACTTCAAATTTAGGGGCGTAGCTACCAAATA
>LFSZ01000066.1 GCA_001512885.1 Rikenellaceae bacterium DTU001
TGCTTATCGACTACCTGTACACTGTATATACTGCGTCTAATTATTTAATTATGCTATAAACTACGTAAAGTAAAACAAAGATGAATTTGCAGGAAGCCTTTTCCAACAAATCGCCCTCAATGAAGTTCTATAATTATTTACTTTAAAATAAATATTGATACTATAAAAAATAACCAGTGTGCTGTTACATTTCATTTACTTACATATTTTATTTTTATATTCATAATATACCTAACAGTAATAAATAAATTAAAATATTTATGTGTAATTATAGTTATCTAATTATCAATTATAACTTTTTTATTTAAAAATAATTTTATAATTTTGCAAAAAATTAGAATAAAAATGAAAAAAGGAATTCATCCAGAAGGTTATAAGTTTGTGGTTTTCAAAGATATGTCTAATGATTTTATGTTTCTTACTCGCAGCACAGCTCAGTCAAAAGAAACTATTGTTTGGGAAGATGGCAATGAATACCCATTAATAAAAGTAGAGATCTCAAACACATCACATCCATTTTTCACTGGAAAAATGAAATTGGTTGATACTGCTGGTCGTGTAGATAAATTTAAAAATAGATATAAAAACTATAAATCTAAAATAGAAGAAGACTTAGATAGTGATAAATAAAAATTTAATTCTCTATTTACTTTATCTTTGAAACAAATCATTAGTATTACATTGATTCGTGATATAATATTAATAATTTTATTATCTCGATAGTTAATAAAATCTCAGGTTTATTTTAAATTATAATTTTTTTATTTGATATACGTACTAAATACTTATTGATCTTAGATAATATTTATTTATAAAAATATTAAAATTTCGTGTTATATTTGTATTAAAGAAAAAAAAGACAAATGTATTTAACAAACACAAATACAATATGTGCTATAGCTACACCCCCTGGAATTGGAGCTATATCTATGATTCGAATTAGTGGTAATGAAACTTTAGAAACTTTAAAAAAGATTACAAAGAGAGAAGAATTTTCTATTAGAAAAGCTCATTACTGTGAGATTTTTTCTAATAGTGGAGAGCTATTAGATGATGCTGTTGTAATCTATTATAAATCTCCTCATTCATATACTGGAGAAGATGTAGCAGAAATATTTATTCATGGGTCATCGTATATTCAAAAAACATTATTAGAAACTCTTATGGACCTAGATTTAAGGTTAGCAGAGCCTGGTGAGTTCACTTATAGAGCTTTTATTAATGGCAAAATGGATTTATTACAAGCAGAAGCTGTAAATGATCTGGTCTTTTCTACTAATAGCAAACATCACAATATAGCATTAAATCAGCTTAGAGGTGGTTTTTCTAAAAAATTAAGTCAATATAGAGATGAATTAATTCGATTAACAGCATTACTCGAATTAGAAATTGATTTCTCTGAAGAGGATGTTGAATTTGTCTCTCGTGATGAATTAAAAAATATTATAATTAACCTCATCGATGAAGCACAGCGTCTCATAGATTCATATAGAAATGGAAATGTTGTGAAACGTGGTATTCCAGTAACTATTATTGGCAAGCCAAATGTAGGTAAATCTACTTTATTGAATGCTATACTAAATGATGACAAAGCAATAGTAAGTGAAATACCTGGTACTACTCGAGATGCCATAGAGGACCAATTTACTTATTTAGGGCATACTTTTAGATTTATTGATACAGCAGGTTTACAAAAGACAGTAGATAAAATTGAAAATATTGGTATTGAACGCTCTTATGATAAGATGAGAGAAGCTTATATAATTTTATATATAATAGACATTTCTAAATTTGACTATTTTCAATTTTTAGGCGAGATAGATGAGCTCAAAACTCAAATACAAAATTTTGATAACAAAAAAATGATTATTGTTTTTAATAAAATTGATTTGATAGAGCGAATACCTCCGCACATATTTGATTTAAAAGATTATGAAAAAGTATTTATCTCTGCTAAAAGAAAAGAAAATATCGAAGTATTATTGGATAAAATTGTAAACTCTATCAAAGATGATTTTGACTTAGAAACAGATACATTGATAAATATTAGGCATTATAAAGCTTTTAATGATATAAAAGATAGCCTAAGCTTAGCTCTCAAAGATATAGAAAAAAATATGCCAAATGATATTATAGCATTAGATCTAAGGCAAAGCATAGATAGTATAGGTAGGATAACTGGCGAAATAGTAACTGATGATATACTAGATCACATATTTAGCAATTTTTGTATTGGCAAATAATATTTATATAAATAGATTGGTTTTTTTGATATTAGTAAAAAATATGGAAATATTAGAAATAATTAAAAATCGTAGAAGCATAAGAAAATTTAAAGAGGATCCTATCGCTAAAGATATAATTGATAAATTAGTAGAAGCTCTGATCTGGGCTCCATCGGCAGGTAATTTACAATCTCGTAAATTTTATTTTGTATTTAATGAACAGCTTAAAAAAGAGCTAAGCAAAGCAGCTCTTTTTCAAACTTTTATTTCTAAAGCACCATTAGTAATCATTGGATGTACTAATGAAAGAATTTCTACAAGATATGGTAAGAGAGGTAGAGAGCTATATACTATATGTGATGTAGCAGCATCTATCCAAAATCTAATGCTTTTAGCTCATTCCGAAGGGTTAGGTACTTGCTGGGTAGGAGCATTTTCAGAGAAAAATGTATCTAAAATATTAGAGTTGCCTAAGCATTTGAGGCCTATTGCCATCGTTCCTGTCGGTTATCCTGCGCATATTCCTAATCCACCAAAGCGTTGCTCAAAAGAGGATGCAATTAAATTTATTATTTAATTTTTTTTTATAATAATAAATTTAATTGCATTTCGGATTAATACAACTGATTATAAATTATTTAATAATTAAATAATTTATATATCTTTAATGTCTAATTATCTAGTATAGCATTAGTTTTGCAAATATTATTTAGATTAAACAAAATTATATTTTCTTAAATAATAATTTATATATCTTTAACGTAATAATTGAAAATTAATTCTAAATTTTTTAAAATATTTACACCTAAGATAAAATCTTTTATTAATTTTGACAAAAAAATGAATACAAAAAAAGATGATAGTTACATATCTAAGCGAGCTGCAGAATTAAAAGAATCAGCTACTTTAGCTATGAGTCAAAAGACGCGTGAATTAAAAAGTAAAGGCATTGATGTTATAAATTTAAGTATCGGAGAGCCTGATTTTTTTGTCCCAAATTTTATTAAAGAAGCTGCTAAGCAAGCCATAGATGACAATTATTCCTTTTATCCGCCAGTGGCCGGATATCCAGAACTACGCCAAATGATATCGCATAAATTAAAAAGAGACAACAAACTCGATTATGAACCTTCTCAAGTAGTAGTATCTAATGGGGCCAAGCACGCAATTGCTAATATATTTTTAGCTATTATAAATGAAGGTGACGAAGTACTGATTCCTGCACCATATTGGGTGTCTTACCCCCCACTTGTTCAGCTGTCTCAAGGAGTTCCTGTATACATAAATAGTACTTTTGATAATGACTTTAGAATAACCGCAGAAGATATTGAGCGTCACATCACACCAAAGACTAAAGCATTTATATTTAGTTCTCCTAATAATCCTTCTGGAAAAGTTTATTCTTATGAAGAGTTAAAAGAATGGGCTGAAGTTTTTGCTAAATATCCACAAATTTTAATAATATCAGATGAGATATATGAACTGATAAATTTCAAAGACAAGCATCACAGTATAGCTGAATTCGAAGAGATTCGTGATAGAGTGATAATTGTTAACGGCTTGTCTAAAGGTTTTGCAATGACTGGATGGAGAGTAGGATATAGTGTGTCACCTAAAAATATAGCTAAAACTATCGAAAAAATTCAAGGACAAATGACTAGCGGCATAAATGATATCGGCCAGATGGCTGCTCTAAAAGCATTGTCTGTAGATCCTGAAGACTGTCATGAATTAATAGAAATGAGAGAATCGTTTCGTAAGCGTAGAGACTTTATGCTAGAAGCACTTTCAGAAATTCCCTTTATGATTCCTAATAATCCAGATGGTGCTTTTTATATTTTTCCCAAAATAACAGATCTTATTGGCAAAAGCTATGAAGATACTAAAATAAATGATAGTAATGATTTAGCTATGTATCTTTTAAATACTGCTAATGTAGCTCTGACTTCTGGCATAAGTTTTGGTTCTAAAGAATGTATAAGGTTGAGCTATGCTACTTCTAAGTTGCAATTAGAAAAAGCCGCCGAAAGAATTAAAAAAGCTATCAATTTACTTAAATAAATATCAAAAACCTAATGTTTTTAATAGATTAAGTTTTTCTTTTGCATACTTACCAAACACACCCTTAGGATCGAGAGATAGTAGTTTTTTGTAATCTTTTTTAGCCATAGCATAATCTCCCTTATTCAAAAATATATTACCACGCAGATAATATGCATTAATATTGTCTGGATATAATTCAATAACTTTATTCAAATCTGTAAGAGCTAAATCGTATTCTCCTTTTTGATAATAAATATTTGCTCTATTTACGTAAGGTTTGTAAAATGCAGGTTCTATTTCTATACATTTATTATAATCTTGCTCAGCCAAATCTAATATATTTAATTCATGATAATACAAACCTCGATAAAAATAATAATCTACCACACCAGGTGCAAGTTTAATAGCAGTATTAAAGTCATTAATAGCTAAATCATTTTTATTATAATAATAATAAATTAATGCTCTTGTAAAATAGTAATAATCGTTTAAAGAATCATGTTCTATCATTTTATTACAATCATTTATGGCTAATTGATATTCATTTAGTGCTAAATATACAAGAGCTCTATTTTTATATGCTTCAGCAAAATCAGGTGCTATTCTTATTGCTTTACTAAAATCTATGATAGCATTTTGAAAATCATCTTTCAAAGAATACACGTAACCTCGATAATTATATGCGTATAACATAGTAGAATCTAACTTAATAGCTTTAGTAAAATCTTTAATAGCCTTATCATATTGATTAGTATTAATATAAACAATACCTCGATATAAATAGATTTCTGGAATTTTAGAATCTATTTTTATAGCCTTTTTATAATCTTTAAGAGCTAAATCGTGGTGTCCTAATTCTTCATAAGAAATTCCTCTATTTATGTATGCTACAGGATCATTAGGATCTATTTCGATGATTTTTGAATAATAAATTATAGCTGTATCATAATGCCAATTTTCATGATATATCCGACTAATTCCAATATATGCATAAATATTTTTATTATCTATTTCTAAAATTTTATTATAATCTTCCATAGCTCGATCATAATCACCTTGGTACAGATATATATCTCCCCTTAATAAATATGAATCTAAATAATTAGAATCCAATTCGATAGCCTTATTTAAAAAAAACAATGCAGAATCATTATAATTTAAATTATAGTAATCAATAGCGATATTATGATATGAATTTGTGATAGTATCATTAATTTCTATAATTTTTTTATAGTTTTTAATAGATTCATCATATTGATTTTTTTCATGACAAATATATGCTTTCATAAAATATGCTCTGATATAATCGGGATTTAATTCATTAGTTTTATTATAATTTTCTAAGGCTAAGTCATAATCACCTTTTTCGAAATATAAATTTGCTAGTAACAGGTAAGAATAGGCAAAGTCAGGATTTAGCTCAATAGCTTTATTATAGTTATATAGAGCATCATCATAATTTTTTAAATAAAAATTTGCCAATCCATGTGCTATATAATCTAAATAATCATTTGGCTTAATAGCAATTGCTTTTTTATAACAGTTTTCTACCTTTTTATTTTTGTCTTTATACTCTAGGCTACATTTATAAACTTTAGCTGGTAAAAAATCTGGATTTATTTCTAAAATTTTATTATAACATTTGAGAGCATCATCATCTTTATTTAAATATTCTAATGCATAAGATTTCCAGAATAATGCTATTATATTATTTGAATCATTTAGCAAAACATTATCAAATATTATAATAGCAGAGTCATATCTATCAGACTGTATCAGTTTTATCCCATTTTCAATTTCTACATCATAATTTTGACTGATTAGAGGCATATGAAATAAAACGACCATTAAAAATATTAGTGACAACTTTACTTTTACTATGATATTTTTTTTCATCTGTATATAATTTTTTAAATGTTAAAAAAAAATCAATAGCCCATATTTTGGAGTGAATTTAATTTATTCAACGCTTCTTTGCCATATAAGCCATTAGGATCCAATTCAATTATTTTAGAATAACAATGTTTAGCAGAAGCATAATCACCTTTTTCTAAATAAATATTAGCAATATTATAATAAGGTGCTATATATTTGGGATTTATTTCTATTGCTTTTTGATAATAAATCAAAGCTGTGTCAAATTCACCTGTATCGTAATAGATATTACCTAATAAATTATATGCTTGATCATATTCTGGTTCTAAATCGATCGCGATAGATATATCATTAATAGCCTCATCATACTTATTTAATATACGATAAGTAATGGCTCTCTGGTAATATAAGAAAGAATTAGAAGGGTCTATTTCGATGCATTTATTGAAATCATTCAATGCAGCTTCATAATTACCCATATTTCTATAGTTTAGAGCTCTCATAAAATACCCATCTATCTCATCTGGTGTCAATTCTATTACTTTATTAAAATCATTAATTGCTAAATTGTATTGCTCGTATACATTTAATATCATACCTCTACTGATCAAAGCATCTAAGAATTCAGGATCTAATTTGATAGCTTGAGTTAAATCTTTCAGTGCCTTTTCATATTGTTTCATAAAATAATATGTCATTCCTCTATTTAGGTAAGCATGTTTGTAATTAGGATCTAATTTGATGGTCTTATTAAAATCTTTCAGTGCTTGATCATATTGTTCTTTTTTATAAAAACAAAGTCCACGAATATTATATGCATATTTATCATTAGGTTCTAATTTGACGACCATATTCATATCATTCAGTGCTTGATCATATTGTTGTAACATCCTATAAGCATAACCACGATTATAATAAGCAGTAGCAAATTTTGGTTGCAGTTCTATGGCTTTACTAAAATCTACTATAGCACTATCATACATACCTAAATTCATGTAAATTAAACCTCTACGATTATATAAATAAGAATTTGGTGATAATTCAATAGCTTTATTATAATCTTTTAATGCTTTTTCATATTCATTATTTCTATTATAAATATCGGCTCGAGTATAATATGCTACTTGAAATTCGGGATTAAGTTCTAAAAGTTTATTCAGATCATCCATAGCTGCAGGTATATTATCATCATTATAAAATATTAATGCTCTAGTAAAATAATAATAAGGTTTTTGAGGATTTATTTCTATTGCTTTTGTCAAATTTTGTATTGCTTTAGCTTGATCATCTAACTCATAATAAATATCGCCTAATTTATAATATCCATTGGCAAAATTGGGATTTAATTCTATAGTTTTTTCAAAATCATTAATAGCATCAGCATATTTGCCTTGATAACTATAAATATTACCTCTTTCATAATAAGCTAAAACAAAATCATGATTTAACTCTATAGCTTTATTGAGAACATTAATAGACGATTTATAATTTTTGGCTTCTTTATATGCTAAACCTAGAAAATAATATCCAAGAGGATTAGATGGGTTGAGTTTAATAGCTATATTATAATATTTATTTGCCTTTTTGTAATCATTATTAATGTAATGTGCATATCCCAATCCAATATAATCAGAATAATCTTTTGGTGATAATGAAAGTATTTTGTTTAAATTATTTTGGATTTCATCATTGATTTCATCTTTTTTGCTTGATAATTTTAAAATATTTGTTTTAAGAGCTAAAGTTAAAATATTATCAGGATCTCGTTCGAGATTTTGATTTATGATAGCAAGTGCATCATTATTTTTCTCTA
This sequence comes from Rikenellaceae bacterium DTU001, assembly GCA_001512885.1. Classification (GTDB taxonomy): domain Bacteria; phylum Bacteroidota; class Bacteroidia; order Bacteroidales; family DTU049; genus DTU049. The sequence goes on from LFSZ01000066.1 coordinate 7,957, forward strand.
ATTCAATATAAATGTAAGCTTTTAAAGAAGCTGCTAATAAATAGTCTGGGGTTTCAGCTAATAATTCATTTAATAAATAAATAGAGCTATCATATTTAGCCATCATTAGATATTGCACAGCATCATCTAATGATTTTTCTTTATGCTCTTGAGCTTTTAAATTGCAATTAAAAAATAAACTGAAAAAGGAAATAATAATAATTAATTTTGATAGATATTGTATATTCATAATAAATTATTTATGTTATTAACTTATAATTTTAAAACAAAATTAATTAATTTATTTTACTTAATAAAATACATAATTAGGTTTATTAATTCGAATGTTAAAATATATGCATATTATCATTATATTAAACAACCAAAATAATATATTTAAATCAATGACGAGAATAGCTTATCGGTATATGCACTTACAATTTTAATAAATAAAAAATTATAATGCTAAATCGAGCAGCATCATTAATATGAAACCCACTAACGTAAACAAAGTAGCTAATTCGTTATGTTGACTATTTTGCGAAGCAGGTAAAAGCTCTTCGATTACAACAAAAATCATAGCTCCTGCGGCGAATGAGAGCGCATATGAAAGTATATCACTTATATAATAAACTGCTAAAAAACCTATAATAGCAGATAAGAATTCTACAAAACCAGAAAATTGACCAATGGCAAAAGCTTTCCATTTAGAAATACCTTCTTTTAATAAAGGGAAAGACACTGCTAATCCCTCAGGGAAATCTTGAATAGCAATTCCGATACTTAGTGATACTGCACCAGCTAACCCTACAAGAGAAGTTGAATCTATAGATGAAAAAGCTATACCTACTGCCAAACCTTCAGGAATATTATGAATAATCATTGCTAATGCCAGTAAAGTTGTACCTTTTAGAGAAGTTTTACCACCGTCTTTATGTGGTTTCCTACCCAATGCATGCAAATGTGGTACAGTAAAATCTATAATTTTAATAAAGACAATTCCAAGAGTAAATCCAATGGTAGGAGCCACCCAAACTAAATTCCCCTTGGCACGTTCTATTTCTATTGCCGGCATTAATAAAGAGAAAAAACTAGCTGCCAACATTAGTCCAGCTGCAAAACCTAAAGAAACATCAATAATCTTTCTTTTAGGTGTAGACATAAAAAATACAGTAGCAGAACCTAACGAGGTGCCTAGCCATACTAATAGCCCGCCAAGGCAGACAAGTAAAAATGGTGACAATCCTAAAAGAAAATTCATTTTTATTAAATAATAGTTTCGATAATTTTACGATCTATCTTGTGATAGAATCTAGATTCTATCTTATCTCTCAACTCTAAAAATTCTTCATAAACATCATCATATTTCAAACGAGCTTCTACGACTTCATTATATTTACCTAGCAAGCCCATCACAAGTTCACAGATTTCTCTAACAGCATTTCTATCACCAGTATTAGCAGTTATATAATCTACAAATTCATTTTCTCTAACATATAACTCGAATAGTGGACTAGCACTACGACGTACTAGAAAAGAAGTACCCACTAAATCTGCAGCCGATACATCTAGTACATCATCCATTACAAACATTATCTGAGAAGGTTTGATATTAAATTGTTCATTTACATGCTGCACAGCCTCACGAGTATATTTAAAAGTAAAATACACAGCATCGAAATGTTCTCGTTTAGCCAATTGAAAAGCAGATTCATTTACTTGATCAGTAATGATACCTATAAAAGGAATTTTATCACTTAAACGATACAGAGCGAAACGCAATAAATTGATGCCTAAACTATCAATCTCGTTATATGAACTAGGAAATTCTACACCTTTTTCGCCACTATTAAAAACGCCATCCCAATCCAAAAAAATAGCTTGAGTATTTTCAAGTTTTTTGGCTAATTTATTAGCTGGTGTCAAAAAAGTACCACCAAGCTTTTCAAATATTTTACTTACCTCATTAGTATCCATAAAAATTTTTTGTCAAAATTATAAAAAATTTATTCATATAGCAATATATAAAGAAAATCACAATCACTCTAATGTAGAAAATAAATGCAAAAAGTTGAGATCATTTTCAGAAAAGAGTCTAAGATCATTAATCGAAAATAATAAATTTGTAATGCGTTCAATTCCGAGACCAAAAGCAAAACCAGAAAAAATATTTGGATCTATGTTGCAATTATTTAAAACATTAGGATGTACCATTCCACAACCAAGTATTTCTACCCAACCAGTATTTTTGCAAAAACTACAACCATCACCATCACACAAATTACATGATATATCCATCTCTGCTGAGGGCTCAGTAAATGGGAAATATGATGGGCGAAGTCTGATTTTAGTAGAAGGATCAAAAAGACTCTGAGCGAGATATTCTAAAGTATCTTTCAAATCAGCAAATGAAACATTATAATCTATGTACAAACCTTCGACTTGATGAAAAAAAACATGAGATCTAGAAGATATAGCTTCATTTCTATATACTCTGCCTGGAAATATATAACGAATAGGCGGTTTTTGTGATTCCATAATCCTGATTTGTACACTAGATGTATGTGTGCGCAACACTATATCTGGATCTCTTTCTATAAAAAAGGTGTCTTGCATATCACGAGCTGGATGGTCAGTAGGAAAGTTTAGAGCAGTGAAATTATGCCAATCATCCTCTATCTCTATATCTTCGGCTATATCAAATCCTATACGTGCAAATATATTTATAATTCTATTTTTAACGATATTAATCGGATGTAGACTAGAAGGATGAAATATATCTGCAGGCCTTGTAAAGTCTATTTTTGTCTGAGATTCAGCTGATTTTAACTCTAATTCTCTCTTTTTAGAATTTATGAAATATTGTATTTGATTTTTTAGTTCATTTAATTGCTTGCCATATATTTTTTTTTCTTCTGGTTGTAAAAGCTTTAATTCTTCGAATAGTGCAGTCAATATACCTTTTTTGCCTAAAAAATAAATTCTTATTTTTTCAAGTTCAGTTATATTTTCAGCTTCTAAATTGGCTAGCTCTTGTTTTATTTTTTCTATTTTTTCTTGCATGATTATTTATAAATATCTTAAAAATAAAAACATTTTTATTTTACAATTTCTATTGCAAATCTAATGTCTTGTAATGGTCTATTATTTTTATCAGTTTGCATATTAGCTATTTTATCTACTACTTGCATGCCAGATACTACCTCTCCAAAAACTGTATATTCCCCATCTAGATGTGGCGATCCTCCTATGGTAGTATAAGTTTTTTTCTGTTCTTCAGTAAATTTATATCCTCTCTGCTCTATCATGTTTAATTCTTCTATAGTTAATTTTCGTCCTTGAACGATATAAAATTGGCTGCCATTACTTTCTTTATTTGGATTAATATTGTCTGGCATACGTGCTGCAGCTATAGCACCTCTTTTATGAAAATATTCTGGTATATACTCAAATGGTATTGTATAATCAGGACCTCCACTTCCCAATATCTGTCCTGGTCTAGCATTTTTACTCATTGGATCTCCTCCTTGAATCATAAAATTGGGTATTACCCTATGAAATAGTAAACTATCATAAAAGTTACTCTCTACGAGTTTAATAAAGTTATCTTTGTGTAGAGGAGTTTTGTCATATAAAACCGCAGTAATATCACCATAATCTGTGTGAATGATTATTTTGACAGATTGAGAATAAAGATAATTTAAAGAAGAAAATAATACTATCATAAATGTAATTAATAAAGATTTCATATCTTTTTTTAGCAAAATTAATAATTTTTTTAATGCAGTAAATAATTTAAAAAAAAGATTAGATTTTACATATTAAAAAAAATTGCAATTTGTAAAAAAGTATTATAATTAAATGGTTCTATAACGGATAGTATGGGTAATCAAATTTTAGCTTACCACATAAGAAATAAAT
>LFSZ01000037.1 GCA_001512885.1 Rikenellaceae bacterium DTU001
TGCTTTTTTATTTTATAAAAAATTATTAATATTAGTTTATTAATTATAGGGTAGTTAAATATTAACCACAAAGTTCTCAAAGAATGCACAAAGAACACAGAGAAGGATGAAATTAAAAAGACCATAAATGGCACTTTGTGAACTTTGTGTAATAACTTGGTGTTCTTTGTGGTAAAATAAACAACCCAAATAATTAAAGATAGTTATTTTTTTGTAACAATATAAAATTTTATTACACAAATTATAACCTAAGATATGTTGGATGTGGAGAATTGGGAACTTGAAAACTAATCAAACTAATTAATTTGAAAAACTAATATATGTTTCAATTAACATATGTTATATTTACTAACTCTTTATACCGATACCATGCCCACCTGTCCGAGGATGCGAGGTTGAGCATTCGCCCAGTATTGCTTACAGTCTTGCCTGTGAGGTATTTACCCATCACTACATACCACATAATGTAGTTTTGCAGGTATTTTGTAGCTACGCCCCTAAATTTGAAATATATCCAATTCGTGAATTCACTAGCCTTTTTCTCGACGGTACTAAGGCTATATATACCTCGCTTTTGCCTATGGCTAGTTATTATTTCTTTGTGCTTGATTACATTTCTTCTTACCTTTTTGAATGCTTTTTTATTACTGCTACACATGACTCCATCCTTTGGCATTTTAGTCTTCAGAAATTGCTCTATTTGTTCTGAACTTAGCTTTTTGCTTTCGAATTTTTTGAATAATAAATTGCCAGCTCTATCTGTAGCTGCTAATACGGCTACTTTCTTTGGCTTTTGCTTCCTAGCTCGCTTCAGCTCTTCGGCATTTTTGTATATTCTGCCTTTTTCGGAATAATCCATCAATAGTTCGTCCATCTCTACTACTCCGAAAAAATTGATATTATCTTCGAAACTTTGTAAAGCTGCCAATATCTTATGTCGCCAAGCGAAGCTTGTTGGTAGGCTGATGCCCACTTCTTTAGCACAAGCTCTGAGACTTTTGCCTGCTACCATACATCTGATGTAGTCGAGCATTTTTTCTTTCTTTTGTAACCTGTAAACAAAAGTACCAGTGGTAACTCTAAATTGTCTGCCACAGTCTTTGCAGCGATAGTTTTGCATCCCATTTTGTAAGCCATTTTTAATGATGTGATTGCTACGACAGTCTGGACAGAGTGGTGGGGCACTGAGTATTTTCAGACCTTGATAATCGACTACATCAGCTTCTAATTTTTTCATTAGAGAATAAAGGTTGTCTAAGAATTCTTTATTCTCTTCCTTACTCATAGCAAGGTATTTACTGGTATTCTCTACGATTTTTTTCATAGCCTAAAATTTTTGCAAAAATATAAAAATTATTTAACATATAAACTTGAAAAACTTAAACATTTATTGGTTTTTTTATTATAGAACAGTTAAATATTAACCACAAAGTTCTCAAAGAATGCACAAAGACCACAGAGAAGGATGAAATTAAAAAGACTATAAATGGCACTTTGTGGACTTTGTGTAATAACTTGGTGTTCTTTGTGGTAAAATAAACAACCCAAATAATTAAAGATAGTTATTTTTTTGTAACAATATAAAATTTTATTACCCACAATAAACGTTATAAAACCTTTTTAAATATAACATGCTTTTTTATTTTATAAAAAATTATTAATATTGTAATAATTTAATTGTGGGATATGAAATATGGTGTTACCTGGTGGGGTAAGCGATGGTTAAATTCATTAAATAGGATAGATTATAGTAATCGTCTAGAACGTGGGCTCTCTTATGCTGATAATGGTTTTGTAGTTTATATCTCTACTGTAGCAAATAAAATTATTGCCAAAGTACAGGGCACAAGAGATACTCCTTATAACGTATCTATCGAAATACCTGAATTTTCTGATGAGCAAAAAATTTTATTAATAAATATTATTAAACATAACCCACAAATTTTGTCTAAACTTTTAAATAATGAAATTAGTCCAGAGTTAGAAACTTTAGCACTAAATAATGGAATTAAAATTTTCCCTACTTCATGGAAAGATTTTAAAATGCGTTGTAGCTGTCCCGATTGGGTGGTGCCATGCAAACATATTGCAGCAGTTCTTTACCTTTTTGCTAATGAAATAGACAAAAATCCATTTATTTTATTCAATTTACACGGTTTAGACCTTTTAAAAGAATTTCATAACGAAGGTATTAACATTCAAAATACTGGAATAGCTAGCTTTGAAGATTTATTTACTAAATCATTAAATAAAGTTAACATTAGTGATGATATGGCTAGACTTTATAATATAGATCTATCTGAACTAAGTAGTGATAGATATTCTCCATTTTCGCTATTATCTCCGTCACCAGTATTTTATTATAAAGATTTCAAAGAATTATTCATAGTAACAGCGATAAAACTATCAAAGTATGTTGAGAAAAAATTTATTAATAATAATAAAATAAAAAATTTCAATATCTTACCTTTAGCCATAGATAGTGATATAAATTTCCTTTTAGACTATAAAACACTAAAAACATCTATTGAGTTAGTTTATAGTAATCATAAAACCTTAATAAGTGTAGATGATTTTATAGATTATTTACAATTTATACAATATAAACATTTATCCTTACTAAATGACTCATGGTTACTAATTTATAAAATTTATCTTTTTTCATTGCAATTAGTAATTAAGAAACTTTATTTGCCTAGGATACTAAAATATAGTAATGATATTTATGTATTACAATACATACCAGCAAGTATAGAGGACTCTGTAAAAAATATTTTTGATGAAATAAGTCAATATTTGAGTTTAGATATTATAAAAAAACAAAACAATTATAAAAAAGAATATTTAAAAGATCAAAGTCAAGAGTTAAATTTTCTCTGTTCTATATTTATAAATTATTTTTTTGAAAAAGCTTACAATGATAATCAATTTTCACCAGAATGGGACAATAAGGAATTATATTATGGTATTAGAGAACTTTTTATTAATGGTGTATCAGATAATTTCGATGTCTTCACTACAAAAGAAATACCGCAGAGTATACATCAGTGGCTTAGCATTTTTGATATACATACTCGTAGATTTGTCCCATTATTGAAAATAGATCGTCCAGAGCGAGAGTCTGAGGTAGGTTTTAGATTGTCTATTCTGATCTCTGATACTATAAATGAAGATTCGATGTATATCGAGCTAAGGGATATTATAGAAAACGAAAAATATGATAGTATAAGATTAGAAATCCTTAAGGATCTCAGCATAGTAGCTAATTATATTCCACAAATCAATGATTTATTATCAGATACTAACAAAACCATTGTGTGGTTGCCATTTGAGGAATTTCCTGATATATTAAATAATATCATACCAATAATTAAGATGCTCGGTGTGAAAGTATTATTACCAAAAGAGTTGAAAGAACTTGTGCATCCATATTTATTACTACAAATAAATAATATACCAGAGTTAAGGGGTGGAGAATTATTAACTATTGATGCTTTGACAAATTATAAATGGCAAGTATGTATCGGAGATGAACAGATAGATGCAGAAGAATTTTTTGAACTTGTAAAAAATCTCAATGGTTTTGTAAAACTAAAAGATAGATATATCTTTTTGAATGAATCTGATATAAATTCTTTAAGAAAAAATTTCGAAGAGCTTCTGAAATATGGCGGTATTTTGGGACCACTAGCGGCAGTAGATGGAGAGTATTTAGGTAATGAAATACAAATAGCCCCAGAGATTAAGGATCAATTAAAGGATTTACTTAAGGTAAAAGAAATACCAATTCCACAAGCTCTAAATGCTACTTTGAGACCATATCAAGTAAGAGGTTACGAATGGTTAGTTAGAAATTCAAAATTAGGACTAGGTAGCTTAATAGCTGATGATATGGGTTTGGGAAAAACTATACAAGTGATCACATTACTTTTGCATTATCAAGAAAAAGAATTATTACAGCAAGCTTTAGTAGTAGTACCAACATCATTAATATCTAATTGGGAGCAAGAACTTTCTAAATTTGCACCTACTCTAAAATATTATTCATATTATGGTAATAAAAGAAAAAAGGATTTTGATAATTATGATGTTATTATTACTTCTTATGGGATAATTCGTAATGATTTAGAGGCTTTTTATGATAAAAAATGGCAATTTTTAATCATAGATGAAGCGCAAAATATTAAAACTGTATCATCTAAACAAACAAAAGATATTAAAAAATTGCAAGCTGACATACGTATAGCTATGACTGGTACACCAGTAGAAAACCGTTTAACAGAATATTGGAGCATTTTTGACTTCATTAATACTGGATATTTAGGATCATATTATGAATTTAAAGAAAAATATGTGAAACCGATACATTATAATCACGATAAAGATTGTATTGAAAGGTTTAGACGTATCACCTCTCCATTTATTTTAAGGAGGTTAAAGACTGATAAAACTATAATTTCTGATTTACCGGAGAAAATAGAAAATAATTATTATACTAATTTAACAAAGACACAAGCAGCTCTCTATCAAAGTGTTGTAAATGTTACTATGGAAAAACTAAATGCTATGCCTTTTGATGATAATGATCGTGCAGTGTTCGTTCTAAAACTAATTCTAGACCTTAAACAAATATCTAATCATCCTTATCAATTTTTAAAACAAGGTTCTAAACATTATTCTAAATCAGGTAAAGCGTTGCTTTTGCTAAATTTAGTAGAAAATATTGTAGATTATGGCGAAAAAGTTTTGATATTTACTCAATTTAAAGAAATGGGGCAATTGTTAGTAGAATTTATCAAAGATAGAATTGGTCAAGAGCCATTATTTTTACATGGTAGCTGTACACGTAAGCAACGTGATGATATGATTTGGAAATTTCAAAATAGTTTTCCTCAAGTGTTTATCTTATCTATCAAAGCAGGCGGAAAGGGACTTAATCTCACTGCAGCTAATCATGTGATACACTATGATCTATGGTGGAATCCAGCAGTAGAAGCCCAAGCTACTGACAGGGCTTTTAGAATTGGACAAAAAAAGAATGTAATGGTATATAGACTAATAAATAGGGGTACTATAGAAGAAAAAATAGATAAATTGCTAAAAGAAAAGAAAGAATTAGCAGCGTTAACAGTAAATACAGGTGAGAATTGGATAGGAAATCTAAACAATGATGAGCTAAAAGAATTGTTGAGATTAGAAAATTAATGATTGTGAGTAAGTTTAGTAGTAAAATAAAACGTTTATATTTAACTTATTATTAGTTAATTTGTAGCCAGCAGTTATTTAATTAAAAAAAACTCTTTATACCATTTGATAAATTCTCTAATGCCATCCTCTACATTAGTAGTAGGCTTATAACCAAAATCTCTCACAAGATCTGATACATCTGCTTCGGTATGAGGCACATCACCAGGTTGTAATGGAAGAAATTCTTTTTTAGCTTTCAAGCCTAAGTTTTTTTCTATTGCCTCTATGTAATCCATTAATTTTACAGGATTAGCATTACCGATATTATAAACTTTATACGGAGCTATATTACTAGATGAAGGGTCAGGATCATGAATAGAGATGGGTTTAGCAGGTTTATCTATTACTCTGATTACACCTTCTATTATATCATCTATATAAGTAAAGTCTCGAGTCATATTACCATAATTAAAAACTTTAATAGGTTTGCCTTCTAAAATTGCTTGAGTGAATAAAAACAATGCCATATCTGGTCTGCCCCACGGCCCATAAACTGTGAAAAATCTCAAACCAGTGGTAGGAATATTATATAGATGACTGTAAACGTGTGCCATTAGTTCATTAGTTTTTTTAGTAGCAGCATATAAACTGATAGGATGGTCCACATTATCGGTAGTGCATAGCGGCATCTTAGTATTGCCACCATATACACTTGATGAGCTCGCATATACTAAATGTTTGATATTATTATTTCGTGCACCTTCTAGTATATTAATAAATCCAACTATATTACTATCTATGTATGCATAAGGATTTTGTAAGCTATAACGTACTCCGGCTTGTGCTGCCAGATGGCAAATATTATCGAAATGTTCGGTAGTAAAAAGTCTAAGCAAAGATTCTCTATCTTCTAGATTCATTCTTATAAAAGTATAATTAGGATATTTCTTACTTTGAATTTTTAAATGCCACTCTGTAGCTCTGCTATCTATACCTGTCTCTAAAAGCCTAGCATATTTTAGATTTACATTGTAATAATCATTAATGTTATCAATGCCGATAACAGTGTCGCCTCGCTCTAATAATTTTTTAGCAAGGTGAAAACCGATAAATCCTGCTGTACCAGTGATGAGTATCTTCATCTGTATATAATTTAATGTTTAATAATTAATGTAAAGTTTAAAAAAATATATTCATTCATAATGGTTATGATTTTTTTAACTTATATATATCTCATAATTAAATCATAATTAATCAACTTATAACTAAAAATTATCTTAGAATTTCATTTTTTTTTGAATAGCTAAATTACAATTTTTTTTAAAACCATTAATTCGCCTTGAAATATTATTAACTAAGTATAAAGAAATTATCATATTGATTAAAATAAATCAATTTTGAGAATGTGAAATATAAAATAATTAATCTATTCGATAAATTTTTTAGTTGTGATGTGATTTATGCACTATTTTAGTTCAACTAAATTAGTGCATAGTGGAATCGAAAAGGGTCTAGAAACAAATCGTTGTTTTACTTGAAGTAGTTTATCTATACTTTGTATTTACCAGCCGCCAATACTCATCCCACGCCCATCTGTCCGAGGATGCGAGGTTTAAAAGCCGACCAATGTCAGATTCTATCTCACTTGTTAAGTATTTATGTGTGATTACAAACCACATTAAATAGCTCTGCAAGTATTTAGTAGCCACTCCTCTAAATCGTTGCAACCAAACCTTGAAATCATTTATGTGCTTATCGACTACCTGTACACTGTATATACCGCGTCTAATTATTTAATTATGCTATAAACTACTTCAAGTAAAACAGAAGATATTTTTAAGTAGCTCCGTTCACAAATCGCCTTTATGAAGCGTAATTTTTACAAAGCTAAATTTCCTGGATCTATTTATTTAAATTGGAATAGAATTTATAGAAAAAGTTCTATAACGTTTTGTATAGGTAAAAATTAAAAAAGAGTGATTTTATAAAAAATTTGATAATATTGGTTTATTTGTTATAGGATAATCAAATATTAACCACAAAGTTCTCAAAGAATGCACAAAGAACGCAGA
>LFSZ01000064.1 GCA_001512885.1 Rikenellaceae bacterium DTU001
CCACCTGGTCTATCAGATATAAAATAAAGAGTACTGCTATCAGGTGATAACGAAGCACTGGACTCATGATATTTTGTATTTATAGGGAATGGTAATGGTTTAGGAATATCTATTTTATTATTCTTTATTAATGATATATATATATCGCCGCCGTGCTTATTTTTATATGTATATAAATATGATAACTCTTTACCTTTGAAATAACCAACAACTGCATCATGTTTATTTGTATTTAGTTCTGTTACAGGCATCTGTTGCCAATTATTATCATTATCTTTGGTAGCCATATAAATATCTTCATAATATATTTTATCTATAGGATCACGTTTGCCACCAGTAGTAGTTGGCCTGCGACTAGTAAAAAACATAACTTCTTCGTTTGCAATTATTATTGGTGCATATTCTGGATAGATAGTATTAATATTTGGACCTAAATTATCAATTAATAATTTTTCTGATTTTTTTACTAATTCTTTACCATTCTCGCATTCATTTATCAATTTATCTATTTCAAAGGCTCTAATTTTAAGTTCGCGTTTATATAAATTTAATTTAAATTCATTATAATACACAATAGCGGTATCGAATTGATGATTTAGATGATATGCTCTACCTAAATAATATGATAATTCATGATTTACTTGAGGATTTAGTCGTTTGGCTTTATTTAAGTGTTCTAATCCTAGTTCTATATCAGTTGTAAATAAATAGCAAATACCAATTTTGTAATTTAAATCAGCATTATTAGCATTTATTTTATTAGCTTCCAGGAAATATCCCAATGCATCTATGTATCGCCCTTTACCTAAGTCAAATAATTTATTTCCTTCCTTGATATTTTTTAAGGCATGTTTTAATTGCTTACTATCTGTAATATGTTTTTTATCGAAAGGAGTATCTACCTGTCCATATACTATGGATGCTAATAATAAAGCTATAGCAAAGATTTTTATTTTCATCTGTATATAATTTTTTTTAAACAAATTTACATAAAAATATTCATTTACAGTGGCTATGATTTTTTTTTAATCTTATGGGTATTTAATAACATTTTCATAACATTTTAATTTTTATTTATTACACATTTGTTTATAATACATATCACCAGCTTTGATACCAAACTCACCAGCTTTTTGCCAATCATTGCATGCACCATCCATATCACGAAGCATTTCTTTAGTATTTGCTCTATTTAAGTATGCTACTGCATAATTTTCATTTAATTCAATAGCTTTATTGAAATCTTCAAGTGCACTCTGATAATCCTCTATTTTGTATTTAGCAATGCCACGATTATTATAAGCAAAATAATAATCAGGATCTTTTTGTATTACTAATGTAAAGTCATCAGCGGCTCCTTTATAATCACCTTTTTCTAATTTAGCAACGCCTCTATTATTTAATGCTATCACATAATCAGGATCTAAATCTATTGCCTTAGTAAATTCCATTATAGCCTCATCATATTTTTTCATATTTTTATATGTAATGCCTAAGTTATTATAAGCTATTGAAAATTTAGGATCGGCTTTAATTGCTTGATTGTAATAGAAAATAGCATTATCGTAGTCTTCTAACATCATATAGCAACTACCCAAGTCATTATATGCATATGCAAAATTATCTTTTTTAGATATGGCTTGCTTCAGATCATCAATAGCACTATTATAATCACCTTGATCGAAGTATAGAGATGCTCTATAATAGTATGCTTCAGCTAAGTTTTGACCTGTATTTATAGCAGCGTTATAATCTTGTAATGCTCCTTGGAAATCTCCTTTTTCTTGTTTCACCATACCTCTGCTATAGTAATACATTCCATTAACTTCAATATTTAAAGCTTTATTTAAATCATTTAATGCATCATCATACAAACCTATTTTTGATTTTGCCATGGCTCTATGATAATAAGCTATAGCATAATTAGGGTTTAAAAATATAGCATCATTAAATTTAGCAATAGCACTTTGTAAGTCGCCAGCCTCTAGCAGCATAACTCCTTGATTGCACATCTGTTCTGCTATCTGAGATTCACCAACTTTTACAGCTTGAGCATTAACAATGCTCATTATAAAAGTTAATATTAAACTTAAAATTAATTCACGTTTCATAGATTTATATTTTTGTTTTAAATTTCATTTTTTTATTTATTGCTGAAGTATCCAGAGATCTTTTTGTTTGGTTTCTTTTTTTAATATTTCTAATTCCTTTATGGCTTCCTCTTTTGTAGTAAAACTTTTATAAGCTATTCTATATCCTTTACCATCTGATCTAGGTAGTATTGTAGCATCTATGTATCCTTTCTTAATATATTCATTTTTTATTTTTTCAGCATCATTGATATTTGTTACACTAGCACCAACTATATGAAATAATTTTTGTGGTGTAGGTTTAGTGGGAATAATTTCTTTTGCAGGCACTTCTTTTTTAAATTCTTCTTTTACAGGTTCTACTTTTTTAACTTCTTCCTCTACAATTAATTTAGTAGTTTTAGTAGTTTCTATGGGTTGTACTTCAGCTTTTATTGTTTTTGTTTCAGATTTAGCTGTTTGAATATAAGTATCCGATTTATAAACCTCATCTGCTGCTAAGATTTTAAACTCTACTCGACGGTTTAATTGACGACCCTCTTCAGTATCATTAGTAGCTATTGGTTCGGAAAAAGAATAACCTTTATAAACAAACCTAGATAAAGGTATACCATGTTCTACTAAATAATCAACGACAGCTTTAGCACGTCTTTCAGATAAACTTTGATTATATTCATAGCTGCCAATATTATCAGTATGGCCAGATATTTCGATAATTACACTAGGATTTTGTTGCATAAATTCAATGACATTTTGTAATTCAGTTTTAGACTCAGGTCTCAGAGTAGCTTTGTTAAAATCAAAGAATATATTATTCAATACTATCTCTGCGCCAGCAGCTACTTTTTTAAGTATAATATCTTTGTTTAACTCTTCATAAGGTGCATTTTCTGGGATATTAAAATTTTCAGAATGAAATAAATACCCTTCTTTTTTAACAGCTATACCATAATTTTTACCACTAGGTAATGACACTAAGAAATTACCAGTTTCGCTATTAGATGTAAATACTGCTAATTGCTCTCCAGTTACATTATCTGTAAGGATAATTTGAGCTTCTAAAGGGTTATTTTCTTCATCAATAACTTTGCCTTTCCATAAAATCATAGATGGTAAATTTTCGGCGATTAAAGATTGACTACCAGTAGCATATATACTAGGTTTGCCACGCCAAGCCAATAAATTAGCTTCGCTACTAGGCATAACAGGCTTAGCTATGAGATAAGTGATCATAAAGATATCTTGATCTCCTAACGTACCTTTTCTAGATGAACTAATATAAGCATGTATACCAGATGCTGACAAAACAAAATATAAATCATCATCAGGAGTATTAATAGGATAACCTAAATTGACAGGTTTACTCCATTTACCATCTTGATAAACTGATCGAAATATATCATATCCCCCCATAGAATTATGCCCTTTAGAACTGAAATATAAAGTTCTACCATNNGGGATGAATGAAAACCCCTTCTTCGTCATACGGAGTATTTATACTCGAGAGATTGATAGGATTTGTCCAATTGCCCATATTATCCATACGTGCCATCCATATATCTCTACCACCTATACCGCCAGGTCTATCTGAAACAAAATATAATGTTCTACCATCAGGCCCCAGAGAAGCACTAGACTCATGATATTTTGAATTTATCGGAGCCGGTAGAGGTTCTGGATTTGTCCAATTTTTCCCTTTCAAATAAGAAACATAAATATCGCCACCATTTACCCCTTTGTACACATAGAGAGTTTGTCCATCCGGACTTAGCCCGATTGCGGCATTATGATATTTATCATTGAGAGGCGCACTTGGTTGTGTTAATAGCCATTTCCCCCATTCCTCCATATATGCAATATAAATATCTTCGAAATATTTTCCATTTATTGGATCTCGCATTCCCCCTATATTACCAGGTCTGCGGCTTGTAAATATCAACATAGCCTCATCTGCACTGATAACTGGAGCATAATCTGGATAAATACTATTAACAGTGCCCCCTAGATTATCTATCAATACTTTTACAGTATCTTTTATTAATTCTTTGCCATTATTACATTCTTCAATTTTTTTATTAATTTTACTTAAATGTTTATCTCTATCGCGAGGCTTTAAAACATTCAAATATGTTTGATAATATAAGATAGCTTTATCAAAATCTAAATTCAAATGGTATGCTTGAGCCAAA
Organism: Rikenellaceae bacterium DTU001; assembly: GCA_001512885.1. Taxonomy (GTDB): domain Bacteria; phylum Bacteroidota; class Bacteroidia; order Bacteroidales; family DTU049; genus DTU049. Next base: position 4,280 of record LFSZ01000064.1, read on the forward strand.
TAATAAGTTATGTCATCATTAACATTTTTATTTAATCTATAAGCTTTTTCTATGTGTTCTAAAGCTTTTTCTATATCAGCTGAATATAAATAGCAAATACCGATTTTATAATTTAGTTCAGCATTATCAGAATTAAATTGATTAGCTTTTAAATAATATTCTAAAGCTTCTGTATAATATCCCTCTCCTTTTATAAACAATGAATTACCATTTTTTATATTTTTTTTAGCTTCTTTTAATCCTGGATTATTAGGAAAATAATTGCTCGAAAAAGCAATATCCTGTGAAAAAAGATTAGTATTAAAAATTAATGTAAATAATAAAATAGATAATAAATATAAACTTTCAATAAAATTATTTCTAATTTTCTTTGTAAAATTAGAAGTCTTAATATAATTTTTTAACATATCCATATATTTTAACGACAAAATTAAATATATTTTTTGAATTAAAGTATTTTTTTATGAAATAATACATTTTTTAAAATAATATGATAAAAACACAAGTTTTTTTAATTAATTTTGTCTAATTTAAAAAATTAACTATGAAAAAATTGTTTGCGCTATTAACTGCATTTATACTTTTAATTTCGTGTGTTTATTCACAGAATACATCTCAAAATGTAACATCAAAAGAAATGCCTGAATTCACTATAAGTGGTAAAGTAATAGATTCATTATCAAATAATCCATTAGAATTTGTAGTTATTGCATTATATCAAACTAAAGATAGTATATTAGTAAATGGGACTACTACAGATATAAATGGTAATTTTGTGTTAAAACACAAAGGTATTGGCAATTTTTATATCCAAGTAAGTTTTGTTGGATATGCTAATAAAATCATACCAAATATAATTTTGAATCCTCGTAGTGGAAATTTTAATATTAATATAGGTACTATAAAGCTTAGACCTTCGGCTTATTTATTGCAAAGTATAGAAGTAGTAGCTGAAAAGCCAATGATAGAGCTACGAGCAGATAAACGAATCATCAATGTAGATCAGGTATTGACATCAAAAGGGGGCACAGCTTTAGATGTTTTAGAAAATGTGCCAGGAGTAGAGGTAGATGAAGATGGTAATGTGAGTCTAAGAGGTAGTCAAAATGTAACCATTTTAGTAGATAATCGTCCAATTGCACTTTTAGGTGATAATAAAACTATTTTAGAACAAATAAATGCAGAAGAAATAGAAAATATAGAAATATTGACAAATCCTTCTGCAAAATATAGTCCAGAGGGTACCAGCGGTATTTTAAATTTACAACTTAAGAAACAAAAAAGTTTTGGACTAAATAGTATGATACGCGTTTCTGGTGGTATGATGAACGAAAATATCGAAGATTTTTCTAAATTTAAACCTTTTTTATCACCATTTTCTGCCATGTTTGCTATCTCTTATGATGCTAAGAAATTTACTGTAAATTTACAATATTCTCCTAGATATAATAAACATTATGAAAAAGGTAGTACTTATACAGAAAATTATAATTTAAATGAAATGCATTACCTAAATCAAAATAATTATGGAAATCATGGCGGGTGGAATCATAACTTGCAAGGAACTATAGAATGGAGACCAAACAATAATAATACACTTGGTTTTTATGCTGCATATAGATATCGTTTAAATAGTGGTGAATCTACCACATGGGCTGAGTATTTGGATACTTTAAAAAATCCAACACAGATATACAATATTATAAGAACATCTAATGATACTTCTCAAAATATGAGTTTTGCTTTATATTATACTCATAAATTTCCCAAGAAAGATCATAAATTAGATGTTAATGCTTCGTTATATCCATCATATTCTCCTAGAATGAACATAATAAAAAGAAATTATTTCGAATCAGATTATACTACTCCATCAGAAACTATGCAACCTTTTTGGAACAAAACTTTTAGTATCTCTGATAATTTACAAGGTTATTTAAAGATAGATTATTCATACCCTTTTAATGATAGTACAAAGATAGAGGGTGGATTTGAATCTAATCTCAGAATATACGATATGGATACAAGATATTACAAATATCTTTTTAATGAAAATATTTACTTACTAGATTCCATGCAAAGTAATCATTTTCTTTATGATGAATATGTGAATGCTTTGTATGCAGTGTTTAATACTAAAATTAAGAAATGGGGATTCTCATTAGGTTTACGAGGTGAAATGACAAATACTAATGCTAGACAAGCTGATTCTACTGATAATAAAAATACGTATTATAGTTTATATCCTACAGGTGCCATTTCTTATAATATCAATAAAAAGCAACAAATTCAATTTTCGTATAGTCGTAGAGTTTATAGACCTTGGTTTGGCTACTTAAATCCCTATATTGATTATTCATCTTACCCGTACATTAGTAGTGGAAATCCTTTTTTGAAACCTCAATATATAAACTCATTTGAAATATCATTTATGCAATATTTTAAAAAAGGATTAATAGCACCAAGTATTTTTTATCGTAAAACTACAGATATGATTAGTAGTTATATCAAGCAACTAAATGATACAGTATATCTTACAACTTTCGAAAATTTCAAATCTTCTAACTCTTATGGATTAGAAATAACCTTTCAATATAGAATTGCCGATTATTGGAATCTTATGTTAAACACTGTATTTCATTATAATGTGATAGATGGTTCAAATGTAGATGCTAGTGTGAAAAGTGAGTCTTATGGAGGTTTTGCTAGATTAAACAATCAATTTAAACTTCCTAAAAATTGGAATATCCAATGGATGATAATGTATAGATTGCCAACAGAAACTGGCCAAGGCAAAAGAGGTGGATTTTTAAATTCACATCTTTCTGTGCAAAAATCCTGGGATAGATTAGAACTAAGCATGACAGTTAGAAATTTATTTAACACAGCTCATTTCAAAATGGAATATTATCAACCGACTTATTATTCATTGATAAAAAATTATCATGGAGGCTTGGGGATAAGAATAAATATAAAATATAAGCTATTTGGAAATTATAAAGAAAAACATCTGAATAATATAGATGAAATGGAAAATAATGGAACTAACATGTTTTAATATAATACCTATAAATACATATTAATTTTGTTTCTATAATGTTTTATATGGGTAAAGAATAAAAAAAGAATAATTTTACAAAAATAAATTTGTCAATATTAGTTTATTAATTATAGGATAGTCAAATATTAACCACAAAGTTCTCAAAGAATACACAAAGTGTATCATCTTGGTGCCCTTTGTGGTAAAAAAATAACCTAAATAATTAAAAAATAGTTATTTTTTTGTAACAATATAAAATGTTTTTACCCACAATAAACGTTATAGAACCTTAATCTTTAACTAAAACTTCTTTTAAAACATCTATCATATTTTCTACAAAGATAGGGTTTAGATCTTTAGTATAGTGTTTTTCTATATCGTAAAAGTCAGCTTTATTATCGATGGGTAAAATTATATTTTTAATACCAGCTCTAGATGCGGCGAGTATTTTTTCTTTAATACCGCCGACAGGTAAGACTTTGCCTCTCAGAGTGATTTCACCTGTCATAGCTATATCATTACGTACGGCACGATTGAGTAATACACTAGCCATAGCTGTAAGCATGGTAACACCTGCAGATGGGCCGTCTTTAGGAATAGCACCCTCAGGTACATGTATATGTATATTAACTTTTTGATAGAAGTTTTCGTCTAATTCTAGCGATATAGCATTAGCTTTTATAAATTCAAAAGCTAGAGTGGCAGATTCTCTCATCACATCACCAAGATTACCAGTCATAGATAACTTACCATCTCCTTTATGTGTAGATGCTTCTACGAATAAGATTTCTCCACCTACGGGTGTCCAGGCTAATCCTAAAACTACGCCTATTGTGGGTTGATTTAAAGCTTTTTCTCGTTTAAAAATAGGAACTCCTAATATATTTTGAATGTCATTAACTGTTAAAGTAGTTTTTTTCAATTTGCCAGAAGCGAAGTCTACGGCTTTATTACGTATCACTTTAGCAATTCGTTTTTCTAAAGCTCTAACTCCACTCTCACGAGTATAATTTTCTATAATCTCTCTAATGGCATTGTCAGAAAATTTTAGTTTAGAATCAGCCATTCCATTTTCTTCGAGTTGTTTGGGAACCAAAAAGCGCTTAGCTATTTCTAGCTTTTCTTCTAATACATAACCATGAAGTTCTATTACTTCCATTCTATCGAGAAGAGCAGGATTTATAGTAGCTGTGGTATTAGCAGTAGCTATAAACATAACTTTAGAAAGGTCAAATTCAGTTTCTAAGTAATTGTCATAGAAATGCGTGTTTTGCTCGGGATCTAGAACCTCTAATAGAGCTTCTTGTGGATCGCCCTGCATTGAGAGGCTACCGACTTTATCAATTTCATCAAGCATAAATACAGGATTAGCGGCTCGTACCTTTCTCAAGCTTTGTATTATTCTACCCGGCATAGCACCTACATAAGTTTTTCTATGGCCTCTAATCTCTGCCTCATCGTGTAGACCTCCTAGTGAAATACGAATATATTTATGTTCCAATGCGCGAGCTATTGATTTACCAAGAGAAGTTTTGCCCACACCTGGAGGCCCTACCAAACACAGAATGGGCGAACGCATATTACCATTGAGTTTAGTAACAGCTAAAAATTCTATAATTCTATCTTTCACTTTTTCTAAACCATAATGATCCTCATCAAGTATTTTTCTTGCTCTTTCAAGATCATAATTATCCTGTGTATATTCATTCCAAGGTAAATCTACAAGAAGTTCTAAGTAATTTAGTTGTACAGAATACTCAGCAGCAGCTGGATTCATGCGTTGTAATTTTTTAAATTCTCTTTCAAAAAGTTCAGCTACCTCATCAGACCATTTCTTTTGCTTAGACTTTTCATATAATTCTTTTAATTCTTGCTCATTAGTAGATACACCTAACTCATCTTGGATAGCTTTTAATTGAACATTCAAAAAGTAATCCTTTTGCTGTTTATCAATATCAGATTTTATACGTTCTTCTATTTTTTCTTTTATTTCTAAAATTTGAATTTCGCTAGCAAGCTTTTCTAAAACTATATTAGCTATTTCTAATGCATCATCACTTTCTAAAATTTGTTGTTTTTTTTCAATAGGCAAATTAAGACTAGTAGAAACAAAATATAGTAAATAAACTGGACTTTGAATATTATCTAAAGCTAAGCTAGCTTCATCAGGAATATTAGGAGATCGTTTAATTAATTTTTTAGCATAATTTTTTATTAAATCTATGGTAGCTAAAAATTCAGCATTATCAATAGGTCTGCTAATAGGTTTTACTTTTTGCACCTGGGCAATATGATATGGTTCAGTAGTGATAGGCTCGACGACTTTAAATCTATTACGACCTTGCAAAATAACCATTTTAGTATGGTCGGGCATTTGCAAAATTTTAATAATTTTACCTACAGTTCCTATTTGATATAAATCATCAAAAGTAGGATCTTCTACATTGGCATCTTTTTGTGCTAATACGCCAACGATATTAGTAGTTTTGCTAACATCATTTATTAGTTTTATGCTTTTGTCTCTACCAATAGTGATAGGCATTATGCTACCGGGATACAAAACTGCATTTCTCAATGTAATAATAGGTAATTCCTTCGGTACGCGTTCGCTGCTTATATGTTTTTCATCATCAGCAGATATTACTGGAAAAAAATCTTCGCCGCCATCACTCATAAAAAATGATATATTATTCATTAATTCTTCTAATTCTGTCATTTTGTCTTAATTTTTTTAAAAATATAATTATTCTATAATTGAGCAAATAAAAGGCCAAAATTAAATGTAATTTTCTTGATTTTTTAATATAATATTACAATATTATATTTTAACCATATTTTATAATTTATTTATTCAGGTTTCTTTTTCAAAAACATATTTTAATATTTCAATATCAGTTTCAGATAATTTTTTATCTCTTCTATTCATCATATTACTGGCGGTAGATATAGCTTTGTCGAAATCATAAACTCTAAAACCACCTGCGCCTCCCCATCTAAAAGAAGGTATAAATGTACGAGGGAAACCAGCTCCAAATATATTGCATGAGCATCCTATCACAGTACCAGTATTTAACATAGTATTGATAGCTAATTTGGTATGATCACCCATAACAAGTCCGGCAAATTGCAAGCCTGTATTTTCGTAAGCATTAATAGCATAATTCCACATTTTCACTTTTTCATAAGTATTTTTCAAATTACTATTATTGCTATCAGCACCTATATTACACCATTCTCCTATGTATGCATTACCAATAAATCCATCGTGAGCTTTATTGCTATAAGATTGAAAAACCACATTATTTATTTCTCCACCTACTTTGCACTGAGGTCCTATCGTACTATTACCATATATTTTAGCACCAATTTTTATTTGTGAATGTTCTAAAATTGCAAAAGGTCCCTTGATAGTAGCGAAATCCAGAATTTCAGAATTTTTGCCTAAATATATTGGTCCATCTTCGGCATCAAGGGAGCAAGGCGATAATTTAACTCCAGGTTCTAAAAAAATATTTTCTACTTTAGTTGCATAAACGTAATCTGGAATTTTGGCTGAGTCTCTTCCATTTGTAAGTAGTAAAAAATCTTTTTTTATTTCATTGCCATTGTGTGTAAAGATATCCCAAGTTTTTTTTATCAATTCAATTTCATCTTGATAAATAACATGATTTATGCCACTATCTAGTTCATTATTGTGCAGCATATTTAGAAATTCTTTATTTCTCAAGGCTACAAAATCGCCATTTGTATCTATTAATAATTGTTTTTTGTCGATATTTAAAACCGTTCTAGCTAAATTGCTATTGGGTAATATTCGAGCATCAATCCATATAGTATCTTGATCAGTTTCTGGTGTAGGAAATTTATTTTTCAAATAATCAGCTGACAAAATGTCTACTTTTGCATTAGTATATTTTTCCCATTTTTCTTTTATAGTCATTATACCAACTCTAATTTCAGCAATAGGTTTGGTAAAGACAATGGGTAATAGATGCTCTCGATATCTATCGATCAATATTATTTGTTGCATAAAAATATTTTTATACGAAAATAATAAAATAATTTTATGAAAAAAATTTATAGGTCTGGGTTATTTTGATTTTCTTCTTCAGATTTAAAGATTCCTAATTTGTTCATTTTCATTTGCCAGAGCTCTTTAGCATATTCCTGTAGGTCTTTATATTGATCAGCCTCGTCTATTATTTCTATTCCTAGTAGAGTTTCTACTATATCTTCGATAGTGATTATACCAACAAACGATCCATATTCATCTATTACAATAGCTATTTGTTCGTTATTTTTGGTTAGTTCGTCTAAGGCTTTTTTTATACTAAAAAATTCATAAATGATAATAATTTTTCTTTTGATCTCAGCTAATTTTGTATATTCATTTTTATGAATCAGAGCATTTAAGACATCATTTTTGAAAACATATCCAGTGATATTATCAATATTTTCTGAATATACAGGTATGCGAGAATATTTAAAAAAATCATCCAGATTTATTAATTCACCTACAGTTAGATTCTCATCTAATACAACGGTTACTGTACGAGGAGTCATAATATTATGAACAGGTAGTTCTTTTAATTTCAAAGTATTATCTATCACTTGGGTTTGAATGTTATCTAAAATACCTTTTTGATAACCTAAAAGTGTCAATGCTCTAATTTCCTCTATAGTATGAGAGGGTTCATTCTTAGGAATAATAAGTTTCATAATGCCCTGAGCTAATAAATAAAAAGGATAAGTTAATTTACGTAAAAATAATAATACTGGTATCATCCAGGGCAAAATTTTTCTCCAATAATATGTACCAATAGTTTTGGGTATAATTTCAGAAAAATATAGTATAAGGAAAGTCATAATAAATCCGACTATGCCAGCAGCTGAACTACCCCAAATCTTTGCAGCAAACATACCGATAAGTGCAGAACCAAGAGTATTAGCAATAGTATTCATAGTTAAAATACCAGTAATAGTTCTATCAATAGATTGTTTTAATTTTTCTAATTTTTTACCTTGATTAGGTTTTTTTGCTAATAAATATGCTAAATAGCTTGGTGTAACAGATAATATGGCTGCTTCCATAATAGAGCAAATAAAAGAAATTATTAAAGTAAAAATAATGGTTATAATAAAAGCACTCATATATTTTTTTTTAATTCGAAATTACAAAATATTACATTAAGTGATAGAATAAATTTTAATATAGATTAAAGAGATAAATATTTAAAAAAAAAATCAAATTCTAAAAAAAAACTTTAATAACAATAATAAAATAAATGCTATGAAAATTTATGATTATTTGATTCGTTTTTCGATAACTTGCAAAACTTCTTGGGTTGCAGAATCATAGCAATATACTACTAAATTAACAAAATCAGCATTCCAGTTATTAGGTATTTCGAAAGAATAATTTTTATAATAAACATTATTAACAATGCAGTTATCACACAAAGTATCCCCCCAGACATTAGTGATGCAGTCTCTTAGCACGTGATTATGTGTATAATTTGGAATATCAGGAGTGGGTCCATAAAGGGGGTTATTATTTTTTTGATAATCTATTATACTATCTTCAGTAAAAAGAGCGACAAGCATCAATGGATTTGTTATTACATCTAAAGTTTTAGCTTCAACTCTACATTGAAAAGATCTATTATTTTCATTATACTGTGAAGTGATCTTCAAATCGATTTGTAGTTGCCGAGCTAATCTTTCATTAACAATATTTCCCCAATCATTTGGAGATATTAATTGACTACCTAGTACTGATATTCTATCTACCATGCCGCTAGGATAAGTATAAACTCCAAACGAATTATTTAAAATATTACCTGCACTAGTTCTGAAATCTGTCATATAGTTAGGGGATATTGGGATGGCAAAATTACCAGCATGTATAGCTATTACAGTTATTTTGCCAGGATAGTTATTTTCTAAAACTTTAGTTATATGTGCGGCTTCGGGACAATTAGGGCACAGATGTCCAGTGAATTCTTCTATTAATACTCGTTTTGTCCCTTCATTATTGTTAGTGTCAATTATTACAGGATTTTCTATGTATGGCGGTTCTACCTTATCACAACTCACAAAAATGTAGAGTATTATAATACTAATGATATAAAAAATCTTTTTCATAACTACTTAAATTTAAAATGTTGTAGAAATATTAATACCAAAACCATAATAAGCTGGTGTCCATCTACACACTCCGCCTACACACATTATGCCCTCACGCATCTTGCCATAAGACAAAGAGATACGAGTAGCACTTTTTAAGTAAGTTATATTAGCTAAATAATAATGTTTGCGGTGGTCTTTGTCTGGATTCCCATAATTAAATTCATCTTGCACTGAAATAAACCATTTATTGGATATTGCTAACTCTATCAATGCACCTAACCAATTTTTGTTATATTGCTCTTTGTACTCATGAGCTAATTGAATTTTTAAACTATTTTTTTTGGGTAATTTATAATTTAAATCAATTACACCATTATGAATATAAAATGTACCATGATCATGACCTTCTATTATATAGCTATTGTAAACAGTATAATTATATAAAATATTAAATTTCAAATCTTTAGTGATTTTTTTATCTATATAGAAATCTATACTTTCGAAAAATACTTCTTTATCAATTTTAAAAAATTCTGAACTATAACCATCAGTACCAGGTGACATAAATGGGGTAGTATCATTTATTTGCTTATGATCAATATTATGAATACGAGAATAATTAATTTGTAATTGAGTACCATATTTACCACCTAAAGCAGTATTTTTAGGAAAAGTAAAATTACCTTGTCCTGAAAAAGCCCATTCACCATTAGATTGGCTAGCATAAGGATAGCTTTTTATTAAAATATAGTTTTGTGGAGGTGTGAGAGCAGGTATATAGTTGATTATACTGCGAGTCGCAGACTCATTTCGTAGCATTCTGAAATCCATATTATCCATTCTATGTGCAGCCAAATAGATACCCCAGTTATTACCAAAAAAAGAAATATCTGTATGAGCTCCTATGCCTTCTCTATAAATGTAATTATTTGTTTTTGATGGATCTTGAGATTTTAAAGCTAATTCAGTATTCCATAGTAAAAAATGTGATGACAATTGATACCTAATAGTCCAAATACCGATGTTTTCAGGTAATTTATAAATAGGATCTTTATCTTCTTCGTATTTACTTACAAATGAGCTACCTAGAGTAAAGTTCCATCTGCCTTCTGCCCATTTTTGATTTAATTTATTTAAATATATTTCACCATCAATAGCCCTAATATAATTGCCAGTTTTATCCCAAAAAAATTTTTGAGTACCTATTAACCCTTTAATAGTAAAGTAAGGCTGATAAGAATAAATCACCTCAATACCATCTATAGCATTATCAATACCTAAGGAGCGATCTTCATAGGTCCGCAGAGATAAACCTAGGCCAAACTGCTCATATATATGACCCGCTTTTATTTTTAGATCTCTATTTTTGGTTTCATAGGCTATATATCTATGAGCTATGCCGATACCTTTACTCTGAGGATCATAGCCTATAAGTGGTGGCAAAAAACTTTCAAATCTAAGTCCAGCAGATATATTACCATATTCATAAAATAATGATAAATAAGCATTATTGCCAAGTTTTTCTTTTGGCTGATAAGCACTAATAGTAGAATCTGTCAAATAATACATAGCATCTAACTGAAAATCCCCATATATTTGTGAGGATTGTTTACCCTCTTGAGCATGAACAATATTAATTAATGTAATGAGTAAAAATAAAATAAAAAATAAATTTTTTTGCATAAAAAAATAAATTATTTGCAAAGTTATATTATTTTAATTTGAAATAATATAACTTTGAATTATGCGTTTAAATATAATATGTAAGAGTGTTATTGTTATAAAAATAAAATAATTATATGATCATTTTTTTTTGAAAAAGTTAAATTTGTTTGAATTTGCTGATTTTTCACACAACTAATCTCAGATAAATTTTTAATTTATACATACTAAAAATAGATGTTGTCGATGTAGTTTTTAATCGTTAATTATAGCTTCATCAATACTTTTAAATCCTTGTCCGATAACCTCACTTGCGTTTATAACTGTCATGAAAGCATCAGGATCGATTTGTTTTATATAACTTTTTAACATTTCCACTTCTCTACGATTTACTACTGTTAGTATCATTTGCTTGTTAGTACCAGTGTATAATCCTTTAATAGAGATGATACTCCCGCTTCTGTCTAAATCAAATAGTATTTTATTTTTAATTTCATTAATTTTTTCAGAAATTATTAGACAAGCTTTTTCATAACTAGCACCTGCTATTATGGTATCTACTACTTTGCCAGTTATATAAATAATAATCCAAGAATAAAAAGGAATTTTCCAATCTTCGAAAGCTACAAGGCCGCATAAAACTATAATAGAATCTATAATTATTAATAATTGACCAATTGGCATTCGAGTATATTTATTTAATATCATAGCAATAATATCTGTACCGCCCGAGGTAGCTTTAGATTTGAATATCAATCCTAATCCTATACCCAGAAGTATACCACCAAATATTGCAGAAACTAGTGGATCGTTTTTTAAAAGAGGATCATATCCCCACGTAAATTCTATTAATGATATCCATCCTGACAAAGATAATGAACCGACTATAGTTTTGACACCAAATCTAGCTCCTAAAATTTTCATACCAATCAATATGAGAGGTATATCTATACATAAACCAGTAATGCCGATAGGGAAATTGAATAAATGATGTAAAATTATCGATATACCATATACACCACCTGGCGCAAATCTATATGGCGATATAAACATTACAAAACCCACAGCCATTGTGAGCGTACCAATCAGTATATAACTGTAGGCTTTAAACCATTCTCGTGAAAATAATTTTTCTTTTGTTACATAAGTCATAATTAAAATTTTTTGCAAATTTAATATTAGCAAATCGAAAAGGAAAATAATTATAAAGCTTTGAATTTATTATTTTTTATCTTAAATGATTGATTCAATAAAAAATTTAATTTAATTTTGTAAAAAATTTTAATAGTTTTAATATGATAAAAAGAATTTCCTTATTTATATTAGTAATAGTATTCACAGTGAGTTGTGTGCCTTCACGTCAATATGAAGATGAAAAATTGAAGAGAGAACAAGCCGAAGCTAATTTACAAAAATTACAACAATCTTGTGCCTCTTTAGAGAATAAAAACAATGAATTAGAAGAAAAGATAATTGATTTAGAAAAACAAATAAAATTTTTAAAGCAAGATACACTAAATACAGGAATCGCTCTACGTAAACTAAAAAATGAATATGATAAATTGCTTCAACTCTATGATATCTTAGATCAAAAAAATAAAGAATTATTACAAACTAATATTGATGAAACTAAATTGATTAGTAGTGAATTGTCATTAACTAAAGAACAATTAGAATTAAAAGAATCGCAATTACGAAAATTAGAGCAAGAATTAAATTTAAAAAAACAAACATTAGATGAATTAGAGCAAGAATTAAAAGAAAAAGAAAAACGCATTTTAGAGTTAGAATCTATGCTAGTACGTAGAGATAGTACTTTAAATGATTTGAAAAAAAAGATTTCATCAGCATTATTTGATTATGAAGATAAAGGACTAAATGTAATAATGAAAGATGGTAAAATATATGTATCATTAGAGGAGAGTTTGATGTTTCCCTCTGGTAGCTGGGCAGTCGATAAAAGGGGCGAAGAGGCATTATCTAGATTAGCTAAAGTATTGGAAGCAAATCCAGATATTAGCATTATAGTCGAAGGACATACTGATGATGTGCCATATAGAGGCAGGGGTGAAGTGAAAGATAATTGGGATTTAAGTGTTATGAGAGCTACTGCTGTTGTCAAAATTTTATTACAAAAAGGAAATATAAATCCATCTCGTATCACTGCTGCTGGACGTGGTGAATATGCCCCCATAGATCCAGCTAAAACCGCCGAAGCAAGACAAAAAAATCGTAGAACTGAAATAATATTGACACCTAAAATCGACGAATTAATTGAGATATTAAAAACAGATTAATTCTTGATACTTAAAAAATCAATTACATTTTTTTTATAATTTTTCAGCTTTTTTAGATTCTTTTTTTAAATCTACAAGCCATTTTCCTTCTATCTTAAGTAAATCTAAAGTATCTGTTTTTTCATTTGCTATATAAGTGCATTTAGCACTATTTTCGTATACGTAACATTTTTTTATTTCTACGTTTGCTTCAGGTATTTGAATGCTGTCTCGCTTTTCTGGTGGCATCATACCTATAATGTTTTTAAAAAACATTATAAGCATCTTAGTGTTTTCTGTGCCGTATTTTGCCGCTTCATCAAATTCCATCTGTTGAAAATGTGACAAAAATTGATATGAAACATATTCTGGACTATTTTTCTTTTGAGATATTCTGCATGAACTAAGTAAAATTAAAAAAATTATTAAAAATGCAAAATATTTGCTTTTTTGATGCATATTATTTTTATTTGTAGCAAATTTAATTTTTTTTTATTAATTGAATAATTGAGCAATTAAAAATATTTATACAGCATCCTTATACTAAAATTATAATATATTGGAAAAAACTGAAAGGCATCTTGGAGCTTGGCTTGCATAAAGATAAAATATATAAAATATTACTGATTAATTTTAGTACTGACAAAAAATCTGTTATCTCTTAGACACTTTTGCAATATTTATAATGTTAATTTAGATATTTGTTAAATATAGATATTAGTTAAAAGCAATAAAAATCTTTCTTTTTTGTAAAATACTATCGTTTAACCCCTTATTTTAATTAAAAAATTTGTTTAATAAGTCCATATTTATTATATTTGCAAAAGAATATAAAAACTGTGGAGAGAAGAATAATATTTACAATAGTAAAAGATAAGTACTTTGATTGGATGGTAGTACCGTATGAAGTATCCATTTTAAAAAATGGTCAATTCAGTGCGGCTTCTAAGCCTATTACATTAAAAAATGTTACTATTGAGATAGACGAAGCTACTCGAAAAGCACTTGAATTATGCTCTATGATGACTTACTTACACATTGCTAAAGTTTTTCATTTTAATCCACTTACTTTTGAAGAAGATCTTGCTACGATAAATGATAAAACTTTTGAGATCATTAGAAATTATCTACGTGATAAGACAGATAAACTTTTAGAAATTTTAGAAAAAAATAATATTCCCCTTTATTATAAGGGCGAAAGAGATAATGTAATCATTAATGAAGAGCCTATTCATTTTAGCTCCAAGTCATTAGATATTATTTTTATTTTTGATAGAAGTGATGATGGCATTAAATATAGTTTGAAAGCTAATGTAGGCGATAATGATATAAAGCTATCTAAGTCAGACACTTTTATATTAAATTATGAACCGTGCTGGGTGATACATAAAAGTATTTTGTATACAACTCAACCAGGTATAGATGGTAAAAAAATCGAACCATTTTTAGATAAACAACAAATATTTATTCCTAAGCCTCATGAAAAAACATATATTGAAAAATTTATAAAACCATTATTAGAAAAGCAACTAACAGTAAAATTAAATGGTGATTTCATAATTAATGAATTGCAAGAAATACCAAAATCTGAGTTGCGTTTAGAGCTAGGAATGGATATGAAACCATTATTGAGCTTATTTTTTCATTACAGAAATGAAGAAATACCTTATGGAGATAAAAAAGAAGTATTTATTTTTTATGAAGTACAAGATGCTTTTATTAATATATCTAAAGTAAAAAGAAATAAGGAATTTGAAAATGAAATAGTTGATTATTTAAATTTTATTGGATTGAAACATAAATTTCACAATAATTTTATATTAATAGATCTCAATGAAGAAAATAATGAAATAAACGAAAATGAAACTTTATATGATTACATTAATTTTATAAATTTAAATAGTGAGCTTTTTGCTAATAAAAATATCGAATTAGATACAAAAACATTTAAAGAAAAATATTTTTTAGGTAAAGTAGAACTGAAGCAACATATAAAAAAGAGCGGAATAGATTGGTTCGATTTGCAAATAGAAGTATGCTTCGATGACTATTGTATACCATTTTATGTATTAAGAAATAATATTTTAGAAAATCGCAGAGATTTTGTTTTGCCTGACGGTAGAGTAGCATTATTACCCAGGGAATGGTTTGCTCAATATAAAGAGTTGGCTATTTTATCTCAAAAAGGCAAAAATAATGTAAAAGTTACTAAAACACAATTAAAATTATTTAAAGAAATCAATACTCCACAATCACAAATAGATGCAGATGTTAAACAATTAAAATTAGATCAGTTACCAGATGTAAAGATACCTCCTTCTGTTAGGAAAACATTAAGACCTTATCAGCAAAAAGGTGTTAATTGGTTCGAGTTTTTAGATCAACACGATTTTGGTGGCATTCTAAGTGATGATATGGGCTTAGGTAAAACTATACAAGTATTAGCATTTTTAGCATACAAAAAAGATGAAATTCAAAAACTCATACCACAATCTACTCAAAAATTTGAAAAAAATACTCTTTTTAAAGAGAAAAAGCTTTCTGTTTTAATAGTAATGCCATTATCATTAATCTATAATTGGATTAACGAAATTAAAACTACGGCTCCTATACTTTCTTATTACGTTTATTATGGTACTAATCGCAAAATTAATCAAAATATTATCTCTAAATACGATCTTATATTGACTACTTATGGTACGGTGAGAAAAGATTATGAAATACTAAGTCAATTTAATTTTGATTATATCTTTTTAGATGAGAGTCAAGCTATCAAAAATCCATCTAGTAAAATTTTTAGAGTTATCACCAAACTAAATGCCAATCGCAAGTTTGTCCTTACAGGAACTCCCATAGAAAATACCATTGTAGATTTATGGTCGCAGATGTCTTTTGTAAATCCTGGTTTATTAGGCGATTTGAATTCTTTTCGAAAAAAGTTTATGATACCTATAGAAAAAGACTCGCATAAAGCTACAGAAAAAAGTTTACAGCAAATCATTAGCCCTTTTATTCTGCGTCGTACTAAAGATATGGTGGCCAAAGAGTTGCCTCCATTGACCGAACGCACTTATTATTGCTCTATGACAGAAGATCAATATAGTTATTATGAGGAAAAGAAAAGTGAAATCCGCAATTATCTTATGGATCTAAAGCAAAAAGTAGGCTTCGATAAAGCATATCTTTCTATTTTATCTGGTATAACGCGTTTGCGTCTTATAGCCAATCATCCCGCCATTATAGATAAAAATTATAATAGTGATAGTGGTAAGTTTAATGATGTAATAGAAAATATACAAAAAATCATAGTTTCTGATAATAAACTTGTTATGTTTTCTCAATTTGTAAAGCATTTGAATTTATTTAAAGATTACTTAGAAGCTAATGACATACCTTTTCTTATGCTCACTGGTAGCACGCCGATGGAGGAAAGAATGAAAATAGTAAATGAATTTCAAAATAATAAAGATATAAAATTGATATTAATGTCACTTAAAGCTGGTGGAGTAGGTATCAATCTAACTGCTGCAGATTTTGTGTTTTTATTAGATCCATGGTGGAATCCAGCGGTCGAATATCAAGCTATAAATCGTACCCATAGAATAGGACAAAATAAAAATGTTATTTCTTATAAATTTATTGTTAAAGATTCAATAGAAGAAAAAATTTTATTATTACAAAATAAAAAATTAAAGTTTGCACAATTAATAGATACTACAAAACGAATACCTATTACAGAAGAAGATTTTGGCACTTTATTCGATTAAAATTATAAGCTTATAATTAATCATTTGTCTTAATTATTTTTTTTTAAAACTCGAAATATTTATATTTTTTTGTAGAAAATATTTAGTTAAAAGATATTTATTCTTAAATAAAAAAACAAAAGAGCTAATATTGTAACTGTTTTAAAAGTTGTCAGTTATCAGTTATAATTTTGCAGGTTAATATAATTAGATGTTTTATTTGATGATTTTTTTACAATATTATATAATAGTTCAACTAGCTTGTTATAGTTTTTATGAATTACAATAATTTTGAATTTTAAAATTATTTAATTATCGTAATGGTTCCATGGTATTCATCTATTTTGCCGTATCCATAATTTAATCTAAAGATATAATAATATGTGCCATCATCTAATCCTTTACCATCCCAATCACCTTGGTAGTTTTCATTTTCATAGATCTTTTTTCCCCAGCGATTGTATATTTTAATTTCACTATTAGGATAAAATTCAATATTTGTAATATAGAATACATCATTTATACCATCATCATTAGGAGTTATTACATTAGGAATAGAAATTTCACAATTTTCTACTATAACGTTGGTAGAGCCGTAAACTGTATCACAACCTATAACTTTAACACTAATATCATAAATACCTGCTTGAGGCTTATCTAAAACATAAATTGGCTCAGTACTGCCAGTAGACCAGATAAACTCATATAAGTTGTTATTAGATTGTGATGCTGATAAGGTAAATGATTCATGACTACAGATAGTAATTTGATTAGGCAATGACAATATAGGTTCTGGTATCACTTTTACATTTATTGTATCGCTATCACCACATATATTATATATTGAATTTACGGCACTTACCCAATAGGTCCCTGTATTTGATATTTCAATTGCAGGATTAATATTCCCTGTAGACCATAGATATGATATGTCAAGATATGGTTGGGTAGCATCTAAAATAATTGGTTCTGTCACACATGTATCTTGACCTAAATCTATATTCACATTTGGTACGAAGACAACCTTAATAGTATCGCTATCAAAGCATGAAACATCATCATAAGTATTAGCAACTGTTACAGAATAAACTCCAGACATATCTAACATTAATTCAGCATTTGTATAACCTGTACTCCATAAGTATTCGTCATATCCAGCACCAGGAGATAATGTTATTATTTCACCTTCACATACAGATGTGTCTGGTCCTAAATCGATACTAGGTTGAGGTATCACTACTATAGTTATAGAATCAGTAGCACTATTACCATGTAAAGTATCACTTATGGTTCCATAGTATGTAGTTGTTTGTGTAGGATAAACGGTATAGGGACCGAAGCCATCTTGACCAGCTACTTGTGCATAGCTGGTGCTATCTGGGCAAATAATATTTACCATATCTAAACCCCAGTGATCAAAATCTTGCCCAGAATATGAATGTTGTCTAAACCTAAACATTGTATTTGTTGATGCAGCAGCAGGAGGTACTTGAAAAGAATATTGTGCCCATTGAGTAAAAGGAGTTTGTACTCCACTACCTACAGTTACAAATCCATTAGAATTTGGATAGGATGGGCATATAACTCCATCAGGCCTAAAATATGCTATATCTGTCCATGTAGTTCCGCCATTTATAGAATATTGCAAAGACATCCCTTCGCCTGCTAGATCAGGACCTTCGCAGGTAGTGCCTCCATAGCCATGTTGTACTTCAAATCTTAACCAGAATGAAATTTCGCAATCTGTACTTACTGAAAATGGCACTGTTGTTAGTGTGCGTGGTATAGGCGTATACCAACCCATCCACATATACATAGCATCTGGTCCAGGACCACAAGGATTTGTGAAATCTACACCTGTAGTAGCTATCCATCCCGGCCCTGGAGTGCCATCATTGAAATCATTACTCATCAAATATCCACAACCACCATCTCCCCATATAGTTACACTATCACCTTCACATATTACAGTTTTGTTAGCATATACTTGCATATTACATTGTGCTTTTACTTGTATAATATTACAAAAAAAAGAAATTATTACTATCAGTATGATTGTTTTTAGTAATTTTAATTTTTCCATAATTATTTTTTTATTAATTACAAAATTACTTAATTTTATTAATTAATGTAGAATAAAAATACTACCATTTAATTCTTTATAATTATTTTCAGCATTTCTATAGATAAGCTTGTAAGTATAAATACCCTGAGGGAGATAATCACCATTATATTTGCCATCCCATCTAAATCTAGGATCTGTAGTATGAAATAATAGCTGCCCCCATCTATTGTATATGCTAAAATAGAAATCATCTATATCAATATTTTCTGCATAAATATGAAAATAATCATTAATATCATCTGTATTATAGGGACTAAAAGCATTCGGAATAAAGATTTGGGTTATCACACTACAATCTTCTACATAAACTGTAGTACGGCCATATGTAGTATCACAACCTATTACTTGAACCTCAAAATCGTAGATGCCAGGTGGGTAATAATCTATAAATAACACAGGTTTATTGATTCCATTCGACCAATGAAATTGATACCAATTATTATTACTTTGAGAAGCAGAAAGAATGAGGCTTTCATTATGACAAATAGTAGTATCTATGGGTAAATTCAAACTAGCAGTAGGTATCAATTTTACATTTATAGTGTCTACATCTCCACAAATATCATAATCATCATAAGTGACGCTAACCCAATAATTGCCATAGTTATTTGCCATAATAGTAGGTGTAGTCATACCATTAGACCATAAATATGTAAAGCCGCTATCAGGTTGAGTAGCATCTAATAGGATGGGGTGAGTGACGCAAACATCATCACCTAATTCTACATATGCATTTGGTACAAAAAACACATTGATACTGTCACTAGCACTACAAGTGATATTGCTCATCGTATTGGAAACAGTAACATAATAGGTGCCATTGTCAGTAACATTAATTGTAGAAGTAGTTTCTTCAGTACTCCAATAATAACTATCAAAATTATCACTTGGTGATAATGATACTATCATACCTTCACAAGTAACCGTATCTAATCCTAGATCTGGTTCTGGATAAGGTATCACATTGATAGTAATGGAATCGATGGCTTGGTAATCATGAACAGTGTCATATATTCCCACTGAATAAGTGGTGGTTTGTGTGGGATTAACAATAATAGGACCTTCTATAGTATCGCCAGTAGACCATTCTATATAAGGGAAAGTAGGACATAAAATTTGTACTATATCGAGGCCCCAGTGATCAAATCCTTGTCCAGAATATACTTCTTGGTACCATCTAAATCTTGTTGCATTAGATACTGCTCCTGGTGGCACTAAAAAATTATACTGATTCCACGTTGTAAATGCAGTAGTTTGTCCTGATCCAACAGAAGTAAATCCTGCAGTGTATGGGAATGTTGGACAAATTACTCCATCTGGTCTGAAGTATGCTATCGTTACCCATGTAATACCATCATCTATAGAATATTGTAATGAAACACCTTCGCCTACAAGATCAGGTCCTTCGCAGGGAGAACTTTGTCCTTGTATAGAAAACTTTAACCAAAATGATATAATGCAATCTGTTGTTACACTAAAAGGAACTGTTGTCAATATCCTTGGTATTGGTACATTACCTCCCATCCACATATGTATACTATCAGGCCCTGGACCACAAGGATTTGTGAAATCTACTCCTGTAGTAGCTACCCAGCCTGTACCAGGTGTACCATCATTGAAATCATTATTCATTAATGAACCACATTCTCCACTTGCCCACAAACTTACACTATCTCCTGCACATATTATCGTATCATTAGCATATGTTGTGATTTGGCATTGTCCTGATAAATTTTCTGTGAAATATAATATCAATTTAATTAAAATAAGTAAACTTATAAAAAATTTATTTATTAGACATACAAAATCAATGAAAGTTTAAAAAAAATTAAAATGTAAAATATATTAAGATAGTAAGTGTTTGTATATCTGTAAATTATAATTTTTTAAAATTTAAAAATATAAACTTGATACATTTTAGCTTAATAAAAACATAATTTATATCAATGAAGCTAAAATATTTATAAAATTAATATAAATTTTAATAAAAAATGTTTTAGTTTCTAGAAGGGATGTCATATACTGAAAAAATTATGTAATTTTGCGAAAAAATTATTATGAAAAAGTATTTTTTGTCACTATCAGTGTTTTTAATAGCAATATTAGGCTATAGTCAGGCAGTAGTTTTCCAAGAAGGCTTTGAAACACAACCCTATAG
>LFSZ01000100.1 GCA_001512885.1 Rikenellaceae bacterium DTU001
GCGGTGATCATAAAAATATTTTTTGTTAGGTAAAATTAATGAATATTTTGGAATAAATTTCTACTTAATTTACTTTTCTTTATCAGCCACACAAAGAAAAGTAACAAAAGAAAAGTCTCCGCTGAGGAAATGATTTAGGCTCAATGTATTTTGTAGTAAAAATTGAGTAAAATCAAGCTACACAGATTATTACAATATTTTATTTCCATAATGTTAATTAAGGGTATATTTTAATAAAAGATATTTATAATTAGTTTACAATTACTATTTTTAAATTAATAAAAAAATTAAAATGAAATAAACATAGTATTATTAATTTTGTAATTTAGCATAAATTTTAGTTTTAAAAACAATTTAGCTGTGGCTTCTGCATCACCTAAAGCTCTGTGGCGATTTCTGATTTCTATATCTAGATATTCAGTTATAGCATCGAGATTATAAAGAGATAGCTCTGGTAGAGCTTTTCTAGCCATATTAATAGTATCTATAGTGTCTCGTTCATAATTTATTCCCAAGCGATTAAATTCACTTTTTAACATAGAATAATCAAACTTAACATTATGTCCTACTATTGTTTTATTAAAAGTAAGATCAACTATTTTATCAGCTAATTGATGAAATTTTGGAGCATCTTTTACCATATCATTAGTAATGCCAGTAATTTTTTGTACATAACGATCAATATTTCTTTTAGGGTTAATAAGAGTAGAATAACTACCAATAATAATGTCATGTCGAATAAAAACTAAAGCAATATCAGTTATACGGGAAGCCCCAGGCTTCCCGCCAGTAGTTTCTACATCTATTACTACGAAATCACTCATTTTAATTATTTTACAATTAATTTTTTATTAACTATATCACTATCTGTAAAGATTATCCTTAGTATATATATCTGAGAAAGCAATCCATCTAATGAAATTTCACATTGATTATTATTAACTTGTTCATAATGAGCTACCTTATTGCCTAAAATATCATAGATGATGATAGAATTTATAGTTTTATTAGTAGATACATACACTTTTTCTGATGCTGGATTTGGATATATGTTTATTAATCCTTGCATATGATCAGCTATATTATCAATAATACATAGTGAATTGGGATCTGCTTTTACCATATATCCATTTACAATAGAATATTCATTAGTGCTTATTGTCCAGTTAGTAGGATCAGTATTATCTGAATTAGGATCACAAAGGGTGAGTGATGGGCCTTTCCCATTAGCTTCAGATGGCCATGGCGCTGCACTACCAAAAGTAAGTGAATCTACCTCTACACCATAAAGAGTTTTTAGTAGTATTTTTGTACCAGTATTTGGTATAGCTCCAGTAGTGCCCTGAATTGCTGTTATACCATAAAAATTATTTACAGCAGCTGCATTGGGTGCTACGATTAAAAATTGATCTGGCTCCAAAATTATACCATTAGGAAAAACAAATGTATTATTACCGTAAGTTAATACATATCCATTCATATCTACAGCAACATCACCATTATTATATAATTCAATAAATTCCAAACTATCAGTTCCACTTTCAGGTGGGTTGTACATAATTTCTGTTATTACAATAGCTGGTGCTGTAAGATCAATAAAAATATCAAAATCATATACATTTGAATTTATATTACCAGCCTCATCTGCAATGTTAGTAATAGATAAAGTATAATGTACTGCATTTAGTAATGGTGTAGCTAAAGTAAGAGTTACAGTATCCAATGTGGTATTTCTAATAGCTGTAGCTACATCTATACCAGTATAATTAGCAGTATTTTCTGCACTAGCATCTACTGGTTCATCAAAAGATACTTTCACTGTTGTATAAGATGTAGCCCAAGCATTAAGAGGTGTAGGCGGGATAGTGTCACCAGGCATATAGCAGCCTTCACCTGGGTCAGCATAAACCATTTTTTCATTTACTATGCTAAAAGGTCTAGTACCTAAGGACCAATTAGCTCCGTCATTATTATCTAAA
>LFSZ01000055.1 GCA_001512885.1 Rikenellaceae bacterium DTU001
AGCTTTTTGCCTTCAAATTTTTTAAACAACAAGTTGCCAGCTCTGTCAGTAGCAGCTAATACAGCTACTTTCTTTGGCTTTTGCTTCCTAGCCCGCTTCAGCTCTTCGGCATTTTTGTATATTCTGCCTTTTTCTGAATAATCCATCAATAGTTCATCCATCTCTACTACCCCGAAAAAATTGATATTATCTTCGAAACTTTGTAGAGCTGCTAATATCTTGTGTCGCCAAGCGAAGCTTGTTGGTAGGCTGATGCCCACCTCTTTAGCACAAGCTCTGAGACTTTTGCCTGCTACCATACATCTGATGTAGTCGAGCATTTTCTCTTTCTTTTGTAACCTGTAAACAAAAGTACCTGTGGTAACTCTAAACTGTCTGCCACAATCTTTGCAGCGATAGTTTTGCATCCCATTTTGTAAACCATTTTTAATAATATGATTGCTACGACAGTCTGGGCATAGTGGCGGGGCACTGAGTATTTTCAGACCTTGATAATCGACTACATCGGCTTCTAATTTTTTCATTAGAGAATAAAGGTTGTCTAAGAATTCTTTATTCTCTTCCTTACTCATAGCAAGGTATTTACTGGTGTTTTCCACTATTTTTTTCATGAATTAAAATTTTTGCAAAAATATAAAAATTATTTAACATATAAACTTGAAAAACTTAAACATTTATTAATTTTCGATTAACTTCCACAAAATTATTATATTCGTAAACTTATTTTAGGACACAACTATTACTCCTGCTCCCAAAACTTTTTGTCTATCAATATCATATATCACTATATATTGCCCAGCAGCTACTCCATGTATGGGTAGCAAAGAATCTACATGTCCATTTGTTTTATTATCCCAATAAATTTTTCCTTTATTAAAAGTTGGAGAATGACGTATTTTAAAATAAATCTCCATGCAATCTTTCATATATTGTTCAGCACCTGGCGTAACAACTTCGAAGTTTACAAAATTTATTTTATCTTTATAAACTTCATATGGTCTATAGCCTCTTGCTACATAGATGATATTTTTTTCAATATCTTTTTTTACTACAAACCATGGTCCACCTGGTAATTTAAGCCCCTTTCGTTGTCCTATTGTATAAAACCAATGCCCATCATGCTCTCCTAAAATTTTATTATTATTTATATCAATAATGTGACCTTCTAAATTACCAAGTTTATTACGAATAAAATCATCATAATTATTTTTGCCAATAAAACATATACCCATACTTTCTTTTCGCATAGATGTAGGAAAATCGTGCCGTTTAGCTATCATTTTTACTTCTTCTTTTGTCAAAAAAGCTAGAGGGAAATAAGCTTTTGATAATTGTGTATAAGTAATATTAGCTAAAAAATATGTTTGATCTTTGTTTTGATCTTTCGCAGTAGATAGCCATTTCAGATTATCTTCTTCTATCACATTGGCATAGTGTCCAGTAGCTATAATATCAAATGAATTAGCAAATTTATCAATAAAAGCTCCAAATTTGATTAATCTATTACAAAGTATATCAGGATTGGGAGTCAATCCTTTTTTTAAGCTTTCTAAGTGATAATTCATAACCATAGACCAATATTCTTGGTGTAGGTTTATAATTTCTAGTTTTAAATTTAATTTATCAGCTATCCACTTACACATCTCTATATCTTCTTCTATAGAGCAATTATACCCATCAAACTTTTCTTGAGGCCCTATTACTATGTAAAAAAGTGTAGGTTTATACCCTTGCTGTACAAGTTGCAAAGCAGCAACGGAACTATCTACTCCACCTGATATTAATAATGCTATATTACTCATTATATTGAAAAAATCCTTGCTCTTTTATTATCTCCCACAGTTTAATAGATATCTCCTCGTTATCTTTTTTAGTATATCGTTTTTCTGTAAATACTTGTGCGAGATTTTCTAATCCATTCTCTTTAACAATATCTTTATAAATATCTAAATTTTCTTTTTCTTGGTAATAAATATCTATTGTCTTTTCATCATAATCTTGATATTTACCGGGGTGTATGACGGCTTCTAAAGGCAACCTATCTGTTAGAGGTGGATCTTCATCTGGATATCCTATAGTAATGCTGATAAAGGGCAATACTAATTTAGGTAAATTAAAAAATTTGATGTGTTCTTTAGCTGTGTATAAAGTAGTACCTAAAATACAAGTGCCGAGACCATAAGATTCGGCAGCTATTATAGCATTTTGTGCTGCTAAAATAGTATCTGCTATAGCACTCATCAGAGAGAGGAGGTTATCATAGCCAGGATTAGCATTTCTATATAGACACCATTTGGTAAATCTATTCAAATCGGCACAAAAAGTTAATAAAACTGGAGCCTCTAAAACCATTTCTTGATTTAGATGCAAAGGAAATAGTTCTTTCTTATCTTGTTCGTCAGTAGTGATAATAATGCTATACAATTGCATATTTCCATTAGTTGCTGCTCTGGTAGCTGCTTTTAATATATTTAATAATATATCGTCGGGTATACTATTTTTTTTATATTTTCTAATACTGCGATGTTTAAAAATAACTTCTAATGCTTCCATGGTTTTTTTTAAAAATAAAAATATCCAAAAAAATTATTTTTTATACTCTAATAACAAATAAACAGGAAAGTGATCGCTATATCCGCCCATAAAATTATTACCTACAAAAGTTCTAAGTGGATAACCTGCAAAATTGCCTTCAGTTTGTAAAAGAAAAGGTTTATTAAAAACGCATGCATTTTTTAAGCAAATATTAGATTTACAAGCGGCTATATTATATGTTATTATTATTTGATCTAAAAAACTCCATACATCATTGTATGCATAAGAACCTAATCCTTTTTTTTCTTGTAAATCATAATATGGGTTATAAAGATTTGTTTTTTTAGCTTCAGTTAAGGTAGGAGCAGCTTTCAAAATTTTCAAAATGCTAGCGTTAGTAGGAGTATCATTAAAGTCGCCCATTATAAAAATTTGTGCATTAGAATTAACTGCTAAAATAGAATCTACAGTATTTCTGCAGAGTTGAGCAGCAGCAGCTCGAAGTGGCGCTGAACGCTTTTCACCACCAGAACGAGAAGGCCAGTGATTGACTATTACAAAAACTGTATCCTGTTCAAATAATAAACCTTTGATTACAAGCTGATTACGAGTTTTGAAGTTGGGATTTTCTGGTATATATAAATTTTTAGCTTCAGCTTTTATAAGTTTAAAATAGTCGGGGCGAAATAAAAAACCTACATCTACACCTCTACGATCTGGCCCCTCTATCAAAATAGGTATATATCTATATTTTGCTATATGTTCTCTTTTTACTAAATCTTTTAAAACATTTATATTTTCTACTTCAGACAACCCTATAAAAACTACACCTTTGCCACCAATATTTTTATTTAACTGATCTATAACATAAGCAATATTGTCTAGTTTTTTAAAATATTTATCGGAAGTCCACTTTTTAATGCCATCTGGCAAAAATTCCTCATCATTTTTATTAGGATCATTTATTGTATCAAACAAATTTTCAATATTATAAAATGCAACACCAAAAGTATATGACCCCTTTTGAGCAAATAAATATGTCGATAGTGCAATACAAATAATGAGTATACTTATTATTTTTTTCATAGTTAAATAATATTATAAATTAATTAAATGCAAAATTAGAAAAAAAGCTTGACTTTTAATAATAATTTTTTTTATTAATCATTTCTTTTCCAGTCAAAACCTATAAACCATTGCAATAAAATAAAAATAAATAATATCCATGAAAATAAACTAAATACTAGGCAGGCTAGAGGATAAAATGGTAGATCAAGAGTATTAGATGAGACTGTATACAAAATAAATTCTGATATCGATTTTAAGCAGACAATAAAAATGACAAAATTAAAATTGATTAAACAACTTAAAGGAATTAATAATTGAACACCTGTGGTTAAGATAGCCCAATACCATGATAATATATTTTTATAATAAGGGGTCTTAGACGCCCATCGCGCTCTCTGATGCAAATATTCTTTTAAATTATTTGGTGGCAAAGTATGAATAATGGCACTGGGCTTTAAATTTATTTGTACTACATTAGGCCCAAAATGTTTTCTTAGATATTCTAAAAAAAACATGTCATCACCATGAGATACAGGCAGATCGAAATTATCACAAAACTCAATATAATCATCTTTTATTAACATCATACCTGCCCCTGAGATAAGAAAAGGTTTGTTTTTTAAAATGCTTGCCCATCCGACACTATTCAGCAAAAGCAATTCTACACTTAAGAGCTTAGAAAAGAAATTTGTATAATTTTTATAAACAATGGGAAAAGAAATGGCTCTCTTATTTGCTGATATTACAAAATTTTCACTTAAGTTTTTATTCCACATACAATCACCATCTGTTATAAAGTTCCAATGAGTTTTACTAGCTATTAACCCTGTTTTGATAGCTGCCATCTTGCCAGATAGATTTTTGTTTAACTTTATATATTGAATTAGATCATTATTAAAAAAATTATTTTCTAATATTTCTAAAATATCATCTGTACTATGATCATCTACGATTATTATCTTATGGGGTGAAAAAGATTGCTTTAATATAGATTTAATACACAATACTATATTTGTAGCTTCATTTTTGACAGGAATAATGACTGAATAATCAGTTATTTTCGTTTTTTCAATAAATTTTTGTTTAGGTTTATGTAAAATAATAATAGCACTATAAAAGATACTAATGCAATAAACAATAATGATAATAATAATAAAATACTTAAGCATGTTAAATTTCAAAAAGGCAAAAATATAAAACTTAGTAAAAACACATCAAAATATTACTATTATTTGCATATACTTAATAAATATTCAAAAACAAATCATTTTAGTAAACAGATATGTAAGTGTTGTTATAATACTTTTGGGTATTATTCATTTTTTTAAATTAAAAAAAAACTGTTTATTTCCATTTAAAATCCAAAAATTTTTTAACTTGTACTACTTTTAAACGTGGGTTATTATTATTAATATTATCTCCATTTAAAATTTTTTCAAAATACATTAAATATTTAATTGCCATTTTATTAGCATTAAAATTTTCATAAGCATATTGGTGGCAATGTAGTCTATTATATTGTTCTATATTAGTAGCTGCATCTATTAAATCTGATAAAGAATTTGATAAAAAACCAAACTCATTACCAACGATTTCAGGTAAAGAACCATAAGGGGTAGCAATGATAGGACATCCATAATACAAGCTTTCTATTACAGCTAGTCCCATTGGTTCATGCCAAAGAACAGGGAATAAAAGAGCTTCAGATTTATTCATTATTTCAGCCTTATAAATATCATCTACCATACCATGAAAATGTATATTTGGGTTTAGAGTGATGCGTATACCCATTGAAAAATTGACTCGTTTGCCCCCCATTACTTCGAGTGGTTTTTTATTCTTTTTAGCAATTTTAATTGCAGCTTTTAGATTTTTTACTCTCCAAGCAGCCTTACCTAAAAAATGATATCCATTACGTTTTATAGAAAAATTTGGTTCAGGATAATCGGCCCAATCAATGCCATTATAAACAAAAGCCTCAGCTCCATATCTACTAGCATGATTTTGCGAGACAAAATTTGTATTAATAGGAAAAACTTTATTAGGATTATTAGTATTTCCGTGTACAGATAATAAAAAAGGCTTTTCGATTTCCTCATCGAATTCTGAATGCAAATTTACTATATCTGTTTCTTTTGGAATTTGCTCATTAATATTTTTATATTTATCAATGTATATGATATCTGCAAAAGGGCAAAAAGATCCTTTATCAACTAAATAAGTAACTTTATTGCCTAATTTCACCAATTCTTTACCTAAATACCATATATCTCTCGCCGTACCACCATAATATTTTGTTGGTATTTTACCTTTATATACTATAGTTACATGCATTTTTTATCAAAATTATGAATTTTTATTTTTATCTAATCAAAATCATTTTTTTAATGATTTTTTTAATGAATATTGTTTTATTGAAAAAGAAATAATGATTAAATTTAATAAATGAACTTATTCTATACCAGAAAAATGTTTCATAAATTGTATACGTTCAAAAGCAGCTGGATTTGGGATATTTTTATATGAAAGTTTACCAATGAAATCCTGTGTATTTTTAAATTTTTTTTCATTCATCCAAGTATTTATAGTTTCATTCATTTCTTTTATTACAGGAGCGCCTTTTTTATATAAGATACTAGAAATAGCTACAACATTAGCCCCAGCAAGCATAACTTTAATAGCTGTTTTACCATTTTGAATGCCAGTAGTAGCACAAAGATCTATATCGACATTTGCATAAGTGAGAGCTATCCATTTAATAATTTCTTGAATTTCCTCTGGACTACTAAATATATTACCAGGTGATACTAGTAGATTATCAATGTCTATATCAGGTCTAAACATTCGATTAAACATGACTACAGCTTTAGCTCCAGATAATTCCATAGAATACGCTGTATGAATAGGATTTGTCAGATGCTGCGTGATTTTAACAGCTATTGGTATTTTGATTTTTTTGGCTACAGAAGTTACGATTTTCACATAATTATTTTCTATTTCTTCAGCAGTTTGATTTTTTGAAGTTGGTAAAATAAAAATATTTAACTCCAAAGCATCAGCACCAGCAAGTTCAATTTCTTTTGCATAATTTGCCCATTCATGACTCGTAACGCAGTTTATACTGGCTATTACAGGAATACTCATGCTTGATTTAGCTTTTTTTATTAATTCTAAATATTCATTAGTAGATTTATCTGAAACATAAGCTCTAATATAATCCTCGGTTTCAGGATAGGGAAATTCACCTGAAAATTTTACTAAATTGGAAACCTCATGTCTTATTTCTTCTTCAAACAATGATTTTAAAACGACTGCACCAGCACCATTAGATTCAAATTCTTTTAAATTATCAATAGATTTAGTTAATCCGCAACTCGAAACTATAATAGGACTTGATAAATTCATTCCTAAATATGATACATTTATTTTTGTCATATTTAATTAATTTTAAAATTATAATTGCAAAAATAATTAGAATTTTTATTTTACATTTCTTTTGCTAAAAAATAAAGACTTTAAGTTTGCCAAAAAATTTTTGTAATAAAATTAATTTATTTTAATGATTCTTTTGGTAATAATTCTTTCAAATTATGATTTTCTTCTTCCAATTGTTCTATTCTTCTTTCCATTTGTTCCATATACAAATATAACTCTTCAATATTTTGAATAATTCCTTTGATAGTTTCATAAACGGGCATACCATTGTCCTTTATGTCAGTTGACGAAGGTATAAAAGGTAGGTGTTTTTGAGATCTTATTAATTCTATTCTTTCATTAAATAACTGAAGCTGAAATGAAGAATCAAAAACGAAATCTGGCCATTGGCAAGATGAATCACTTGGTTCAACTATTATTTCTTGAGTAGACCTAATAGTACCGCAAACATCTAATTTGTAAACTGGCGATGTATTAGCTATACCTACATTACCATTTGAATTTAACCTAAATCCTTCGTTTTTATTAGTTTTAAAAATTAATGGCATATTATTAGTTGTCCCAATAAATTCTGCTTCATATATAGCATTTCCATTTAATTCCCAACTATTTGAACCTTGAGCACAGCAGTTTTGAATGCTTGCCATACTAATAAAAAGTAAAGTATTAATAAAAATAAATAATTTAATAAATTTGTTTTTTATAACTTTTATCGAATTACCTATCAATATATTACTGTAATTCTCAATTATATTATGCACTTTTTTACGTATAATCATTTTATATACTTATTTTTTATAAAATTAATCATATTTTTTATTTTTTACTTTTATTTTTTTTAAAAAAATTAGATTTATTCTCGGCGAACTCAATATTATAAGTAGTAAGGGGCATTTATTTAAATGGCCACAGTATATTGTGTAGTTAAGAAAATTGAAAAAGATATAATGTATATCTGTTAAAATTTATACAGGATTAATATCAGAAAATTTATTAAATTTGTAAAAAATAAAAAATTATGAAAGAAATTGTAGATAACTTGGAAGAATACTTATCTATGAGCAAACAAGAGAACTTGGAATTTCTAGACCAGCTCTATCACCTAATGAACCAAATCAACGCTGATGCGGTAGACTATCAAGG
>LFSZ01000083.1:0-6554 GCA_001512885.1 Rikenellaceae bacterium DTU001
ATAATTTTTTATTTTTTGCAAATTTAATAAATTTTCTGATATTAATCCTGTATAGATTTTAAAAATGTATTTTTATCCTTACCCCATTACTATCAAAACAATATAGAAATATTATTAGCTAAAATTCAATTATAAATTTTTAAATTATGATATCATAATTTAAAAATTTTGTATATTTGTATGTTATGAATAATTTATTTGGATTAAGTGAAGAAGAAAGTAAATATCTTGTTAATAGATATAGATATCTACTACATACTCTTAGATATAATACAAGCAAGGAAAATAGAGCACTTATTAGAAAAGCATTTAATTTAGCTAGTGAAGCTCATAAGGGCATGAGGCGTTATAGCGGAGATCCTTACATTTATCATCCATTAGAAGTGGCTATTATTTGTTCAGAAGAAATAGGATTAGGCACTACTTCTATTGTAAGTGCTTTATTACACGATGTAGTCGAAGATACAGATTATACCCTAGATGATATAAGAAATCATTTTGGTGATAAAATAGCTTCTATAGTAGATGGATTAACTAAGATTACAGATTTTATTGAATTATCTAAATCTGATGATACTTCTATTCAAGCTGAAAATTATAGAAAAATACTTATAACAATGGCAGATGATGTAAGAGTCATTTTAATAAAACTAGCTGATAGGCTTCATAATATGCGCACATTAAACTCCTTGCCGCCACATAAACAGCAAAGAATAGCAGCCGAGACGTCCGTTATATTTGCTCCACTAGCTCATAGACTTGGATTGTATAATATAAAAAGTGAATTGGAAGATCTTGCATTGAAATATAATGATCCTGAAATTTATAATTATATCAAGTATAAAATAGAAGAAACATCTTCTGAACGAGATGCATTTATTAAAGATTTTATTAAACCTATAAAAGAACGTTTAGATCAAACTAATCTAAAATATAAAATTACTTGGCGCACAAAAGCTATATCTTCTATTTATAGAAAAATGACTGAAAAACAATTGAACTTCGAAGAAATATACGATGTATTTGCCATTAGAATTATTTTAGATAGTCCACCAGAAAATGAAAAATCTGATTGCTGGCTGGTTTATAGTATAATAACTGATATTTATACTATGAACCCTGAACGTTTACGTGATTGGATATCTGTACCCAAAGCAAATGGATACGAATCATTACACGTAACATTAATGAGTAAATCAGGTAAATGGGTAGAAGTGCAAATAAGATCTAAACGAATGGATGAAATAGCTGAAAAAGGGTATGCCGCTCATTGGAAATATAAAGAAAATAATGGTAAAATTAGTACTCTAGATGAATGGTTAAATTCTATTCGTAATATCTTAGAAAATCCTAATGAAAATGCTTTGGATTTTTTAGATGATGTTAAATTCGCTTTATTTACTGATGAAATACCCGTTTTCACTCCTAAAGGCAAGCTATTACAATTGCCAAAAGGCTCTACAGTCTTAGATTTTGCTTACGCTATTCATACAGACTTAGGTGATCATTGCATAAGTGCTAAAGTAAATCATAAAACTGTACCTGTTAATACAGTATTAAAAAGTGGAGATCAAGTAAATATATTGACAAGTGAAAAAAGTAGCCCTAATCCAGAATGGCTAAATTTCGTTAAAACAAGTAAAGCTCGTAATGCTATTAAAGCTGCTCTACGTAAACAAGAATTAGCTCTCGCCGAACATGGCAAAGAAATAATAGAAAGAATGTTTACTCAATTGAAAGAAAAATATAATGATAATTTATTACAAAAATTTGCTAATTATCTTGGATATAATAATATTAAACAATTATATATTGCCGCTGCAAAAGGGCAATTTGACGTTAAACAATTAAAACAATTTCTACAATCTCAAAAACCCTCTACATTTTCTAGGCTTTTTAGACATTATTCCAATTCTAATAAAAATAGTTATCAAAGTAATGAAATTGAAGAAAAAGAAAAAATTCAAACTAAAATTATTCTTGATACAACTCAACAAATAAATTATATTCTTAGTGAATGTTGTAGCCCTATAATGGGAGATCAGTTGATTGGGTATATCTCAGATCCTCATACTCTCGAAATTCATAGGACTACTTGTCCTGTTTTTAAAGAAAAAGCTGCTGTACACGGCGATAGAGTTACAAAAGTAAAATGGGAAGAAAATAGACCTCTCGAATTTAAAACAAGTATAGAACTCGAAGGAAGCGATAGAAAGGGCATAGTAAAAGATATTAGTAAATTAATTTCAGAAGAAATGAATTCTAATATTAGATATTTTTTCCTTGAAGTAACCGAAGGTACTTTTAAAGGCGAGATCAAATTATACGTAAATAATATTGATCATCTCAAACAACTAATTGATAAAATTAAAACTATCGATGGAGTAAGTAAAGTTTATAGAAAAGAGTAATAAATTTAATACAAAATTAATACGAAATTTTATTTCTGCTAGATAAAATAATTAAATTAATCTATCTTGACAACAATAAAATCATAAAAAATCACTAAAATCTTCTCTAACAACTTATTAATTTTTTTTCTCTCTCCTACCCTATTTCGCCGTTTATTATAACTTTATCTACTTTGTTTGAAGCAAAATGATAAGGAAAGAAGTTTAGATTTGTAACATCTGAATTGAGTATCAAAAAAGATGCTTTTTTACCTTTTTCGATACTACCAAGTTGTTTTTCTAGCTCAAGCGCAAATGCTGCATTATATGTAACAGCATTAATAGTTTCCTCTGGCATCAATTTTTGATAAATAGTAGCTAGCGAAATTGCAAATTGCAAATTACCAGAAGGACTCGTGCCAGGATTATAATCACTAGCTATCACTATTGGTAATCCAGCATCTACCATCTTGCGAGCTGGTGCATAAGGAATTTTTAGAAAAAAAGATACCTGAGGCAAAACTGTTGGTAGAGTTTTACTTAGCAACAATGCTCTAATCTCCTCATCTGTTATTCGTTCTAAATGATCTACCGAAAGAGCATTATGCGCTATGCCAAGCTGTACACCGCCATTATTGCTCATCTCACTTACATGTATTTTGGGTTTCAATCCAAATTTGTTAGCTGCATTTAATATTTTATCAGTTTCATCTATGGTAAAAAAACCCTCATCGCAAAAAACATCAACATAATCGGCAAGTCCTTCGTCTACTACCTTTGGTAGCATTTCACTAATTAGCAAATCTATATATCCTTCTCTATCATCTTTATATTCTATAGGAAAAGCATGGGCACCTAAAAAGGTTGATTTAATCGGCAGATTGGTATATTCTTTTAATTTTTTAATCACTTTTAACATCTTTAGTTCACTCTCTAAAGATAAACCATAACCACTTTTAATTTCTAATGCCACAGTTCCATAACTTATAACTTCATTAATTCTTTTCAAAGCTAAGTCAAAGAGTTCATTTTCAGATTTTTCTTGTACTTTTTTAGCAGAATTCAATATTCCACCACCTTTTTTAGCAATTTCTTCGTACGGTATACCTTGTATTTTCATTATAAATTCATCTTCTCGCCACGAAGCAAAAACTATATGAGTATGTGTATCTATGAATCCTGGTATTATTATTCTTTTATTTACATCATAAATATTATCATAATTTTTATAAATTGCAGAAAGCTCTCCTAGCTCACTCATCATACCATAATCTATTATAGTATCACCCTCTACAGATAGATAAGCATTTTCTATTTTATCTATTCTACTCATTTCAGCTCCTTTTAATGGTCTATTAGGATAATTTTCACTAATACCCATCAATGAACCAATATTAACAAATAATTTTTTATTATTCATAATAATTCAATTTTTTAGCAAAGATAATGTTTTGAAATGAAAAAATTAATAAAATTACATAGCAAGCGAAAATCTAATACTAATTCCAAAATTAGTAGATGTATTATAATATTGTGAAGCTACATGTGGCTTATTAATTATCTTATCAAAGAAAGCTCTAATAGTAATATTATTGGTTATCTGATAGTCTGCAGATAAATTTATAGAAATAATTTTTTGACCAGTGCTAACCTGATTTATCTCCTCCACAATACGCCTTAGTACTGTAATATTATCTCTAATAGATAGATCTGCTTTTAAATTTAAGTCACTATTAATAGTTTTAGTTTGTCCACCTGTTCTAATATCAAAGGCTAAATCTTTAAATCTATACCCCAGTCCTATAACCCATTCATTAGTATTGATTTCTGTAATTTGTACATTAGAAGTATTCAAAGCAATATTTCGAGATTTTTTCCAATCAATTGTAGTCACTAAACTATTTTTCCAATTTAACTGAATGCCAAACATTGGGTTAAAAGTTTCTGAAATAGAAACCTGAGCTATCTCATATTGTGGCAAATAATTATGAAGTGCATCTCTCACAGTAGTATAACCATCTCCATCAGGATCAGAAAACAGAGGATTATTAGAAAAAGAAGATAAAGTGTAATTAGATGTATAACCGTGGGTGAGTGTAGCTGAATTGAAATATTTTTTTAAAAATTCTATTTTAGAAAGACCAGTATAGCTTATACGCCAATTAGGCATAGGAAATGATGGAAAAATAGACTTTACATATTTTGATGGCTTATGACCAGTATATGCAGCTAAAAAAGCTGGAATTAACACATTTTGAGATGTTGCTCCGTATCCGTCTGGATATAATATCCCAGTAACTGAATCTGCTACATAAGTACCGTCCCATACAGGACTACGTTCGGCTACCATCTGTGCTATTTCTGGACGAATATCCAAAAGTATTTGAAAATTCTTATTTGAAAAATCTTTAGCATTTTTAGCAAAAGCTGTTTTACTACTGATGATAGACATACTAAAACTACCTGTAGTTAGAGGAGTATAAGATTGAAATTCACTACCATTATATCTAAAATATTCTCTATTATTCATTGATTTATTTCTAATAGCAGTGAGATTTATTGTTAAATATTTAATTGGTTCTAAGGTAACTCTGATATTCATATTTTCAGTATGATTAGTAAGGTATGGTGTATTTAAGGTGGTATCTTTAGTAAATAAATCCTTAGCAACAAGTCTATCACGCACATCCTCTTGCCAACCAAAGACAAATCCCCAACCAGGTGTCATATTATTGAATTCCATACCTAATGCTTGAGGTACCCCTCTATAACCTGTAAGCATAGTAGCATCTGAAAAAGAAATGTTGAAACTAACATTTTTGGTCATCATTAATAAACGTAAAAAATTATCTAAAATCTGCTTACCAATGGTTGGTCCTTGTTTAATAGTATCTTCTTCATCTTGTAGACGAGGAGGTGGCGGTGGATTTAATATATTTTTTAAATATGTAACCTTAGTATATAATCTAGTAAAATTACCATTAACATTAAATGATATTGTACGGCTATTTTGTATACTATTACCATATGGATGCTCCACATATTGGTCAGTAGAGTCTTTATATAGCGGAGCAGCCATCCATGTATAATTACCAGTGTACTGAGCTGAAGCGTTCATCCAGTCTAATATAGGTATATAATTTAATGGCAAAGTATAATTGCCTTGAATTCTTTGGTTGAAATTAGTAATTCTACCAAAATTAACTATATTTCTAAGTATAGAATCTCTTTTTTCTTTATAATCACTTTCTCGCTTATCGATTCTGCCAGGTGGCTCATCTATACGTGCGTTAGCAACTGCAGTATAATCAAACCTCAGATTACGTGTGAGATCATATTTGAATGCATAATTGCGATTCCACATAAAATTTTTAATAAAATTTGGTTCTATTATCACAAGATTAGTAGTCTTATTTCTCCATCTATTTTCTTCATATAATCGATACATATCTGTAGACAAAGAGATGGATTTGGGTAGCAAATAAAAATTAAAATTACCTATTAATTTTAAATATTTATTATTAAGAAATTTTACATTTTTGAAAGGCATATAATTTTTAGGATTACCATTAAAATTATATGCTATTGTACCACTATATTCTTTTTTCTTATTATACTCAATATCAGGATTACGAATATAAATTTGATTAAAAGCAAAAGAAATATCAAAATTAGATAAATCATAAAATTTGGGATTGCCTTTAGCAGTAGGAGGTCTTAATTTTTTTACATTCATAAAATTAATACCCTTACGCTGAGTATATGATTGCACTAGTCGTTTTACACTATCTACTTCTCTATCGGTAGCATATGTACTGAGGTCATCTTTAAGATAAACATCTGGGTCTAATGGATTATATTTAGGATTAGCTATCATTTCAGAATAGTCTATATGCATAGGGATACGTAAATAAAAATTTTCTGGCAAAAGCCTACCTAAGTCTATATTTAAAGCTAGATCATACGATGATATATTATCTAATTGACGTTCATAAACTTTTTTTTCAATAGAACCAAAGCCAGCAGTAGATAATGTAGTAGCGAACATAATATTACCAATGTCAGCTAAACCAATATTCATACGAGCAGTAGCTGCCCATCCACCTTTTTCGTCAAAAGTATTTACTCCTGTCTCTTATACACATCTCCGAGCCCACGAGACCG
>LFSZ01000083.1:6579-6704 GCA_001512885.1 Rikenellaceae bacterium DTU001
AGATGTGTATAAGAGACAGGCAGTAGATAATGTAGTAGCGAACATAATATTACCAATGTCAGCTAAACCAATATTCATACGAGCAGTAGCTGCCCATCCACCTTTTTCGTCAAAAGTATTTACTC
>LFSZ01000095.1 GCA_001512885.1 Rikenellaceae bacterium DTU001
CTGCAATTTTTTTACAAACTATTACATCAAATGTTTTAGGAGCATTTAGTCCAGTACCAACGACTGTACCTCCGATAGGAAGCTCTGATAAATGATCTAGGGAATGTTCGAGTTTTTGTATATTATGTTCTAATTGTGAAACATAACCCGAAAATTCTTGTCCTAATGCTAAAGGAACTGCATCCATAGTATGCGTACGACCAATTTTAATAATATTTTTATATCTATATTTATAATTTATATTTAACGTCCTTTTCAATGTTTTTATCGCTCTCTACTTGTCCTTGCTAAAATACTTTTTTGTCTATCAGTAATAAACTATCGGAAAGATTCATTTTTATGGATGTTTTGTTAACTTATTTGCAACCAAAAAGAACATCCATGTCTTTCAACACCAGATAAATTAGGATGATTCCATATAGGTGAAATAATCTTTGCTAATTCTACATCTTCGCTTATAAAGTAATTTGGCAAAATTGTTTTATATTTTTCTGGATTTGCTAAAATAAAAGCAGCTAGCATATATTGTTCGTTGTAAAACCTGGCACACATGAATTGTGGATAATCATAAGGAAGATAAATGTCATGAATATGAACAATAACACCATTCTTTAAAAATGGAAGAAGCTCCAAAAAACAAATCATGGCATCTGAATTAGGAAATACTCTATGCGAATTATCAATGAATAATATATCATTTTTTTCTAATGATTTAACAATAAATTTGTTATCAGGTAAATTTTCAAATGGTTTTCTAATAACTTTATCTGCTAAATGATCAATATTGGCTCTTGGTAACGGGTCAATCGAAATAATCTCAGTATTTAGATTATTTTCTTTAATAGATTTATATGCAACCTTTGTAGAATTTCCGGAACCAATTTCGATATACTTTGCTGGTTTATATTTTGCAATGATACCGTATATCCCAACAATGTCAAGACCTGGGAGAAATCCATTATTCCAAGCAGGATTATTCTCATCTGTTTCTTGTCTTGAATCTTTAATATCATGAATTCTCTCATTATATTTCAAGAATGATTCTAAATGGTCTTTGTACAAAAGTCTGTTCTTATTTATTATAACTAATAAAAGGGTATGGGGGGGTTACCATGCCCATACCTTAGTTTAGGAATTACTTTATATTCTAGATGAATGCTCTGAAATTTTGGTGATATAAATTTATATACCGATTTGATTTTTTCCTTCATTACTGATTTATTTTGTTAATATTATTTTACGAATTTAAATTAATTTTTAATAAATAATTCAATATCCCCCCATATATTTACGAATAAACCATTCAAAACCGAGTAATAAAGTAATAATAACTAGATAAATCCAAGAGCCTATTACTGAGCTAGTTATTTTTTCTATGGTATAATATTTTTGGCTCATTGTTTGGGATTTTAATATTTTTTCTAAAGAATCCAATTCTGAAAAATATAAAAATTTACCTCCAGAAGCATTTGCAATTTCTTTTAATAAATCATGATTAGCAGTCAAATCTTGCAATTCTACGTCTATTTTTTCTACTATAAAAAAACCTTTTGCTGTAAAGGGGAAATCAGGTGATAATACTGTAGCACTATAGTTATAAACTCCAGGTGGCAACTGTCCTAATTGCAGAGAATAACCATTACCTGATCGCGAAAAAAGATATTTATTAGAATATCCTTGGTTAGAATTTATAATTATCTGTATTTCTGGTGTATTTATAAGTTCGCCACTTGGATTTATTAATTCAGCATATATATTTATTGGGTCTACACTTTGATATACAGATTCTACTATTATTTTAAACCCTTCTTTAGTAGTAGTTAATAGATAATTTATTACTTTTATCACCCAAGTATCGAAATTATTATTATTATTTCTTAATGATTCTATTCTCCATCTCCATATACCCTCACCATTGAAAACTGCAATATTTTTATTTATTGATTGATAAAAAAACATTACAGGATTTGTAGTAGTAGCAGTGCCAATTTTTTGATAGAATATGGTTGGGAATTTTATGCTAGTTCTATTACGCGGATACAACGTGATGATAGGTGGTGCTTGTTCAAAAAAGTGCAATTCTTCATTTGCAATTTGAAATAATGGAAACTGTTCATTTACTTTAACTTGGGATTCGATATAACTACTATTTATTAAATTTCCTATCCACGGGACTATAGAAGTAGCTAAAGGCAATTGTGTCTGAGTACCAATAAATAACCAAATGGGTATTGTAGATTGTTTTAATTCCTCTATTTTGCTTGTATTTATGCAAGCACTATTTAATTGATATATAATCAAAACATCCAAATCATTAGCTATAGGATCTATACCAGGTCTGATTAACTGTACCTCATTTAATAAAACACTACTGAGAGCTCTATTAATAGCACCAATATCTGGGTGAGTAGCACAAGCTAATATACCTATTTTGTATTTTTGTTTTACAACCTCTATACTT
This sequence comes from Rikenellaceae bacterium DTU001, assembly GCA_001512885.1. Taxonomy (GTDB): domain Bacteria; phylum Bacteroidota; class Bacteroidia; order Bacteroidales; family DTU049; genus DTU049. The sequence continues at coordinate 2,462 of LFSZ01000095.1, forward strand.
TTGCTTAGGTTATTATTTTTTATATTTTTCTCTTCACTAATTTGTTGCCAAGTAACTTTGATTTTATGTATTCCCTCTTTTTCTGCTTTTGCCTGGATAGTTAATATTTTTGAGTAATTATCATGAGTAATATTTATATTTTCACTATACCAAAGTTCATCATCTATAAAAATTTGTAATTTTGATGTTTTTCCTTTAGCTTTTTTAGCATTCAAAATTATTTCTATAGGAAAATTGCTACCAATAGGTATTTTTTCATTACATTGAATTTTACTTACTTGTAAGTCTGTCTGAGTGGTAGTGTCTCCCAAACCAATTGTATAAATAGGATTCTTGAATTTGTTAAATAAGAATCTTGGATCTTGTTTTTGTGTATTTATTCCATCAGACACAAGGATGATAGCTCTAATATTGTCATTTTCTAATGATTTATTAATAGCTAGTTGTAATGCATCATATAGGTTAGTAGCCTTGCCATCAAAAGTAAATAATAACTTATTTGTTATAACGTTAGAGAAGGAATAATTATGCCATATATAATTTTTGGAATATTTGTCAGTTAACGATTTTATTTTAGTACTTATTTCATTAAATGAATTGTCTACAGTAATAGATTGAGAATTGTCTACCAAAAGAATAATTTCAGGCGGATATACAATTTTTTTATTTTTTTGTATATAGGGAGTTAATAATAAAAAGAAAAGTAAAAAAAATACAATACTACGTGTAACTATTAAAGTATTTTTCCATGGTTTTGATAAAGCATCATAAGGATTTTTAAAATATAATAACAATGCTAAAGCAATAGATAAAATAGCAAAAAGCAATAGCCACCATGGACTATAAGGAAGTATAATTTTCATAATTTACATACGCATACCGCCACATACATTTATTACTTGGCCTGAAACATAGCTTGATAGCTCACTAGCTAAAAATAAAGCAATATTAGCTACATCATCAGGTGTGCCGCCTCTACGAAGAGGTATTTTTTGCATCCAATCTTTTCTAACTTCATCGGGGAGTTGAGCTGTCATAGGTGTCTCTATGAATCCTGGTGCTATAGCATTACAACGTATATTACGCGAACCTACTTCTTGAGCTATACTTTTAGTAAATCCAATAATACCCGCTTTAGAAGCACTGTAGTTAGCCTGACCAGCATTACCCGCTACACCTACTACACTTGCCATATTTATAATAGATCCAGAGCGATTTCTCATAAAATGTTGTAATAGTACTTTGGTCATATTAAAGACTGATTTTAAATTTACTTTTATTACCAAATCCCAATCTTGCTCACTCATACGAAGCAAAAGATTATCTCTAGTAATACCAGCATTATTTACTAATATATCTATAGTGGTGAAATCTTGTAAAAGTTTCTCTACAAAATCTTGGCAAGCATTCAAATCACTCACATCAAAAGCATAGGCTTTAGCTTTTATATTGTATTTTTTCTGAATTTCGTCAATAAATTTTTCTACCTCTTCATTGATATTTAAATCTGTAATGGCTACATTTGCTCCATTACTTGCAAATTTTTCTGCAATAGCTCTTCCTATACCGCGAGCCGCTCCAGTAATTACTGCTGTTTTGTTTTCTAATAATTTCATAATCTTTAACTTTTTAATTGCAAAGATAAAAGTAAAAAATCAATTATTTAAGCTTTGATTTTATTTAAAACAAAATTATAAATTTCGTTAACTTCTTTTTCAGTATTTTCTATTATTTGAGCTGAATCATCTAAAATAGGTTTTGCCCAAGTTTTGTCATCGAGTCCTGCAACATTTATAAGCACATTCATATATGCACCTTTGATAGCTGTTAAGCAAGCTATAGCGCCTACACCAGCATCAGATACGGAATTAGGATTACCTATTTCAGCCATTTTTTTACACAATGGTATAGCTAAAGAAGCTGTTTTCAATGTGCGGTATGGAATCTCTATGGCATATCGAGTAGCCTCTTCGATAGCTTTTTTTCTGTTAATCATCTGCTCTTCAGTATCTTTTGGTAATCCGAAAGCATCCATTACTTTATTGAAAGCATTAGCATCTTCTTCTAGGAGCTGTATTAATTCCTCTTTAATCTTTTGCCCTTCTTCAGCATAATTACTAAACTCTTCCCATCTATCGTCCCAGCCACGTTTATGAGAACTTAGATTAGCAACCATAGTAGCTAGAGCAGTACCTAAAGCTCCTACATAAGCAGATACAGAACCACCGCCAGGAGTTGGAGATTCACTAGCAGTCTCATCAGCAAATTCACACAAAGACATATTTATCAATTTTGGTGGAGGTTCATCTTTTGCTAAAATAAATTCTATTACTTTGGATTGAGGATCAAAAGGTTTCAAATCATCTAGCCCCATAGATTTAATAGCAATCTTTATCAATTCATTTTCAGAAACACCAGTAGAACGTTGTTGCTTTCTGAGATAATATTTGCCTGCGTCTATTAAAACTGATTTAGGTATAAGGCCAACAATTTCAGCACCAGTAACTCTAATACCTCGTAAACGAGCTTTTTCACTAACCTCATCAAAAGCTATATGAACCGGGGTCACTGTAATATCTGTGATATTCATAGACACTTGGGCTATACCATATTCTTCGATGAACCATCCTATAGCTTTAGTAGCTTTCAAAGTTCCAGGAATATATACTGTATTTCCATTTTCATCTTTTACGATTTCACCAGTAATGGAGTTGCCTTTACGCATAGGTCTTCCTTTTTCTCGTACATCAAAGGCTATAGCATTAGCTCTACGTACAGAGGTAGTGTTCAAATTAAAATTAATCGCTACTAAAAAATTACGGGCCCCCACAGCTATAGCTCCAATTTTAGGCAAAAAATTAGCTGGACCATAGTCGGGATGCCAGTGAGGGTCTTTTAATTTTTTTTCCAAACCTTCATATTCACCAGCTCTCACATTTGCTAAATTACGTCTTTCTTCAGTTTTTGCAGCAAATTCATAAAGATACACAGGTATCCCTAGTTCTTCGCCTATTCTCTTACCTAATTTATTTGCATATTCTACTACTTCATCCATTGTAATATTAGCTACTGGAACTAATGGACATACATCAGTAGCTCCGAAGCGTGGATGGGCACCTTTGTGTCTAGTCATATCTATCAATTCGGTAGCTTTTTTAATAGCTCTAAATGCAGCTTCTATAACTGCATCAGGTTCACCAGCAAAAGTTACTACCGTTCTATTAGTGGTAGCTCCTGGATCAACATCTAAAAGTTTCACCCCTTCGACATTTTTTATTTCTTCAATTATTTGATTGATGATGTTTAAATCTCTACCCTCACTAAAATTTGGTACACATTCAATAATTTTTTTATTTAACAGCATAATTTCAGTTTTTTGATTTTTATTAATTCGTTTACGAAATTAATAAATTTTAATGGCTAAATAAAATTTTTGTGAATTTTCTAAATTTTTGATTTAGAAATTCTTTGATACAAAAAACATTTTAGATTATTACAAAAAAATAACTATTTTTTAATTATTTATGCTAATTTTTTTACCACAAAGGGCACCAAGTTATTACACAAAGCTCACAAAGTGCCATTTATTGTCCTTTTAATTTCATCCTTCTCTGTGTTCTTTGTGCATTCTTTGAGAACTCTGTGGTTAATATTTAACTGTACAATAATAAATAAACCAATATTGACAAATTCATTTTTGTAAAATTAGTTTTTTTAATCTTTACCTATATAAAACGTTATAGAACCAAAAACATTGGTTGAATTTGTAATTTATTATTATATAAATAATTTAATGATAGGAGAATTTTTTTTTGTTATTATCTAAAACATCTATTTCGATTTTTTTATTTAGTTAAAATTAATGAAATTTGCAAAAAATCTATGGCTATAGAACTAAGTGAACAAGAAATTATTAGACGCGAAGCTTTAAAGCAATTACGTGAAATGGGTATAGAGCCATATCCTAATGAAGCATATACTGTCACACATTATGCAAAAGATATATTAGAAAACTATAAAGAAGATTCCACTCAATATGGTGACGTATCATTAGCAGGTCGCATAATGAGTAGACGTATTATGGGGGGAGCTTCATTTATAGAAATACAAGATAGTACTGGTAGAATTCAAGCATATATCAAGCAAGATGAAATTTGTCCACCAGATGATAATACTTTTTACCAAGTTGTATTCAAAAAATTAATGGATATTGGCGATATAGTAGGTATACGAGGCTTTGTTTTTAGAACTAAAATGGGAGAGATAACTATTCATGTGAAAGAACTAAAATTACTAGCTAAATGCTTGCGTCCCCTACCAATAGTAAAAGAAAAAGATGGAAAAATTTATCATGCTTTTACAGATCCTGAACAGAGATATAGAAATAGAACTCTAGATCTGATAGTCAATCCACATGTGAGAGATATCTTTCGTACTCGTACTAAAATGATACAAAGCATGAGAGATTTTTTGAATAAAAAAAATTTTATGGAAGTAGAGACACCCATTTTGCAACCTATATATGGTGGAGCTACAGCTAGACCGTTTAAAACTTATCATAATACTCTCGACACGTCATTGTTTTTGCGTATAGCTAATGAACTGTATCTGAAAAGACTGATAGCAGGGGGCTTCGATGCAGTTTATGAGTTTGCTAAAGATTTTCGTAATGAAGGAATGGACCGCTTTCATAACCCCGAATTCACTCAAATGGAGCTTTATGTTGCGTATAAAGATTATTATTGGATGATGGATCTAGTAGAAGAAATGCTTGAATACATAACTCTCGCTATACACGGCAAAACTGATATTTTAGTCGGAGAACACACGATCTCATTAGCTAGTCCTTTTAAACGTATTTGTTTTTTTGATGCCATATACAAATACACAGGTCACGATATTTCAAATTTAGATGAAAATGAATTAATTGAAGTTGCTAAAATATTGGATATTGAACTCGATGGTGTAAGTGGTAAAGCTAAAATAATAGATACCATATTTGGAGATAAAGTAGAACCACTTCTAATACAACCAACTTTTATAATGGATTATCCAATAGAGATGAGTCCTTTAGCAAAAAAACATCGTTCTAAACCCGGATTAGTAGAACGTTTTGAATTAATAATAAATGGTAAAGAATTGTGTAATGCATATACAGAGCTTAATGATCCACTGGATCAACGTCAAAGATTAGAAGAGCAATTACAACTCAGACAACTAGGAGATGAAGAGGCTATGATGCTAGATGAAGATTTTTTGAGCGCTATAGAATTTGGGTTACCACCTACTGCTGGACTTGGTATCGGTATTGATAGATTAGCTATGATAATGACAAATGTACCATCTATACAAGAGGTAATATTTTTTCCACAGATGGCTCCAGAGCGTAAAGCTATAGCTATGGATTCTGAAAGCCTAAAATCTATAGGGATACCAGATGTATGGATACCACTACTTACGGAATCTGGTATTGTAACTTTAGAAGATCTAATAGAAACTAATGTTAATAAAATTTTGAACAGTTTAGGTGGTCTTAGAAAAAAACATAAAATCAAAGATTCTCTTCCTACAAAAGAAGACATAGAAAAATGGATAAAAAATGCTGAAAAATCAATCAAAGAATCAAAATAAATGATTCGATCATTAAATATAATCTAAACCACAAATTTATAGTGAATTAATCAGATAAACTATGATAAAGTAGGCAAGATAAGAAAAGCAGAAAAGTTGTAAATTGTTTATATTTAAATAAAAGATTTAAACTCACTCATTTCAATAAATCAAGATTACAAAAATCAAGATAGGCACTTAGATATTAAGTGTAAAAAAAACTTCAAAAAAAATTTATTTTGTTAAAATCAAAAATAAGATTTGTAATATTTTTAATTTTAAAGCCTATTTTGATCTTTTTACTAAAATTAATTAATTTAGCAAAAAAATAATTAATTTAGCAAAAAAGTAATTATGAGAAAAAAAATTGTTGCAGGTAATTGGAAAATGAATCCCAATTATGACGAAGCTATCGATTTATTAAATTTTTTAAAAGATAATATACCAACAGATCATTCTGGTGTAGACATTATTATTTGTCCACCATTTATCTATTTGATAGAAGCTAAAAAAATATTAAATCGTCAAGATATATACGTAGGCGCACAAAATGTTTCTTCTTTTACCAATGGAGCTTATACTGGCGAGATCTCAGCAGCTATGCTAAAAAGTATAAACATCAATTATACTATTATTGGACATTCAGAGAGAAGGCAATATTTTGGTGAAAAAGAAGAAAATTTCTCAAAAAAAATAAAACTTTGCCTCCAAGAACACATCACACCCATTTATTGTGTAGGAGAAACTCTAGAACAAAGAAATAATGGAGAGCAATTAAAAGTAGTAGAAAAACAAATATCCGAGGCTTTGTATAATCTATCTGATGATGAAATAGCCAAAATCATCATTGCTTATGAACCCGTATGGGCAATTGGCACAGGAGTAAATGCTACACCTGATCAAGCACAACAAATGCATGTATTTATTCGTGAATTGATTGCAAAAAAATATAACCAGACTATCAGTCAAGGTATTATAATACTCTATGGTGGTAGTGTAAAAGCTAGTAATGCTAAAGAACTTTTTTCTATGCCTGATATCGATGGCGGTCTCATAGGAGGAGCTTCGTTAAAGGGTAAAGAATTTACTTCTATAATTAACATAGCTATGAATATCTAATCTATGATATGGATTTTTATCAAAGAGGCTATAGCGATGGCCTGGCATTCCCTGAAGTCTAATAAATTACGAACAATTCTTACTATTTCTGGTATTACTATAGGTATTTTTTCCATTATAGCAGTTTTAACGGTGATAGATTCTATTAAAAATCAAGTAAATACTTCGATAGCATCTCTAGGTAGCGATGCACTCTTCATACAAAAGTGGCCATGGTCGTTTGATGCAGATATGCCATGGTGGAAATATGTATCTAGACCAAATACATCCTATCGTGAATACCTTTTTTTAAAAAATTATTCTGAAACAATAGGCGACATTACATATACAGCACTATTGAATACTAAAACTTCTTCACATAATATAACTAAATCTAATCAAAGTATAATAGGTATCACTACATCTTATGCAAATTTTTTTCCTTTTATTATAAAAGAAGGAAGAATGTTTACCCTTGAAGAAGTAGAGCAAGGTAGTAGTGTTTGCATTTTGGGCTATGAAGCTGCTATTAATTATTTCGGAACTACTAAAATAATCGGCCAAACAATTAAAATTGGTTCTCAAAAATTAAATATCGTCGGTGTATTAGAAAAAGAAGGAGAGAATATCCTGGCTGGTTCGAACGATAAATTGATTTTTGTACCAGTATTATTTCTTAGAAATTTTATAAAACTTGATAGCGATGAAGCCAACCCATATATTTCTGTAAAACCAAAACCTAATTATACTCAAGAAGATTTAAAAAATGAAGTAAGGTTTCTTTTAAGACAATATCGTAGATTGCCTCCTAAAAAAGAAGATGATTTTACGATAAATACTGCTACAATGCTTACTCAAAGTGTTGAGGGGATTTTTAAAAGTATGACTTTAGGAGGATGGATAATAGGTGGATTTGCTCTATTAGTTGGTGGATTTGGTATAGCTAATATTATGTTTGTCTCTATAAAAGAGAGAACTCAACAAATAGGAATTCAAAAAGCATTGGGAGCTAAAAATAGATTTATTTTGTTACAATTTTTATTTGAATCAGTTTTTCTTAGTATTATTGGAGGTTTAATAGGTCTATTACTAGTTTTAATCTTAAGTATTGTATTAAAATTTTTAATAAATTTTGCTTTTCCACTTACTTTTGAAAATATCATTACAGGCATCATAATAGCTACCGTTACTGGCATCCTCGCTGGTATAGTTCCTGCACTTCAAGCTTCTAAATTAGATCCAGTAGAAGCTATGAGAAAAAATGTATGAGTTTTTTTTTCAAATATGTATGTAAAATCAATCTACAAAAAAAAAATTAGATTTTCAAATATTATTTTTATACGTTTGTAAATTATCTTCAGTTATTTTAGAATTTGTTCACTTATAAATTCTAAATTTATTATTATTCTAGTCTTTTAATCTTTAAAAAAAATCTGTTGTTCAGACATTTTTGATTTATTTTTTAAGTAATTTGTTTTATTATTCTTTTGTTACTTTTAGAGATTTAGTATTAATAATATTTCTATCAGCAAAAATTTTATTTGAAAAAAAAATATTTATATATTTGCAAAACAATTTTTAAAAATTACAAGGTTATGAAAAAATTAAGTGTTATTTTATTAATAGTTATCGCATCAATCACTATTAGTGGTTGTAAAGACAAAGACAAAAATAATGATTCTCAAGAAGCAACTAAGACAACACTATTATGTAAAAAATGGAAAATTGAAAAAATTTATATGAATGGTCAAGAGAGGCAAGACTTGTTAAATTTGATGTCTGGTATGGTTTGGGAATTTAAAAAAGATGGGACTTTCACCATTTATTTAGGTACTAGCATTGCATCGTCTGGTACTTGGAATTTTAATAATGATGAAACTCAAATTAATTTAACAGTAACCTATGAGCAAGGCGAAAATTTAGAAGAACCTATTAATGATATTTTTTATATTTTGAAGTTAAATGAATCTCAACTATGGGTTAGGGACGATCAAAATACCGATTCCTTTGAATATCATTTTATTCCTTTGACATAAAAAATTTATTAAAATAGATGGTTCTATAAAGTTTATTGTGGGTAAAAACATTTTAGATTATTACATAAAAATAACTATCTTTAATTTAGGTTAATTTTTTTACCACAAAGGGCACCAAGTTATTACACTTTGTTTACCCTTTTAATTTCATTCTCCTTTGTGTTCTTGGTGCCTTCTTTGAGAACTTTGTGGTTAATATTTGACTATCCTATAATTAATAAACTAATATTAACAAATTTATTTTTGTAAAATTATTCTTTTTTTATTCTTTAACCCATATAAAACATTATAGAACCTCAATTTTTTTTTAATTAGTTCAAAATTCCATTCCTAAATTAAACATCATAAAAGCAAAAACGTCGGCAACCTCATCTATTGTTTTGGCAATAGGTTTGCCGCCACCATGACCAGCATCAGTTTCTATGCGTATCAATACTGGATTATTTCCTGTTTGTTTCTCCTGTAGAGTAGCGATGAATTTAAATGAATGAGCGGGTACAACTCTATCATCATGATCTGCAGTGGTAACCAATGTAGCTGGATATTCTACACCTTCTTTAATGTTATGCAAAGGTGAGTAAGCGTATAAGTATTCAAAATCATTAGGATCATCACTACTACCATAATCAGAAATCCATGCCCATCCGATAGTAAATTTATGATAACGAAGCATATCCATTACTCCAACTGCTGGTAGAGCTACTTTAAATAAATCTGGTCTCTGTGTCATAACAGCACCTACTAATAAACCACCATTAGATCCACCATTTATTGCCAATTTAGAGGGCGATGTATAACCTCTAGAAATCAAATATTCAGCAGCTGCGATGAAATCGTCAAATACATTTTGCTTTTTTTCTTTAATACCAGCTTCGTGCCATATTTTACCATATTCTCCACCACCACGTATATTTGGTACAGCATATATACCTCCTCGTTCTAGAAATGGAATTATTTTAATACTAAAAGATGGCAAGACACTAATATTAAATCCACCATAACCGTACATAAGTGTCGGATTATTACCATCTAATTTGATATCTTTTTTATGCGTTATAAACATTGGAATTTTAGTGCCATCTTTTGATGTGTAAAAAATTTGTTCAGTTACATAATCATCAGGATTAAATTTTAATGAAGGTTTGAAATATAGACTTAACTGACGTGTATCTGCATTATAATAAAATATAGTGGGTGGGTATAAATATGATGTAAAAGTGAAATAAATATTATTATGCTCATGGTACGTACTTATACCCGCCACAGTCCCGATAGTTGGTAATTTAATTTCATCTAATATTTTTCCTGTTTTATCTGCCAGATATAATTTACTTTTCACATCCTCTTGATATTGTATAACCCAATAATCTTTGCTAGCGAATACCCCATTTAATACAAATTTAGATTCTGCTATCACTGTTTTCGGTGAAAGTGATGGTTTTTTTAGTGAGATTTTTATTAATTTGTAATTGGGGGCACCTTCATTAGTAATGAAATAAGCAAAATCATTTATTATATCTACTAAATAGTAATCGTGTTCGAAGCCTTTGAATAATAAGCTAAAACTATTATTTTTTAGTGGTAGTTTAGATACATGTAGTTGTATACCGCTAGTAGATTCATTCTCATATAAAAATGCATATTTCTCATCTTTGTCAGTATATAATAAAAAATTGCGTAGTGGATAATCATTATTTTCATAAATCAATTTATCTTTATTCTGTTGAGTACCAATTTTATGATAATAAATTTTGTGATATTCATTTTTAGCTGTTAGTGCTTTGGTAGAGTCTGTGATCTCATAACCACTATAGAAAAATCCATCTTTGTACCATGCTATACTAGTAAATTTAGCCCATTTGATATGATCTGGTAATAATTTTTTGGTTTTCAAATCCATTACGAATATTTCTACCCAATCGCTACCAGCCTTAGAAATGCCATAGGCCAAATATTGCTTATCATGTGAAAAAGCTAATGCACTGATAGCTGTAGTGCCTTTAGGATCCCATTTATTAGGGTCGAGTAATACTAGTTCTTCGTTAGTTTTTTTATTTTTTTCACAAAAAACACTTTGATTTTGTAATCCAGAATTTTTGAAATAGTAGAGCTTGTCTCCTATCTCTGATGGAGTCCCCATACGCTCATAATTCCATATCTCTTCATAATATTTTCTCAATTTATCACGAAAGGGAATCTGTGAAAGATACGAAAAAGTGAGTTCATTTTGTTCTTTTATCCACAGCTTAGTTTCGGGACTATTTTCGTCCTCTAACCATCTGTAAGGATCAGATACTAAGGTGCCATGGTAGTTTTCTACTACATCTACTTTCTTTGTTTTTGGGTAATTTAGCTCTTGAGAGATAGTACTATTCATAATTAAAAACATTGTAATAAAAAATAATAGTTTACGCATAATAATTTTTTTACAAATATAATTTAAAAAATTTTAAAATAAGCTAGTTTTTGTGCAGAATATTTTTTTTACAATTATTTTTTAGTAAAAATTGTGATTTTTTTAAAAAAACAGATATATGCTGTAATCGTGATTATCACAAAAAAATAAAGGAATCATATAAATTCAATAATTACTTCTTTTAATAATTTTTCTTCTAACTGACGTGCTATACGTCTAACCACTGTCCTTCTAATCTCTAAATCTACTGGTAAATGTGGATCTTGGTGAGCTTCATTTACCTTAGTACCAACTAAAAAATAAATTTCATCACTGTCTATTAGCAGTTGTAATAATTTACCAGCGGGACCGCGAGGGATATTAAAAGGTGGATTTTGATGAAATAAAATATCAGAAACTTTGCTAAGAGTAAGAATACCTTCTGTTATAAAATTTGCACCTTCCATATAAGATATAGGAGGTAATTCTGGGTCTTCAAATTCAAAAGTGTCTATAATTTTTTTGTTCAATTCTCTACTAATTATATCCGCAGTAGTAGCGCCACAGATGACTTTATCTCCTTTGAAATCTTGAAAAATCTGAGCCATTTTTTTATCATCTTTCTCATCAAATGGAGGCCCAGTAACTATCAACACTTTACGCGGCTGTCTGAAATATATTACTCCACAAGTCATATCATCTTGAGGATTATAATTGTCAAGTTTATATGCTATGTTTACTATTCTTTGTGCCAATTTTTGAGCAGAGATTAATGGTTCGGATTCTAATGTTTTACTGACAAAATCAACAACATTATTTCTTTCCCAACCAAAAGGATATTTGTCAGTACCCATACCAGCTTGTGTAATGCCATCTGTTAAAAGAATAAGTCTATCTTGTAGTTGAGGGTAAAAAGTAGCATGCTTTATTTCTCTTTTACTATTCTCATTTTTTAATTCATTGATTAATAAACAAGTATGAGGTATAGTAAGTTCACTATTTTTTCTAAATATTATGGTATCAGGATTATCATGTTCTAAAATTTTAACAGTACTATCAGGCAAAATATCACAAATGGTAAAAGTAGCATAGCTGATTTTTCTTTCACTACATACAGGAAGCGTATTTAAAATAATTTCAGCAATACGAAATTCTTCTTTATGTTCATAAGTGAAATTTAAAGCCATAGTAGCAGTCAGAGCAGATAGTACATTAGCTTTGACACCGTGCCCCATACCGTCAGACAAAACTACTATATATCTATTCTCTTCTTTAAATCTTTTATAAAGAAACGTATCTCCACAAATATATGAATCATAATGATTTCTATAAGAAAATCCTACTTCTACAAAAATATTATTTTTATTTATCTCACTTTTCATAAATTTTAATAACTTTATTTAAGATACGTTCTACTTCGCTTGCACCTTCGCCCAATGAAAAAGCAATTTGCTGTACCATAGCCAACTCTTTTTCTATAGCTTTTTTGATTTCTTCTACTACTTCAGCTTTATTAACCTCTGGAATACTAATATCTTTTATCAACATCACTGCAAGTGAACGATATTTAATAGGATATACGCTTACATTAAACCACTTATTATTTATTAATATATCTCTTTGAGTTTCACCTTGAGGATGTGTGAGAGCATACTCTATCATATTTACTAGTGATATATCTAGTAATTTTTCTATTTGAGAACCTCGAAGTCCAGGCACTATCTCATTTATTTCTTTTACCTCATCACCTAAAAGTTTTACAAAAAATTCATTAGAATATTCTACTTTGTTTTCTCCATTTACTACTAAGATGCCAGCGGGTACTTTATGCAATAATTCCTTGATATTTTCTATTATTAACGCATGTAGTTGCAACTCTTCTTTTAATTTTTCTCCTTTTTCCTCTTCAGCTACGATTTTTTGATTTAATTTTTCTAATTGATTATTTAATTTTTTAATCAATTTAATTTTATTAGCAATGTTATAATAAATACACATCTCCGAATTAGCAATACCCTGAGCTATGGCGGTAGCAAACTCTTCGCAAGTATCGAAACCACAATTTTTACAAGGTTTAGCACTGGGAGTTATTTGCAAATAGTTTAATATGTCTTCTATTTGTTTTTTAGACACTTTGGGCAATTTTATTTCAAGATTTTTGAATGATACTGGTAAAGTTTCATTTATATATTTATTAATATTTAATTTCCATTTTTCTTCATCTAAATCTCTTAATCTCTTTTGAGAATATTGTAAAACTTGATATTTTTTCATTATATAATTACCAGTCAAAGTAATCGCAGGTCCCATAATACAACCATTGCAGTAGTAAATATTAAAATGTTTTTTAATTATTTCGATATAATTCATAAAATCGAAAATAGCATCTTTAAAAAGATTTTCGCCACTACTAGAAATCACATTAGTACTTAAGATATCTTGCGCTTGATCTGTTGCTATTAATATACCATCTTCTATTGCAAAATAATTACCCCATTTACCTTCTACAAAATCAAAAGACGAAAATTCTTGTTCTATTTCAGTGATTCCAAATCTATCAAATAATTTTCTTAATTCTTCAAATGTTAAAACCTCATCACTATTACTAAATTCACTTATATCTTTATAAGCTATACATGGACCAATATACACAGTCTTAATCTGCTCATTTATAATTTTTTTAGTAATAAATGAAGACATTTCAGGTAAAATAGGAAGAGGTAATAGATTATTAAGAGCTTTAATAGCATATTTTTGAACATAGTTTTGGATAATAGGACAAAGTGTAAAAAGATAATATTTGCCTTTGTTTTCGTCTAAAAATTTTTTATATTGAATAGCTAGTAAATCGGCTGCAAAAGCTCCATCTATTACATAATCAAATCCACTCTGCCGAATCATAGAAATAAATTTTTTATAATCATTGACATCAATAAATTCACCAGAAATTGCTGGATCTAAAATAGCTGCTAATTTTTCTTCATCATTTATCCAAGATATAACTTTTTCGATAGAATTTCTATAAGTAATAGCCTCTTGTGGACAATGTGTATAGCAGGATCCGCAATTAATGCATCTATCTGCTATCAATTCTGCATGAGTTTCTTCTACTGAACTACGTATAGCATGTACAGGGCATACCTTTATACATGCGTAGCACATATTACATTTAGAAGTATCAATCTGTATTTGCGCTTTCATGAATACTAAAATAATTTAAAATAATTGATTTTATATTTTCTGGATTAACGCGATTATAAATCTGATCACCAATTTGAATATTCGGACCATCTGCACATCTGTCGAAACATCTTTTACCACGAAAATCTACTTTATCTTGCAGCTGATATTGCTCAATAGTATTATTGATAATTTCAACCAAAATTCTAGCTCCCTTGCTAAAACAAGAACTACCCATACAAATGTAAATAGGTATTTTGTCATTATTTTTTTCGGTCATCCAAAATATTTTTTCAAATATACAGAAAATTACTTTATATAAAATTTGGTTTAAATCATATCAATAAGGCAATCAAATTATTATAGTAATGATAAATAAAAAAAAAGAATTTATTAAAATCATATTAAATTCAGCACAAAAAAATTTTAAAATTGTAAAAATATATTATAATATTTTTAAAAAAAAAATTATTTAATAAAAATTATTCTATAGAATGAGGTAGCATTTACATATTATTCAAAGATTCGAGTATTGTTTGATATTTATCTTTATTAGCTTCTACAGAATAATACATTTCAACTGTTTTTCTAGCATTTTTGCCTATTTTTTCTCTCAACTCTTTATTTTCTAAAAGTTCTATTATTCTTTTAATCCACATATCAATATCTCCTACAGGTATTAGAAATCCATTTACACCATCATTGATTATTCTAAAATTAGCTCCAATCGCTGTAGCAATCGTAGGTATACCCAAAGCCATATATTGCAATGCTTTTAATCCACTTTTACCATATACCCAAGGCTCATCTGGTAATGGATATAACCCAATATCTATTTTTATTAAATCATTTACTTCTGTATCCAAACTCCAAGGTATAGCTGTAAAAGGGATCTCAGTATTCGAAAATCGAAAATTTTCATCTCCTATTATTAATACTTTAAATTTTATTGATCTTTTCAATAACTCTACAAATACAGGTTCTAAAAATTTTAAGTATTTAGAAGTACTATGACTCCCACTCCAACCTAAAGTGGGTAAGTTATGCAAGGTATAATCTGCAATTGGCACGTAAATGGCAGTATTTATAGTAGATGATATATCTGTGGTCATAGAGTTATATTGCTTTACAAATTTATCTAAGGTAGGTGTACATGTAATCACATGATCTGCTTTTTTCATAAGAGTTATCATCTTTTTAGTACCTTTTGCTTTTATAATAAATTTATTAGCATCACTCGAATGCCCCAAAAATATCATATCATCTATATCATATATCATTTTATTTGATAATTTAGCAAACAACCATTCAAATATAGGTAAACCTATTGGCGTTACCCATAAATGAATATATATAATTGAATATTTTTTAATACGCAATAAATCTATCAATCGTATAAAATACCCATAAATCGTATATATTATTTTTTCAAAAAAATGTCCTTTTTTATATATTACTTTCCAAAAATTTTCAGTTACAAAAGGTGAAACTGTGATTTGCCATCCATTATAATTAAAATAATTAAAATATTGCTCATATTTTAAACGCTGGCTTGGAGCTTTATCGGTAGGATATGGACAAATTATTAGTATTTTCTTATTTTTATTCATTAATAAAAATTATTAAACAAAAGTAAAAGAATTTTTTTTAATAAATCTAAATAGCATCATACACATCTATATATTTGCTACTCAGTAATGTCAGATCATATTTTTCACGTGCCATAGCTCTAATGTACTGCGAGTCAAAATCTGTGTTTTTTAGTTTTAGACAAGCACTACGGTATTCTTTTTTATTATGATTTTTCACAAAAACTCCTAATTTTTTCTCTTCTAATGTAACGATGGCCTCTGAACTAGTATTAGTAATTATAGGTTTACCCATAGCTAAAGCTTCAGCATTTTTTATAGGAGATATACCTATATTAGAGAAATTTTGATTTAAAAAAAATACAACATGCATTGCTTGGTTTATATATTTAGGCATAGATGCCCTTGGTATATTATAAATAATTTCAACCTCGTTATACCATTTGTATTTATTTAATAGTTCTAATATTTTATTGTTTTTACTATGAAGAATTAAGGTAAACTTTGATGGAATAAAAACCCGTCTATATTCATTGTAAAACTCAAACATTTCATCAAATAAATACCAATTTTCAGCAGAACCAAAATATAGTAAATTAAAAATATGATTGTCATATTTTATCTCTACTTTGTCAGGGTCGAAAAAATCAAAATCTGTAGCACATGGTATTACATAAATCTTATTAGAAGCAATAGAAAATTTGTCAATAATAAAATCTTTAGCCGCATCAGTGAGCACTACTATAGCATCCGAATTTTTTAACCATAATTTTTCTTTTCTCTTAAAATATTTATATACTATCCTATAAATAGGATTTTTCAAAGACCATATATGCCCATCTACTCGCTCATCTGCCCAGAAGCCACGCATATCAAAAATAATGGGAATATTATACCTTTTAGCTACAGGATAAGCCATCATCATAGATATATAGCTACGAGCATGGATACACAAAATTTCTGGATTATATTTTAATATTTTTTTAATTTTTTCCCTACCCCTATCGATATCATATAGAGCAGATAATATAGCTGGTTTTTTAGTATAATCATCAGGATACCACACCCAATTATATTTTTCTACTTTACTCCACAATTCATCTTCAAGTTTAGGCAACTTTTCTTTTTTTTCGAAACTGAGAATATGAAATTTTATAGCATTATTAGATAATTTTTCTAAATAAGGAAGTATTTGAGACTGAGATACCGGATCAGACAATCCATCATAAGTAACGTATAAAACATTTTTAATTTTATTATTCATAGGTTATGTTTTTCTAAATAATAATTTAAAACAAATAAATTCCATATTCTACCAGATAGATACAGAATATTTTTTTCATAAAAATTTATCAATAATTTATTTACAAATTGATAGTTTACAAAATTAAATATATTACTTTTAGGATTGCATAAAGAACTTTTAATGTATGGAGCCAAATCATTCATACACCACTCAGTTATAGGGATAGCAAAACCTTTTTTAGGTCTATCAAAAAGCTCACGAGGCAAGTAATCAGCCAAGATATCTTTTAACATAAACTTCAGCTCATGATTACAAATTTTATAATTAGTAGGGATGGACCATGCTAGATCTGCTAATTCGGCACTAAGCAATGGAGGACGTATCTCAAGTGCATTTGCCATGCCAGCTCTGTCTATTTTTACTAATAAATCATCGGGCAAACAATAATTAAAATCAAACCATGCCTGCTGCAAAATGGGATCTTTATTATCTAGAGTAGAAAAAGGCAATTGTAAATCATTAGAAATTATCAATAGTTCTTTAAGTTGCCAATTAGTAAAATAATTATTTTCTATTGAAAAAATATTTGAATTCACATAATTATCTATTTCAAAAAATTGTGACCATCTTCTAAATCTCTGTATTGGAATATTTTTGAAAGCAAATGCAATCAAAGGCTTTGTAGACTTAATAAATGGATTATTTAACCTTTTAGCCCACCTATACATACCATAACCCAGAAATAGTTCATCGCCTCCATCACCTGATAGAACAGCTTCGACTTTTTTACTAGCAAATTGAGAAATAGCATAAGTAACCAAAAAACTTGAATCTGCTAATGGTTCATCCATATTATCAAGTATTTTTTCAAAATTTTTTGTTAAAAAATCAATATCTATTTTTAATGGAGTATATTGTAGTCCAAGATAATCTGCTATTCTACTGGCATATATACTTTCATCTAAGCTTTTGTCATCTTGTGTTATAGTAAAAGCCATCAAAGGACGATTTTGATATTTAGCGGCTATACTGGCTATCAAACTACTATCTATGCCACCAGATAAAAAAATACCCATATTAGCATCACTAGACAAGGCACCTCTCACTTGTTTTTCTATGGTTATCCTCACTTGTTCTTTAGCTTCTATATAAGAAATATTAGATTTTTTTATCTCAAAATTATGATATTTTTTAAGTTTATATTTACCATCTTTTATTATCAAATAATGAGCCGCAGGTAATTTTTTAACTTGTGATAAAATAGTATGTGTGTGAGGTATAAAGCCTAAATGCAAATAATATGTTATAGCTGTAGCATCTACAGATATTTCTGGTAAAATTTGATAAAAAGCTTTTAGCTCAGAGGCAAAACAAAAATAATTATCCTGATGAGAAATGTATAATGGCTTAATGCCAATAGGATCTCTGAGAATCACAAGTTTTTTTTCTTTCTCATCCCAGATAGCCATACTAAACATGCCATTTAGTTTAGCAAAAATAGATTCACCTTCTAATGCATAGAGTTCTAGGAGCAATTCTGCAGTAGATGTAGTTTTTAAAAAAATTGATTGGTTGGGATATTTTTTAAAGAAATAATTTTTTATTTCATCAAAATTAAAAAGTATGCCATCAAAGACAATTGCATGATGACCATCTAGAGATATTAATGGCTGATCATTTATATCTAAGCTACTACCTTGATACCCTAATGCAATATTTGATTTAAAGTAATATGCAGCGGTGTCACGTCCTCTATGAGCTATATATTCATTAAAATGATAAATATTTTGTAAAAAAGAATCATTAGCTTCTATAGAATAGATACCGGCAATTCCAGACATAATTTAACCTTTTACTACTGCTAATGGATAAAGTTTATAAATCGGTTTGGTAAGGTCTTTTTGCTGTTCCATTACTTCATCAATATCCTTGTAACATTGTGGAGCTTCATCTAGATCTCTTGGTTTGTAGACAGAATGTATGATACCCTTTTCATCAAGATTTTTTTTAACCTCATCTAAATTTAATTTTTTAACAGCGGCTCGTCTACTCATAACTCTACCAGCACCGTGCGAGCTAGACATGAAACTCATAGGATTGCCCTGGCCTCTTACGATGTAACTATGACTACCCTGTGACCCTGGCACTATACCTAATTCACCATCTCTAGCAGATATAGCGCCTTTTCTATGAATCCATAATTGTTCACCAAAATGTTGTTCTAAATTAGCATAATTGTGGTGTATAGATATTATATCACCGAAATCACATTTTAGATAATCATAAAAAATCATTTTTATGGTATCCAACATATAAAGACGATTTTCTTTTGCAAATTGAAGACAATAATTCATCTCTGCGATATATTGTTGCCCCCATTCAGAGTCTATATGTAGAAAGGCCAAATTCCATGAATCTGGTACTATATTATTCCACTTTTTATTCCATTCTTTTGCTTTATTGTTATAATAATCTGCTACTTTTTTACCAATATTACGACTACCTGAGTGCAACATAATCCATAAAAAATTATCTGCATCACGTTGTATCTCAATAAAATGATTACCCCCACCCAAGGTACCCAATTGATAAGGAATTTCATTTTTTTCTGATTGAGTTATTATACCAGGAAAGGTTTTTAGATGTTGCGGCATGGGTTGAGGTTTTTTATGATGTTTGAAACCTAACGGTATAGCTTCTTTTATTTGTATTACTATTTTTTCTAGTATTTTTCTATTTATATTATCATATTTAATATTAGTTTTTATAGCGCACATGCCACATCCGATATCTACTCCTACTGCATTGGGAATTATCACCTCTTTTGTAGCTAATACCGCACCTATGGGCATACCGAAGCCTTCATGTACATCTGGTAACAAACAAATATGATGCTCAGCAAAAGGATGTTCTGCTAAATGCAAAGCTTGCTGCATAGCGCCATCTTCTACTTCAGTAGCCCAAATATAAATTGGTAATTTTTTTGTCTTTATGATCTGCATAATAATCTTAATAATGCACTAGTATTTACAAAGTTAATAAATTTTAG
Source organism: Rikenellaceae bacterium DTU001 (assembly GCA_001512885.1). Lineage (GTDB taxonomy): Bacteria > Bacteroidota > Bacteroidia > Bacteroidales > DTU049 > DTU049. The sequence goes on from LFSZ01000095.1 coordinate 22,665, forward strand.
AAAAATTAAAGTAAAATTAGTTATATTAAAATTCAACAACATAATTTACCAGTGATGTTATATAAATTATTTTATGAGTAATTCGTAGTGATAACAAAAATTTATTTTTCACTTTCTAGATAAAAAACTTCTCTATTTAACTCACTTCTCAATAAATCTAAAGATTTTTTAATAGCAGGTACATCTTTTTTTAGATAAAGTTCAAATATTTTCACCGCAAATTCTGAATAACTACTATGAGCTTCATTAAAAGCTTGATTAATTATTTGAATTATCTCTTCTTTTGCAGAAATAACAGATAACCAAGCTTTGCGACTAACATAAATTTGTTGACTCAGATTGTACTCATATTCTTGCCTTATTGTATCTAAGATATATTGATGTAGAGTTGTTAAATTTTCTGCATCTTCTTTCGACATTTTCGCTAATAATTGCTCTGGTGCTATTCTTTCTAAAAATAATGCTAGCCTCTCATAAGCTTGAATTTTTAAAGGTAGAAAAGTATTTTTTATATCATCATTTCTCAATAAACGTATCTCCTTTAAATGCCTTTCATTCATAGAATGCAAAACATACAATGCTGTTAAAAAAACTATTAATGATGGTATTAGAATTAATAATATGATTAAAATTCCTTGATTCATTTTTTTGTACAAAAATACATAAAATTTCAATTTATAATTTTTATGAATTTTTTGTAATTAATTTGATAATATTTTTTTAATTTTGATAGCTTTATAAATTATTTTTTATAAGCTTTTGGAATAAAGTAAATCATTATGTCTGGAATTTTATATCTAATACCAAGCCCCATTGGCAGTATAAAAGAGGTAGATTATTTAACACAATCGAATACAGAAATATTACAAAATTTAAAATATTTCATCGTAGAAAGTGAAAAAACAGCAAGAGCTTTTTTGCATTATTGTGGGCATAATTTAGATGATAATCTTAATTTCATAGAATACAATGAACATAATTTTAATAAAATTAACATTGATGATTGGTTAAAAATTTTAAAATCTAATAATTCCATTGGTTTAATATCTGAAGCTGGTACACCATGCATTGCAGACCCAGGAAGTGAAATAGTACTTAGAGCTCATTTAAATGATATTGAAGTCTATCCTTTTGCAATACCATCATCTATTACAATGGCGCTAATGTCTAGCGGATTGAATGGACAAAAATTTTCATTTCATGGTTATTTAGATAAAAATGTCAATAAACTACGACAACAAATCAAAATTTTAGAAAGAGAAAGTAGACTGTCAGGTTATTCACAAATATTTATGGAAGTTCCTTATAAATCGCAAAAGATCTTTGATTTATTATTAAATACACTAAAATCGGATACTTTTTTATGCGTAGCTGCCGAGCTGAATACTTCTGAACAATTTATAAAAACTAAACAAATAAAATCATGGAAAAATTTTCAAGTAGAACTAAATAAAAAAAGATGTATTTTTATTTTTCAAAATAAAAATTATTTTTAAAAAGATAGTGTTGGTAATCAAATTTTATTTTATCACATAATAAGTAAATTGTATTAATAAAATTTATAACTTATTGCTTATCTTTTAGCGAGTTGAATTTTCTTAGTTATTACTTTGATTATACCAATAGCAAAATTTGCTCCTTTATAGAACTTTAAAATATTTTAAAAATTAATTAATCAATTTTTTTGTTTAATCATATCTCGGCTGATATCCAATAATTTATCTGGTAATAAATTTTTCATACAAGCAAAATGTTTTTTAGGACATTTATCATGGCCAAGTTTAGAGCATGGTCGACAAGATACAGAATCATCTTGAAAATATTTATGCAAAATTTTAACATTATCAGGATATAATGGATACATACCAAACTCTGGTACAGTATTTCCCCAAATAGAAATCATAGATTTATGTAGTGCTACTGCCAGATGCATCATACCTGTATCATTACTAATAACTAATATTGAATTTTTTATTATAAATGCAGATTCTATTAATGACAATTTACCACAGTAATTAAAAACTTTATTACCGACCTCATCTTTTATTTGATTTCCTTTTACCTCTTCATTTTTTCCACCTAATAAAACTACAGGGTAATCTGATTTTTTACAATATTCTATTACATATTCTGTCGGATATTGTTTGGTATAATATGTACCACTTATAGCAAATGCAATATATATTGGCGGTAATTCATAATTAAAAATAAAATTTTCTGGAAAAAAGAAATCTAAGCCATTGCCATCGTAGTAAACATCTAAATATTTAGCAGATTCAAAATATCTTAATGCTACATTAGAAATAGGTTTTCTTTTTTTAGTTATCACCATTTTAAGTTTTTTTAAATTTTTCTTGGGAAATGATGAAAATTCTACAGGTAAATTAGCTTTTAACCATAAACTACGAAAATTTTTTTGCAGATCTAATAAAAAATCAAATTTTTCGTTTAATAGATTATAAAAAATCTCTTTAGGACTATTATTGATTGTCCACAATTTGTCTATATATGGATTATATAAATATATATCTTTATAAATTGCTTTTGTTAATAAATGAATTTCTATATCATCATATCTCTGATGCAAACATCGAATCATAGGAGTTGTGAGTAAAATATCACCTATAGATGAAAAACGTACAACCAGTATCTTCATAAGTATTTTTGCAAAAATATAATATTTAAAAGAAATATGAAATTTAATTTTTTTTAAATTTCAATATAAACACAGAATAAATAAAGCGCTATGATAAATGTAAAAAAACGAGAAGTATGGCAAGTTGGTATTTGATAAGTCAATAAAGTGAAAATTTTGAATATTTAAATTAATCTTCGGTATGAGAAGAAGGTTTTACAATGTTTTCTCTCATTTCGGTATCAGCTTTTATATTTTGCATGCGATAGTAATCCATAACACCTAAATTACCCATTCTAAAAGCTTCTGCTATAGCTAATGGTATTTGAGCTTCAGCTTCTATTACTTTAGCTCTTGCTTCTTGAGCTTTAGCTTTCATTTCTTGTTCTAAGGCTACAGCCATAGCACGACGTTCTTCTGCTTTAGCTTGAGCAATATTTTTATCAGCTTGAGCTTGATCTATTTGTAGCTGAGCGCCAATATTTTTACCTACATCTATATCTGCTATATCTATTGATAATATTTCAAAGGCTGTACCTGCATCTAATCCACGAGTTAATACAGTTCTAGAAATCACATCAGGATTTTCTAAAACTGCTTTATGATTTTCAGCACTACCTATAGCAGTTACTATACCTTCACCTACTCTAGCAATAATAGTTTCTTCACCAGCACCACCTACTAATTGTTTAATGTTAGCTCTCACAGTTACTCTAGCAGTTACTATAAGCTGAATACCGTCTTTAGCTACGGCTGCTATAGCTGGTGTAGTTATTACCTTAGGATTTACACTCATCTGTACGGCTTCGAAAACATCACGTCCTGCTAGATCTATCGCCGCTGCAGATTTGAAATCTAATGGTATATTTGCTTTATCTGCTGAGATGAGAGCTTTTACAACAGAATTGACTCTCCCACCCGCTAAATAATGTGCCTCTAACTGGTCTCTGGTTAGATTTATACCAGCTTTTGTAGCAGTTATCAAGCAATTTACTATCACTTTTGGAGGCACCTTCCTCCATCGCATCAATATTAATTGCAATAAATTTATCCTGACACCACTCAAAAGAGCTGTAAACCATAATCCTATTGGCACAAAATAAAAAATCAACCATAATAATATAAATATTACTATGCCTATTATAATATTTGTGCCTGTGTTTAAAACAATTAAATTAAGTGTTAACATATTTTATTTTTTAAAGGGTTTTACAATTATTTTGTTGCCGTCTATCCTTATTATTTCAACCTCTGTATCAGGATATATCATCTCTGAGGTAGAATGCACTTCTACGATTTTATCGCCAAATTTTGCCTTGCCTGCAGGAATACATTTAGTAATAGTATGACCTCGCATACCAGGTTTTAGCGTTTCTATTTCTTCTTTATTTAACTTTTTATCTATAGTATCATTTAGAGATATTCGTTGCCATGTTTTTTCTCTAAAGAAAAAATATAAACCTACACCACATACTATTAAAGACACTACTAAAGATATAGTGCCATATAGATTGCCATAGATATCATACATTAAAATGATGCCTGCTATAGTAGCTATACCACCGATAGTACCTACTACTCCACCCGGTATCACTAATTCTAAAAGTAAAAGAATTAATCCAGCTATTATTAATAAGATTATAGTAGTTAAATTCATTTCTCGATCTAATAATAAAATTATTTGCAAAGATATAAGATTATTTGATTAAATAGAAATCAATTTTAGTATGTTATAATTAATTGAATAGTTGAATTATATTAGCAAGGTAAATTTAATTTAAGCCCTTTATTTTCTTATATTTTAATATATTAAGCTATAAGTATGTTAGCAATATTTAATTTATCAAACATAATATTTTGATTTTCTTTAATTATTTATCTAATACCAATTTATATAAATTACTATCTTATATTTTTTAATATCAAGTCTAAAAATATATCGATTATTAACAATTAAATATTTTAAAAAAATAGACAAAATATGTTGTACTAGATACAAAAATAAAAAACAAATAGATATGATAAAAAGCTATTTGAAATATTAGTTTAATAACAAGAGCATTTCTTAATAGCATAAATCATCATAATAAGTATCAAAAAAAAATCAGTATCTTTTCATTTTATTTATTAATTTTATGAATTTATAAAATAAAAATGGATTATGGATAAAATAAAATATTTATGGGAATATGATATCAAGGTGCTTTTAGCTCTAGAACAAGCTATCGCTGGAGAAAAAGAATTTTTAGATTTTTTACTTACTAATGGTTATCCTGAGTTAGGAGCTTTAGCTAATGCTATAAGAGCTGATTTAGAAGCATATCAATGGCTTATTAGATATGGTTTTTTAGAGTTAGCAATGCTTTCTGATGCTATAGATGGAGATGGGGCGGCTTATGATTGGCTAAATAATCAAGATTTGTATCTATATATGATCATTGCCTCAGCATGTCAGGGTTCTGAAAAAGCTAAAAATTATTTAGCTAAAAACAATCTTGATTATTTTATTCGTTTTGCAGATACAGTGGCTAACGAGCTAGAATGGCAAAGAAGAAATCAAACTGATTATCATAAATTTGGAAGTTAATAAGATATGAGCGGGACACTAGGAGAAAAGAGTAAAAAGTATTAATTATTATTAGTTAAAATAATCTAAAGTATTTTTTATCTTATTAAAATATTATAAAATAGGAGAAAAACTGATAGCTATGAAAGGTAATAAAAAACTTAAAATAAATACTAATGATAAAAATTTAGCAAATAATTTTTGTTGAAAGTTACGAAATGGAATTAAAAGTACCGACAAAGAAGATAATAAAGATAACCAAAGAGTAGGATATGTAATATATCTATTATTAGTTACATTATATACACGTCGCTGAGGATTAATAGAATAACTGCAAATAATACGCAATAGCCTTGTTCTATTCAAATAAATAACACCATTTTTTTCTAATAAGTATATATCATTTAACGAGAGACGTTCAGCTAAAATTTTATGATTACAAGCTTTAATTATAAAATCATCCTCATCACTTATAGGTTCTATTATATATGCATCTTGACATTTGGTCCATTGTCTAGGTAGATAATAATCAAATAAAAAAAATACAGTTAATATTAAAAAAATGATATTTAGCCATGAAGGATATAATATTTTGTTGATAGATATATTGTGTATTTCCTCTTCTTTTTTTTTAAATTCTTCATATTTCATACGAGCATAAGCTTTTGCTTGCTCTCTATAAATATCTTCATATTGTTGGGTAGTTTGATTAGAAGTAGAATTAGTAATCAAAGTATTTTTATTTAATAAAAATAAATAAGCCTCGGTAATTAAAATAAATTTTTCTGCAGAACTTTCAGGAGTATTGCTATCTGGATGATATAATTTAGCTAATTCTTTATATCGCTTTTTGATATCATTTTCATTTGCATTATTCGATAATGACAATATATTAAGTGCCTCGTCTTTTGTCATATATACTTTATATCTTAATTAGACTACAAATTTCTTTAAATGTTTAAATTTTGTAATAGTAATAAAAAAATAGTTAAAACCAATATTTTTTTTGAATTTTATCAGATATGACAAAAAATAACTAGGTAAGCATGTTTTCGATTAAATATATTCACTACCTTTTTCTATCAAAATATCTTGTACAATATTTCTAAGAGATTGTTCGTGATCTTTATTTAATATCAGAAGCATATCATCATTTTCTACGACAATAAAATTTTTCAATCCTTCGATGACTACTAGTTTTTTGTTATTAGGCATTTGTATTAGACAATCTTGAGTATCATAAGTCATTACATTTTTACCAATAATACTATTATTATTTTCATCTTTAGGTCTTTTTTCATGTAGAGATGCCCATGTGCCTAAGTCATTCCATGGAAATTCAGAAATAATGGTGTATACATTATTAGCTTTTTCCATTATAGCATAATCTACTGATATCTTTTTTATGCTTGAATATATTTTTTCAATTTGTTTTGGTTCTTTTTCAGTATAATACCAAGAGAGATCTTTCAAAAATGCATTGTAAATATCAGGTTCATGTTGTTTAAAGGCATCAATAATAGTTTTTGCTTTCCATACAAAGATACCAGCATTCCACAAAAAATCTCCACTACGAATAAATGTTCTTGCCAACTCTAACGCAGGTTTTTCAGTAAAAGTTTTCACTTTACAAATTTTTTGACCTTTTTGTGGGATAAACTGTATATAACCAAATCCCGTGTCTGGCCGAGTAGGCTTGATACCTAAAGTCATCAATACATCATGTTGCTTTACATAATCAATTGCTTGATTTAGTGTTTCAGCAAACGCATCTTCATCATCGATCAAGTGGTCTGCTGGTGCAAATACTAGTATAGCATCAGGATCCTTTTTAAAAATTTTAGCTGATGCATAAGCTATAGCAGGAGCTGTATTCCTTCGATCAGGCTCTACAATTATTTGTTCATCGCTAATCTCTTGTATTTGTTCTTTTAATAAATCCACATGATAACTTGAGAGTACAAATCTTATATTTTTTTTATCTATTACCTTACTATACCTATTATATGTAGTTTGTATTAACGTTTGACCAGTATGCAAAATATCTAAAAATTGTTTAGGTTTGCTCTCTCTGCTCATTGGCCAAAAGCGTACACCAGTACCTCCCGACATTATGACGCAGTAAACATTTTTATTCATAGTTATTTTTTTGCAAATTTAAGTATTTTTAATCTTTAATAAAAACTAACTTATAATTATTAAATTAATTTTACTTTAAACATTTTTATCTATATACTATTAAATTTGTTGCGACTTATGTAAAAAATCTAAAAATAAAAGTGAATATCACAATACAACTTTATATTACTTTAATAATAGTATTTCAATATTACATTATGATTATACTGATTTAAAGATTTTAATTTTTAGTAATAGTCAAAAAAAAAATATGGTAAAAGTTTTGCACTATTTTAATTGAACTAAAATATTACTTGGTGGAATCAAAAGGGAATCGAAAGGGGTCCAGAAGCAAATTATTGTTTTACTTGAAGTAGTTTATCTATACTTTGTATTCACCAGCCGCCAATACTCATCCCATGCCCATCTATCCGAGGATGCAAGGTTTAAAAGCCGACCAATGTCTGATTCTATCTCACTTGTTAAGTATTTATGTGTGATTACAAACCACATCAGATAGCTCTGCAGGTATTTAGTAGCCAC
>LFSZ01000061.1 GCA_001512885.1 Rikenellaceae bacterium DTU001
TATCTGCAAAACTACATTATGTGGTATGTAGTGATGGGTAAATACCTCACAGGCAAGACTGTAAGCAATACTGGGCGAATGCTCAACCTCGCATCTTCGGACAGATGGGCGTGGTATCGGTATAGAGAATTAGTTAATATAACATATGTTGATTGAAACATATGTTAGTTTTTCGTTCCGACTGATTAGTTTTCAAGTTTCCAATGCTCCTCATCCAACATATCTCAGGTTATAATTTGGGTAATAAAATTTTAGATTGTTACAAAAAAATAACTATTTTTTAATTATTTAGGTTGTTTATTTTACCACAAAGAGCACGAAGATATTACACAAAGTTCCATAGCCTTTTTAATTCCATTCTTCTCAGTGTTCTTTGTGCATTATTAGAGTACTCTATGGTTAATATTTAACTGTCCAATAAAAGATAAACCAATATTAACAAATTACTCTTTTTTAATTTTTAACCCATATAAAACGTTATAGAACCTAGTAAACTTTATATATTATGTCATAACTAAATTATAATCTTTGATATATATTACTTATTTTTTTTAAAATTTGTATAATGACTTTGAAATAATAAATAAAGGGGCATTTTTAAAAAATGCCCCTTTAGTATGAAATCAAAAGAGAATACTTAAGACAAATTCATCCTACGTACAAGGTACAAAAATAAAAGATTTTTTTGATATGACAAAAAAAATTAATTTTAAAGCATTTATCTAAGATCAGAGATTTTATCATCAAATTTAATTGTTTGTAATTGCCATTTATTATTAGGATAATATAAAGTAAAAGTGTAGAATAAAGGTTGATAAGAATATTTTAACATATAAGTAACTACTACTAAACTCTCACCGTACTTTTGTTCTCTTATTTTTTCATAACCATGATATTCTCCTAACATAGCAGTAATAGCTGAAAGGCGTAATTTGATTTGAGTAATTTCTTCAGCATTTTTTTGAATTATAATTGGATTTGTTTTAAAAATAAAATCTATTGCCTCAGGCGGTGTATTTTTTTTATAAATTAAAAAAAACTCTTCCATCAATGGCTCATAACTTGGTATATTTTGATTAAATAAGTTAAAAGTTATTAAAAAAAAACTAATAAATATAATTGTCCTATTCATAATAGTAAATATTTTTATAAAATTAATAATTTTATTTAACACAAAATATATAAATCAATTCCATTACCCACCAATCCATTGGTCTAATTTTTTTAAATAAGAATAATCTACTAAGGTTAGATATTTATCCCAGAATTTTTTATTTGGTCTATATCCTTCATCATCATTTGAAAATTCATCTTTTATACGAAGTAGATAGTACATGGGTGTAGGTCCTTTATACTTTATAGGTATTTCGCCACGATATTCTACATCGAAAAAATCTTTAAGGAGTACATATGTAGTATCCGATATATTTATTTTATTACTTTCGCAGCATCCTTGTAAACGATTTGCAGTATTCACTGTATCACCCCATATATCAAAAGCAAATTTGCGTTTACCTACTACTCCTGCTACTACTTCTCCTGTATTGATGCCTACTCTTAATTTCCAAATCTTATTTTGAGGATCAGCTTTATAAAATTTTTGCATAAATTGCTGCATCTCTAAAGCCGCCAAAGCAGCATCAATGGCATGTGTTTGATTACGTATAGGAATACCGCCCACGCTCATATGTGAGTCGCCTATAGTCTTTAATTTTTCTAATTTATTCCTAACACAAATCTCATCAAATTTACTAAATAAATAATCCAAAGTATTCACAATAATCTCTGAATCTAATTGATCACTTAACTGACTAAATGCAGTAAAATCTGTAAATATTACAGAAACTGACGAGAAAAATTCAGCATCTACTTTGCCTTTTTCTTTTAATTCTTCAGCTATACGCACAGGCAAAATATTTATTAATAATCTATCAGCTTTTTCTTTTTCTTTTTCTAATTCTAAGGTTTTTTGTAAATTTTCTTTGTTTTTAGCTATAGCATATTCTTCTAACAACTTATTTCGTCTTATTATCAACCTATTAGATAAATAGACTATACTATAAATAATAAATATACCAGCTATTGCATAAATTATGTAGGAAACCACTCTTCTATAAAAAGGTACATTTATGTGTATAGGAATGCTAATTATTGATTTTGCTTGTTCATTTTCATCTATAGCTTTGATATGAAATGTGTAATTACCAGGTTTCAGATCATTATATTCTTTAATATGCAGAGTAGACCATTCAGACCATTCATTTTCATAGCCTTCCAGATAATAACTAAATTTGATATTATGAGTTAATTCTCTTTCTATTAGGTTTGTTCGCCACTCTATTTTGAGCTTATTTAGAGGATAAGGTAATTTAAGCACAGTATCTAGCCCAGAAAATATTTTAAATAAATAGGTACTATCTTTTGCTAATATATCTAATGAAGCATAAAGTTTTAGTGGAGTTGTTTTTGTAAATAATTTTTTTTGGTTTAATACAAAAATACCATCATCAGTAGCAAATAAAATATTGTCATAAGGGGTATTTTTAATAGACAATATTTCTAACTCATGAAATAATTGCAATGTTTTTTTATGAACATATCTACCTTTTTCTTTTACTAGTAAATAAATTGGTTTATTAGGGAGCAATTTAGATGATCTTTGTAACCAGATAGTATCTCCAAAAACTCTTAAAATATTAATGTAATGAATAGAATCATAGTATTTTCTCAATTCTGGTGCAGCTAATGTTATTTTATCATTATTAGATTTTAGAAGCCATATATTTTCAGTTGAGTAAATTAAAATATCATTATCTATTTTTTCTAATAAATAACCAGTAGGAGAATTTTGCTTGATTGGCAAAGTTATCACTTGCATCATTTGCATAGTTTCTGAAATAGTTATTTTTATGATTTTAGGCTCATCACATGATATATAATGAACATAAGAACTATCAGAAATTTTAATATTTATATTCGAAAAAGTATTGTATAATGGCAATGGTAGAGATAAATCTTTGATAAATTTATTGTTTTTATAATGATAAACATTAAACAAATTATCTGTTGTCGCGGTTATATATGTAGGACTATGAGTTATATTTACAGTACGAAAATTACCTGTATCTATTTTTGTTAATTTATTTTTATTATTTATTGCAAATAATCCATCTGAAGAAGCTACAATAACGAAACTATCTATACCAAAATTTATTTTTTTTAATTGCCAACAAATATTTTCTAATTCAGTTTTTTTGAAATAATTAGTACTTTTATCGAGCTCCTCTATATATAAATTAGTCCAACCCCCAGCTAATAATTTATTATTAAAAAATTCAACATCTAAAATAGATGATGAGAGCCCATGTACTTTAGATAATAGAGTAAAAGGATTATGTGTGTTTATTCTAGCTATTCCATAGTCCATTGCCAACCAAATATTTTCATTAGGATCTAATGCAATTTTATTGTGAGTAATGCTAATTAATTGAGATTCTTGATTCAGAATATATTGCAATTTAAAATCTAAATCATAAACATAAGTACCACCGAAATAAGTAGAAAAAATATAACCAAATGAGGTTTTGCGAGCATCTAAAATGACATTAGCTATAAGTTCTTTTTCGTTAGGAAAATCAAATTCTTCTATAGTTAAACTGGGGTTTATAATATTTTGTAAATTTAAACAACCTTTATATATGCCAGTTTTATTGTCTATTATTAATAAAGTATCATCAGTATAAGGTAAAAACATTGATATATTACTATTAAGTGGATAAGATCCTTTAATATACAACGATTTAGAGCCAGATAAAAGATAAAGACCAGTAGCAGAATTATAAAAAAATGCTAAATTATTAAAACTGATTAAGTTGCCTTTTACATTAGTAAAAAGTACATCTACATTATCATTATGTATTCTCACCACGCTATTTCCATCAGACATATAGACACCATAATCCGTTTTGGCTGAATAGAAAAAATAATTATTAGATAATGATAGATTCATCGCTTTATTGGTTAATGAAACATATTTATATTCGCTTGGTGAAGATATATTGAAATATCCAAATTCATTTTTTGATCCTATATATATTCTATTATTTATGATAGATATGCATGCTACAGCATCATAAGAAGGTAAAAAATATTTACGCCAATTAAGTCCATCAAAACTTATCAATCCATCTCCATTAGCTAACCATAAAACACCAGTACTATCAAAACAAATATCCCAGTTCTGTGAATAACCATTATATTCATAAGGATAATAATTTTTGACATACGGTAATCCCCACCTTACAATACTTTGACTATATAACAATACACCTAAAAATAATAATAACAAACTTATTATTATGTATTTTATGTCTTTATTCATTAGCTGACTTATATTTTATAGCTAACAACTTATACCCAATATCATAAAACATATAAATGACTGAAAATAAGATGTTAGTTTTTTTAACAAAATTAATAAAAAAAGGAGAGAAAAAACATTGTTGTTTTGTGCAATAAAATAACTAAAATTGAATATTATAGTAAAATGAGCAAATATCATATAATAATGCATTAATAAATGTAAATTAATCTAAAAACAAAGAAATTAAAAGGAATAATTTTTTTAATAGGATAAAATAGATGAGTGCGAAAGACAAAAAAATGAAAAGAGGTTATTCATAATCGGAATTAATAAATGTTTAAGTTTTTCAAGTTTGTATGTTAAATAATTTTTATATTTTTATAAAAATTTTAATTCATGAAAAAAATTGTAGAAAACACCAGTAAATACCTCGCCATGAGTAAGGAAGAGAATAAAGAATTCTTAGACAACCTTTATTCTCTAATGAAAAAATTAGAAGCTGATGTAGTAGATTATCAAGGTCTGAAAATACTCAGTGCCCCGCCACTATGCCCAGACTGTCGTAGCAATCACATTATCAAAAATGGTTTACAAAATGAGATGCAAAACTATCGCTGTAAAGACTGTGGCAGACAATTTAGGGTTACCACTGGAACTTTTGTTTACAGGTTGCAAAAGAAGGAGAAAATGCTCGACTACATCAGATGTATGGTAGCAGGCAAAAGTCTCAGAGCTTGTGCTAAAGAAGTGGGCATCAGCCTACCAACAAGCTTCGCTTGGAGACACAAGATATTAGCAGCTCTACAAAGTTTCGAAGATAATATAAATTTTTTCGGAGTAGTA
>LFSZ01000071.1 GCA_001512885.1 Rikenellaceae bacterium DTU001
TGCCCGATGTAGGTAGGATGCTCAATCTCGCATCATCAGACAGGCGAGCGTGGTATGTATACAGGGACTTGAGAGCAAGTCCTGTGTATATTTAAACACTAAAGAATGTTATCATCCCCCCAATCTCATTTATTTATAAAATGCTCTAACCTCTATTATTTTATTACCTATTATATAATTTTTATAAAATTTTGTTATATCACTGAAGAAATAATCAAAGATTTATTTTTATTTACCGTTTTATCTCTATGAAAACAGAATAAAATTATAAGTTTTACTTTTTTTTTAAATTTTATGAATTACGTAAGTAACTATACCCCACACTATAAAATCATTTTCTTCTGTTATTTTAATAGGTTTATAAGATTCATTAGCAGGTAAAAGCCAGAGATTTTCATTGTCTTTTTTTAAAGTTTTTAATGTAAATTCTCCATCAATATAACAAACTGCTTTTGCACCATCAAAAGGACTTAATGATTTATCTATTATCAAAATATCACCATCAAAGATACCTGCATCTTGCATTGAATTTCCTTTTACCCTTCCAAAAAAAGTAGAAGCTGGATGTTTTATTAATTCTTTATTTAAATCTAAGCTTAATTCTAAATATTCCTCTGCTGGTGATGGGAAGCCAGCACTTATAGCTTCTGTGTAAGGTAATAACATTTCTAATTCAAAATTAGAATTATATAGATCGATATTTTGATCTGATTTTTTAGACTTAGACTTCATAAAAAATAAATATTAAAACAATAAACACATTTTTTGAGTTTTATATTTTCTCAATTCTTTTTTTTAATTTTCTAGCTAATTCTTCATAACCTGGTTTTCCTAGTAGAGCATACATATTATTTTTATAAGCTTCTACACCAGGCTGATCAAAAGGATTGATCTGAAAACAATAACCACTTAATGCACAAGAATATTCAAAGAAATAAAGCAAAGCACCTAAATAATAAGTAGATATATGAGGGATAGAAATCTTAATCACTGGCACGCCACCATCACTATGAGCTATAGCTGTAGCCTTCTCCGCTATTTTGTTTATTTCGCTTATCTGCTTGCCAGCCAGAAATTCCATACCATCATCTACATCTTTAGAACTAGGTATAGTTAAAGTATTAAATGGATTGTCAATGGAGATAATAGTTTCAAAAAAAATACGTAGTCCCTCTTGAATATATTGCCCTAATGAGTGCAAATCTGTAGTAAACATAGCCGAGGTGGGCAATATACCGAGATTGTTTTTTCCTTCACTCTCGCCGAATAGTTGCTTCCACCACTCAGCTACATAAAATAAGCAAGGATAAAATGACGTAAACAGTTCGATTGGTTTGCCTTTTTGATATGCTAGATGTCGCATAGTTACATATTGAAATGCTGAATTATCTTGCCAGCAATCAATTTTTACCAATTTACTCTCGTCATAGGCACCTGTTAATAATTCTCTAATGTCTATCCCAACAAGATATAATGGGACAAGACCCACAGGGGATAACACTGAATATCTACCTCCTACATCATCTGGCACTATAAAGCTTCGATATCCCTCTTGATTAGTTAATTTACGTAAAGCACCTTTTTTTTGATCTGTGATAGTGATCACCCTTTGACTATAGGCATCGCCATATTTCTTTTTCATTTGCTCTCTGACAAGTCTAAAAGCTATAGCTGGCTCAGTAGTAGTACCACTCTTAGATATTACAATTGTATAATAATTTTTATTTTCTAAAAGTTTTAATTGTCTCTCTATGTATGCAGATTCTAAATGATGCCCTAAATAAATAATTGGCAATAATTTATAAGGTAAGTAGTATTGCATAGCTTCTATAATAGCTCTGGCACCCATATATGATCCACCGATACCTATCATTACTATAACATCTGTATTGTTTTTTTGGATTTCATTTTTTAATTCTTCTAATTCTTGGAATAATTTTTTATCATTGAGCATAATATATGGTAAATCTACCCAACCAAGAAATTCATTGCCAGTTCCCGATCTTTCAATAATATTTTTTTGAGAATGTATTAAAAAGGGGTTAAAATCTTCAATGTCTTTTTCACTAAATAGTTCATTAGCTAAAGCTAAATCTACACTAATATTTTTACCCATAATTTTTTTTCAAATTTACATAAAAATTTTATCTATTTACATAGACTATTGCAATGTGTTTCTACCTAATATTCTAATTGCCACGGGATAAGTTCTTGGTATGTTGTATAAAAGTGCCATGTGCCAATCTTTTTATTATCTTTATAATTACCTTCTATTATTAGATTCCCATTTTTATCATAATATTTGGCCACACCATTTCTATTATTACTAGTAAATGATAAAATATTTTTTTTGGCACCATTAGGATAAAATTCCTGATATCTACCATTAAGTTCGCCTTTAGAGAAATTAGCTATAGCTTTTATTTTTTTATTAGCCACATTATAATATAAAAAAGCATTACCATCAGGTTTGTCGGCAATATATGAGATACTTGCCCATAGATTAGTATTTGGATAATAGTAACGCCAGAGCCCTGTACGTTGACCTTTTTCATTTATCCTGCCCTCTGCTTTTAATCTTAAATAAGGTCCATACCGATCCAATGAATAGCTCATTTGTACTACCTGAGAAACATTTATTCGACTCCATTCTTCATCTTTCATTGCTATTATACTATCCCATTCTAAAAGATAAATTTGTTCGTTGTCGAATAATTGCTTTTCTAATATAGCCTTTTGCATACCTACACTATCCCAAATAATTTTACAACTAAATCTTATATTAGTATCTAATAATTGAAAATTATTCAAGTATATCAGAGTTGGTTTATCAGTTTTTAAGTTTTTTAAATATTTCATTTCTACACTATTATTTATTTCTATTTTTAATGGTTGATAAATCATCTGAAAACAATCTTGAGATAGATTGATATTAGCATTATAGGTACAAAATTTTTTTGTTGCAATCATTTTTTCTAAAAATTCTGTAGTATTAGCTATCAATAAATATTCTTCACTCAAAAAAGCATACATTATATCCGGTGCAATTATATAATCGGAGAAGAAAAAATTTATGATATTCCCCCATTTGACTGGATAAAAAATAAAAGGACCTAAATATACAGGTTTTTTTATAGCATAACGTGACCATTGCATTAGATTTTTCTTGGCTTTATTTTTATCTTTTACATTAATTATCATTGCTATTTCATTATTTTTTTTATCATGTGCCATACATATATTATCACCTAGCCACGTAAATAATGTTTCATCTATTCTGATTGGTGATAAATAAGTGAGAGAATCCCATTTATTTTTTAGATTATTATTTTCTAAATAACTTTTTATTACATTACTAAAAATATTTTTTGCAGACCATATATTAATAATAGGCATTAATGATGGTATATACTGGATTAAGCTTGGTTTTATCCCTGCTAATGGTTTATTTATTAAATGAGAAATAAATTTTTTATTTTTAGGATTTGCTATTACTTCATATTCATTTATAGCTTCAGCACTAGGTATATTAATTATTAAAAAATTATATTTATAAATTTCAGGAGTAAATAAATTTACTAATAAATTATTTTGATCAGTATCTGGTATGCAAACTAAACTTATCATTTGAGAAGGTTTTATATATTTATTAATATCAACTATGCTGTTTATCGTATTTGAATCAGCTTTAAAATTAATTTTAGATTTAGTAAAAAGTATTATGTTATTTATTTTTTTAAGATAAATAACATTTTGACTATTTAGCGAAATGGTATAAAAATCTTTTTCTTTTTTAAGAGTTTTATCCATCTTTTGGATAAGATTTTCTAAATATTTATTTGAAAGTTTATTATCATTAAAAGTAACAATATACAAAGGTGCTATCGATGGAAAATTTTTAGAAACTGCAATATACAAATCTGATTTATTTATATATTTTAGCATATCTTCATTTATAGAATCCAATGCTTCTAACCCTGATGATATTTCGGATATGATTTTATCTTCATTATTTTTTAAAATTTTAAAAGGCATAGATTTAGTAATATCAGAGATTTTTTTATCAAAATTTGATATATAAAAAACTAATTGAGTCTCTGATGGTATGTAATTGTATGGATTTTCATTAATATTTTTTTTATTTCTAAAAAAGAAAATTAAAATAATCAATATAGTCAATATAATTATTACTAAAGTACATAATAAATATTTACGTTTCACTTTTTTCAACTAAATTAATAATATCTTTATAAATACAAAAGGCTGATACTTTTTGCAAAAAATATCAGCCTTTTACCAATAAAATTCAAATAAATTTTTAGTCTATGATTGAGTGAACTTTTCTAGTAGAATAATTAATTTTATAAGCACCTACTTTTCTAAGTTCTTGCTTGACATCAGTTACTATACCCATACGCACATCTTTATCTACTTTGAGTGAAGTTGTTAGAAAAGGTCTATCTTGCTCAGGACGAGCTGCACGTTCCATTTCTATAAACTCACTAATTTGTTCTACCGTTCCAAATTGATCATTAAGTTGTATACGTGGTTCAGATCCATATATTTCAGGTCTTAATGGAATACCAATGTAGATATAAGAAACAAGATTTTTTCTTTCAAGTTTTTGCACTTCAGTAGCAGCTGGTACAGTCACACGAACAAAAAGAGTGGCCTCTCGTATAGTAGTAATAACCATAAAGAAAAATAAAAACATAAAAATAATATCAGACATTGACGAGGTATTGAGTCCTGGTGTTTCACTAACTTTTTCTTTTCTAAATCTTGCCATATCATTTACCTCCTACTGCTTTGGGTTCAGCCTCAGAAATAGCCATAGGAATAGCTTTTTGTATTTCATCTAAAATTGTCTCATCACTTATTTGATAAATAGATCTACCAAGTTTTTCCTTAGCTAATTCATCTCTGAGTTCATAAATAGCACCTGCCAATTCATTCTGAACCTTAATATACATATCATAAGAGGTGCCTCTATCATTTTGCAATGATATTACACCTTTTGATTTCCTTACAGGTCCTAAGTGAGGTAAATTTATTATTTCTCCTTCACTTAGTTTAGGATCATTATAAGGATTTGCTATAAACTCTTTTACCTGCTTTCGCAGATTTCGAATATCGCCTGGCTGTCCTTCCACTAGTAACTGATCATAAGTATTGACCAGTACCTTGAAAATATTTCTTTCTTTTATAACAGGTGGTTTAGCATTAGGATCAGGCAAGGGTGGCAGCATACGAGACAACCCCTTATCTGTATTAATAGATGAAGTAAGTAAAAAGAAAGTCAATAATAAGAAAGAAATATCAGCTGTCGACGACATATTTAATTGGGGAACTTTTCTAGCCATAATTTAACTTTTTTATTTTTTTACTAAACGTCTAACTTGAGAGTATATGAGAGCTAAAATCACAATTCCTACTAAAGTATATACCAGATACATGCCTGCACTTACTATTTTACCCCAACCAATTGGTGTATTTGTTTTTTCGTAAACTGCTATACTAAGGTCATCAGTTGGAGCAATAAAATAGAATACTACTGCTAAAGCAATAGCTGCAAGAAAAGCTAAAATAGACTTCAAGTTTTTCTTTATATTTTTAGATATTACACTAATAGCTGAATATAACAAAGCTATTAATGATAAAATTATCAATACATATCCTACATAAATTCGGACATCTATACTTTTTGCAAATAATGTTATAGCTGTAGATATTATTAATACAGCTGCGAATATTATGTTATATATTTTTTTATTTTTCATAATTATTGATTATTTTTTGCCATTGAAATGATATCCATAAAGGTAATGGTACTATCTTCCATATCATTTACGATAGTTTCTATTTGTGAAACAATATAATTAAAGAATACTTGCAAAATAAGAGCGGTTATTAGTCCAAATACTGTTGTTAAAAGAGCTACCTTCATACCACCTGCCACAATAGTAGGACTGATATCACCTGCTGCTTCGATAGCATCAAATGCCGAAACCATACCTACAACTGTTCCTAAGAATCCTAATGATGGAGCAATAGCGATAAATAATGATAACCAAGTGAGATTAGACTCTAAATGACCCATTTGCACACTACCATAAGATGCGATAGCTTTTTCAATATTTTCTAATGACTCATTGAATCTTAATAACCCTTGATAAAAAACACTAGCAATAGGCCCTCTAGTATTGCGACATAGTTCTTTTGCTTTTTCTATATCTTTTTGCTCTAATACCAATTTTTCAATTTGCTCTAATAAAGCTTTTGAATTAGTCCTAGCTAATGAAAGATAAATTATACGCTCAATGCTGATAGCTAATCCTAATATCAAACAGAGCAATATAGGGGTCATCCAACCGACACCACCTTCAATAAATTTCTGTTTTAGTACTTGGTGAAAGGTTGGTTTTGCCTCTGCTTCTTCTTGTTGTTCTTGATCAATTGCTGCTAATGTAGGTGCTGCAGCTGTATCTACAGCTTCTGTTTGTACTTGTTGTGTATCATTTTCATTTTGTACTACTTTATCCTGTGCAAATACGGATATACCAAATGACACAGTTAAAATTACCAATACTGTTGCAATCTTTTTCATATTTGTATTATTTTATTTTTGGTTTGTTTTTCTTTTTCCATTACGGAGAGAGTGGGATTCGAACCCACGAACCGCTTTAGGCGATTACACGCTCTCCAGGCGTGCCTCTTAAACCTCTCGAGCATCTCTCCCATTTTTTTATTTGCAAAAATAATAAAACTATTTTTATTAACAAAAAAATTATTTTTTATATTCTCTTTCGCCAAATATCAAAGTCCCTATCCTTATTATAGTACTGCCTTGCTCTATTGCTAATTTATAATCTCCAGACATTCCCATAGATATATGTTTAAAATTTGATTTATCATAAAAATATTTTTCTTTTGATTTATCAAATAATATTTTTAATTTTTTAAATTCATTTCTAATTTTATCTTGGTCATCTGTCAGTGTAGCCATACCCATTAAACCTTGAATTTCTACGTTAGGCAATTGATTTTTACTATAAAAATCCAAAATTTCCCATAATTCATCCTCATCTACGCCAGACTTAGTGGTCTCATCAGCTATATGTAATTCAATTAAAACAGGAATGATCCTGTCATTTTGCTTAGCTCTTTTGTTTATTTCTTCTAAATGTTTAATAGATGTTACACTATGTATTAAATGTATAAAAGGGGTGATATATTTAATTTGCTTTGTCTGTAAAGTACCAATGTAATGCCATCTAATATCTGGTGGCAAAAGAGGTTGCTTGGCCCTCAACTCCTGAACATAGTTTTCGCCAAAATCTCTATGCTCAGCATCATAAGCTTGCATTATCTCATCTATTGATTTGGTTTTAGATACAGCTACTATCGTTACATTAGATGGGATTTCTTCTTTTAGCTTTTGCAAGTTCTCTTTAACTCCCATAATTTTTTTTAAAAAAATCCTTTCACAAAATTAGTTGTTTTTTTTGAAAAATTAAAATAAAAAAAGTGAAATTTGCTTCACATTTCACAAGTCTCCCCGACAGGATTCGAACCTGCGACCCGCTGATTAAGAGTCAGCTGCTCTACCACCTGAGCTACGGAGAGTATAAATGCAAAATTACAATAAAAATTAAAATAAAAAAAATTAGTAAAATATTGATTTTACAATCAATGTAGTAAATAATGAAAATAGTGTTTCAATAAGTATAGACCTGAATCCGTGAATAAAAATAAAAGTGAAATTTTTTAAATAGAAAATAACCTAAAAAATATTTTTTGATTTTTTATAATAATTTTATCAAATTTTGTAAACTAAAAAACTCAAAAATTCACATTTTTTTGCTATTTGGGCATATCTTTACTTTGAGATATTTTTTAGCAATCCTACCACAAATCATAATTTAAATAATGTTATAATTATTTTTTAATTATAATACTTCAAACAAATTATTTATTTTTGGATAAATAATTACAAAAATCAATAAAAATATGAATGTTTCTATTTTGACATACAATGTAAATGGTATTAGAGCAGCCATTAGAAAAGGGTTAATAGATTTTTTGAGAGATGATAATAGCGATATTGTATGCTTTCAAGAATTAAAAGCTAATGCCGATCAGATACCAGATTTATTATTTCATGAGCTTGGCTATCAAACTTATTGGCATCCTGCAGAGAAAAAAGGTTACTCTGGTACTGGACTATTAACAAGGATCAAACCTGATAAAGTAGAATTAGGTATGGGAATACCTAAATACGATGCTGAAGGGCGCATGATAAAAGCATATTATGGTTCTACGGTTTTGATAAATGTCTATCATCCTAGTGGTAGTAGTGGCGAAGCGAGACAAGCCTTTAAAATGCAATGGTTAGAAGATTTCGAAAATTATATTCTGGAATTTCGAAAACAACATCCTGATTTATTAATTTGTGGCGATTTCAATATCTGTCATACAGAAATAGATATTCATGACCCTATAGGTAATGCTAATAATAGCGGATTTCTACCCGAGGAGCGAGCATGGATAGATCAATTCATAAAAAAAGATTTCATTGATGCATTTCGCTTTTTTCATCCAAATGAACCAGGACATTATACTTGGTGGAGCTATAGAGCCAAAAATGCACGCGAGAGAAATATTGGTTGGCGCATAGACTATTTTATGGTTAGCAAATCATTAAAAGATAGATTGATTTCATGTGAAATATTAAGAGAAGCAAAACACAGTGACCATTGCCCTGTAAAATTATATTTTGATTTATAATAATTTTTAAATAGCATTTAATAAATACAAATTCTTTATCAAAATATTAGAAAATTGATATTATTATAAGATCTCTTAATAAATAAAGCATTAGATGAGGCCTGTTGATTGATTTCAAAAAAACATAAAGGAATCGAATGTCTCTCATAATTCCTAAGCACAATTAATATTTTTTATAACAATTTACTTTGGAGAGCTCAGTGTGTACAAACTATTCCAGTTTTTTAAAGTAATGGAATGAATAAGTAATGAATTCTAATAATATATTTATTATTATTGAAATAACATCTTTTTTGTTATAGGTTTGCCATCTATCTCAAGGCGATAAAAATAAAGTCCTTTTGTTACATGTTTATTATTATTTGCATCCCATTTAATTTGATAATCAGCGCATGGTTCCATTTCTTTATCAATTAATATGGTAATTAATTGTCCATTAACATTAAAAATTGATAATTTAACATGAGATTTTTTATTTAAACTAAAATGAATTGTAGTATTATCTGAAAAAGGATTCGGTTCATTCCAAGTAATAAAATCAGAAATATAAAAATTATCATTAACATCTAAATTTGCAATAGTAGCAATAAAACCACTTCGTCCCGACGTGCCAGCATAAATTTTTAAATTATTATCTACAATAAATGGTTCAGAAAAACAAGAAACTGGTATATTAGTAGGTAATCCATCATTAGCATTAAACCAACTATCTCCACTATCCTGACTAATAATAACCCCATTATTAAATGTACCAGCATAAATAAAGGAATTATTTGCATAAGCAGTTTGTAAACAATATATCTCTGAATTCAAATTTAAAATGGGATACCACATATCACCACAATTTTCTGATTTTAATATATAATTACTCCCTAAAGCAGAACTGGCGCCCGCATAAACAATGTTATTGTGTATTTTATCTGCAGCAATAGCAAAAGTTCTATTACAATTATTAGGAACCCCATTATTAATATCAATCCAAGTAATACCTTTATCATTACTTTTTAATAAAGAGCCTGTAATATTTTCATAACTAACATATCCAGCATAAATTAAATTATTATTAGCATTAGGAGCAATTTCTATTGCATGAATATCAACATTATCATTTCCTATATATACTTCTTCCCATCCAGAATCACCTCCATTGAGTGTTCTATAAATAGTTGCAGCATGTCCTGCAACTCCAAAATGATTACCTCCCACAAATAAAAGTCCCGAATCTGAAGGATTTGTTATTGTTTGTGGAGCATCTATTACCCATAATTCAGTTTCGAATAAAGGTCCTAAATTAGGGCCCGTATTAGTCCATGAAACACCACCATCTTTAGATTTATAAACACCCTCTTGAGCAACAGAAGATGGACCTTTGGATACTGCATAAATATTACCATTAACATCATAAACAACAGAAGAGAAACGTGTAGCAGGTAAGTTTTCGACTAAATTCCATGTCAACCCACCATCATTAGATAAGAAACAACCACCAGAATTCCATGATTCAAAAGCCACAATTACATTGTTATTATTAGAAGGATCAACAGCTATATCTTTTATTGTAAGAGTTGCAATCCCTTCATTATATTTTTCCCAAGATAAACCGGAATTTTCACTTTTATATACAGCTAAGCTTTTGCAACCTATGAAAATTTCATCGGGATTGCTTGGATTAAGTAAAATATCACAAATAGAGAAATTATCAGCTCCTGCAGAGGTGTAATCCCAGGTAATTCCACCGTCATTAGAAAAATAAACACCATCCCCATCAGTAGCTGCAAATATTTTTAATGTATCGAATGGATTCACAATAACTTTATTTACAACTTTTAAAGGGAATCCACTTGATATATTTTGCCAGTTAAAATCATCTAAAATACATTTATAGACCCCTAAATACTGATTTCCAAAAAGCTGACCCCCTGATATATATACTGTATTTCCAGCTATTTCAATATCATTAAAAGGATATTGAGTCGGCAATCCATTAGTAATATTCTGCCAAGTATTTCCAGCATCATCAGAATAAATAACTTCTCCGCCTCCAAATGCTCCAAAAGCAGCAACAATTATCTGGTCAGCATTATTAGGATTAATAGATATATCTCCAATTCCATATTCAATATTAAGTACAGAAGTATTTAATAGCTGCCATGAATTACCTCCATCAGCCGATTTTATAATATGCTCATAATTTGTACCCCCCATTATACATCCTAACCCGGCATAAATTATATTAGAATTCAAAGGATCAATAGCTATCGAGCTAACTTCTCTATTTACAGGGACATTCTCTAGCTTAATCCACGTTAGTCCCTTGTCAATTGATTTAAATAAAGCATTTGTAGAGCCTCCGCAAGCATATATTATACTATCATTAGATGCTATAATTATATTAATATTAGTTGAATAATTAGCTAAGCTAGTTAAAACAGTCCATGGTGCTAATGTGTTATATTTAATATATGGAATCCCAGCTGCAGCATATAATATAGTATCCTCTTCATCAATATACATGCAAATCGAGTTTACATCTCCTCCCCATGGACCTACTTCATTCCATACATTCCCAGCTTTTTGTGAATTTTCTTCTGATTTTAATTCATTCAAAAAATTATTAAATATCCTACCCTTAAAAATAGTAGTAACGATATTACCAGAACCATCATAAAACGCTCCCATATGATTCAATAATTTACAATTATCAATTGAATCATTCTTTAGTTTATTTATTAGTTTGTTTTTGGATCCTAGCCTATCATTAATTAATGTGGTATTACCTGGCATTCCAATTTGCGCATTAATATTTAATACATAGAATATTCCTATAAAAATAAATAACATTTTACGCATAACTTTAAATTTTTATTGGTTGTTAAACAAAATTACTAATTTTTTTTAAATAGCATTTAATAAATACAAATTCTTTATCAAAATATTAGAAAATTGATATTATTATAAGATCTCTTAATAAATAAAGCATTAGATGAGGCCTGTTGATTGATTTCAAAAAAACATAAATAAAATAATTTTAATAATTATTCGTTATATAAAGCAAATAATTTATTACATTTGCTAAAAACAAAAAATATGGAAACACGTAAAGATGTAAGAGAATTAATTATCGATGCAGCAGAAAAATTTGGAAATAAAACTGCATTTGTGTATAATGATCAAGAGTATAGTTTTATAGACTTGAAGGATAGTGTCTTTCGCTTAGCTAATAGCCTATTAGATATGGGCTATAAAAAAGGCGATAAAATAGCTATCTATCTACCAAATTGCCTCGAATATGTCTATTCATACTATGCTATTTACTCTCTTGGATTAGTAGCTGT
>LFSZ01000078.1 GCA_001512885.1 Rikenellaceae bacterium DTU001
CTGATAATCTACGGCTGTGTAGTTGTTTTCTAATAAAAATTGATATAGATTATCTAGAAATCGGCGTTTCTGCTCTTTGGGTAGAGCTTGATAATCTAATAAATTAAAATTATCCATAATTATTTTTTTGTAAAATTAAATAAAAATTATTTGATGGTAGTATAAACTACGTAAAGTAAAACAAAGATGAATTTCAAAAAACCTCGATTAACAAATACCTTTTATGAAGCCTAATTATTTTATTATACTTTTTTTTAAACATATTTTATCTTGAATAGATCTAAAAATATATTAAACATATGATACCTTGTATATTATTTATATTTTTTTGTTTATTAAAATGCATTTTTATATTTTTGCAAAAGTAAATCATTTAAAATCTGAAAAACATGCAAATAAATATTGTAATTAAAAAAGTAGTAATCGTGTTTGCTATTAGTATATTCAGTATATCTGTTTATTCACAATTTTATGTCAATGTAAATGGAGGATATTCATTGGGCGTAGCTAATCAGACAATGATACCAAATTATGAAGCTTTATACGATGAGGATATTGAAAAATTTGAATCAGTATATGGTTCATTGGGTAAGGGCGCTAATTTTGGGCTAAACCTTGGCTATATGTTTAATAATAATATAGGTATAGATATAGGCTTTTCATTTTTGATGAGTGATCAGATAAAATCTGAATATAAAGAAAAATATACAAATTGGCAGAATAATGATATTTTTTGCAGCGAAAAAATATCACTTAGAAATCAAATGATTAGAATTAATCCCTCTCTAATAATAGCTGCTGGATTCGAAAAAGTGGAACCTTATGCTAAATTTGGTGTAATAATTGGTTTAGGACATATTAATTTAAAATATACTGAGGAATATTTTATTAATTCTTCTTTAGATGATCAAATGATTGAAGAATTAAAACTCGATGGTGGTATAGCTTTTGGTATGTCATCAGCAGCAGGTCTTATGTTTCATTTATCAGATATAATTACAATTTTTAGTGAATTCAACTTAGTGAGTATGAGTTATGCTCCTGAAAAGGGTAAAATAACTAAGTACAGTAAAAACGGCATTGATTTATTACCAGATTTGAATGTAGAGGATAAAGAAATAGACTTTGTAGATAGTTATACTTACGATTATGATAATCCTCCATCATCAAATGAACCAAGGAAAATGTTTAAAATTAAATTCCCATATAGTGGTATAGGATTAAATGTAGGAATTAGATTTTCTTTTTAAATTTTTAGGATAGATGCATTAGTTTTTTTTAAAAAAAATATTGTTTAATTTTGAAACAAAAAATGAAAAATAATAAATTATTTGTAATTACAATTTTATTTTGCATTGTTTGTAATGTTAATTATTCGCAAAATTTCAACATTCTCATTAAAGGAGGATTAAATCTATCTAATATGATAGTAAAAGATGATGATAAGACCTTGAGTGATGATTACAAAATGCTTCCTGGCTTTCATATTCATCCCGCCATAGAGTATTCTTTTTCTGATCTTTTTTCTTTAGAAGGTGGCATCGCTTTTCAATCAAGAGGTTACAAAGTAAAGGGGGATAATCATAAGTTTAGACTAACTTCAATATATTTAGATATCCCAATCAATGCTAAGTTTAATTTTAATTTAGGAAATGTAAATCTTTTCTGTAGCTTGGGTCCGTATGTAGCTTTCGGAATTGGTGGAAAAATTTATAAAGAAGGCACTGTTCATAATATAACAAAAATCACTAAAAGACCTATAAAATGGGGATCAGATTGGGATGATGATCTTAAAACAGTTGATTATGGATTAAATTTTGGGGTGGGGCTCGATATTAATAATTTTATGGTAGGGATGTCTTATGGGTGGGGACTTGCTAATCTATGTACCATTGATGATTTAGATTATAAAATTAAAAATTATGTTTTACAGATTTCTGTTGGATATAAATTTAATTTATGAATTTTATTTGTATAAATTAAAATTATTATTATTTTTGTAGAAAATAATAATAAAGATATGAAAAAAATTTATAGTTTAATTTTTGTAACAATCATTGTTTTTTCTACTACAATGTTTGCACAGAATCTTAGTCTTGGTATAAAGGCTGGCTTAAACCTTTCAAACGTAATATCAAAAGATGATGATATTACTTATAGTGAAGATCTCAATATGCTCATTGGTTTTCACGCTAATCCTTTTATAGAGTATTCTTTTTCTAATCTTTTTTCATTAGAAGGTGGTATCTCATTGCAATCTAAAGGATATAGTGATAAAGAGGATATTTATAAAACTAGAATGTTTTTATTGTATTTAGATATACCTATTAATGCAAAATTTTCTTTTGATTTAGGAAAAGCAGATATTTATTGTTATGCAGGTCCTTATATTGGTTTTGGTTTATCTGGTAGCGAAAAAGTGCTTGTAGATTCAGAAGTACGTTATGACTATACTATCGATTGGGGATCAGATACTAAAGATGATTTAAAAAGAGTCGATTATGGTCTAAATATAGGCGTAGGTTTAGATATTAGTAATTTTCTAATTGGTGTAAATTATAGTTGGGGCCTAGCTGATATTTCTAATTTTACTGGAATAAAAATTAAAAATTATATAATAGGTATTTCTATTGGTTATAAATTTGGATTATAATATTTAAATATCGTTATATATCACTTTTAGTCAATTTTTTTTTGGCAATAAATGTAATGTTATATTTTTACTATATATAAATTTTAGAATTATATATCTTATTACTTTATCAGATTTATAATTAATTTATAAATTTGTTATTAAAAAATTTTATGAATCAAAATAAAATAATTTATTTTTTAATAGTCTTATTTCTAATAATAGGTTGTAAAAAAGTGGAAAAGGTTTATTATCCTGATGGCTCATTAGCTGCTGAATATTCTATTAAAAACAATAAAAAAGAGGGAATCGCTTATCAATACGATAAAATGGGAAATAAAATTGCCGAAATGAATTATAAAAATGATTTTTTAGATGGATTTTATTATGAATATTATCCAAATGGGACTATAAAATCTAAAATAGAATATAAAGAAAATAAAAAAAATGGTAAAGCATTTTATTATGATTTAAAAGGTAATATAGTAGAAGAATTAACTTATAAAAATGATACTCTAAATGGGATATACAAAGAATATTATTCTAATACTTTAATAAAAAAAGAAGGTAATTATAAAAATGGCAAATATGACGGGGCCTGGTATTATTATAATGAAAAAGGATATTTAACTGGTGAAGGACATTTTGATAATGGTAATGGTGAATTAGTTTCTTATTACCCTTATTCAGATATAATACATTCTGTTACTCCTTTTATTAATAATCAAAAAAATGGATGGGAGGTCGTATTATCTCCTAATGGGGATACTTTATTAAAAAATTACTATGAAAATGATATTAAAATTTAAAACGTAATAATTTCATTAATTAAACAACAATTAAGAGTAGGAAAGCTGTAGACAGCTAAAGTAAAAGAAAGATGTGAGTTTGGTTTAGATTATTTATGACATTGATATAGTGTAGCTCTATATATTTAATTTCTCAAGATAGTAATAGTGCCATGATATTCGCTTATCTGACCATTTCCATAATTAAGTCTGAAAATATAATAATAGGTGCCCTCATCTAATCCTTCGCCATCCCAATCGCCTTGATAATTTTGACTTTCATAAACTCTTTTACCCCAGCGATTATAAATTTTAATTTCACTATTAGGATAATAATCTATATTAGTTATCTGAAAATAATCATTTATACCATCACCATTAGGAGTTATCACATTTGGTATCATTATTGCACAATCATCCACAGTCAATCTTGTTTCATGGATAGTAGTATCACAACCTATTACCTTTACTTGTATATCATATATACCTGGTAGCATATTTTGAAATATTTGAGTTGGAGTAGTATTGCCAGTAGACCATTCAAAATTATAAAGATAATCATACATTTGCTCTACTGATATGATTCTAGCTTGATGTGCACACATAAACATAGTATCTGGAAGTTCAATAATTGGTGTGGGGATTAATTTAATTTTTACAGTATCATGTCCGGCGCACATAGAAGGATCTTCATAAAAAACTACAACTGAAATATCATAAATACCAGGTTCATTCAGATGTATAATTGGTGTGTTTGCTCCTGTAGACCATAGATATGAAAATCCTGGTGCATAAGTAGCATCTAATGTAACAGGTCCCTCTAATAAACATAGATCTGGACCTAAATCTACATAAGCATTTGGTATGAAAGTTACTTTTATAGTATCACTGCCAAAGCAACCTAATGTTTGAGCTTCATTAAAATTAGTTGCTGTTACAGAATAAATACCTGACATCTCTACAAATAAGACAGAATCCCTAGTATTATTACTCCAAATATATTCATCATAACCACCGCCAGCATTTAAAATTAATGGCATACCCTCGCATAGCATTGTATCAGCACCTAGTTCTATATCTGGAACTTCTACAGTGTTGATTTCTAAAGGTGTAAATGATGTGTATGAGCAGCCATATTCATCTACTACTGTTATATAAAAATTAAAAGTACCACTACTATCAGGTTTAAAAATTGCTGTAGAGTCATTGATAATATTAATATAAGGTCCATTCCAAACAATGGAATCTATATTCACTGTATATTCCCAGCCAGCAGCCCCAGAATTGCTAGATAGTGTTAGCATCCATTCGAATACCCAGCCATTATCTATTCCCCAGTGGTCACAAATCTCTATGCTCCAAATACCATTTAACGGACACCCTACCAAACCACTTAGAGGATTTTCTGGGATAAGATAATTAGTATGGTTTATAGTATCAGTGGCAGGTATAGGACTAGGACCAGAGCCATCTACTACATTTAATAAACCTTGATATTGGTAAGTGGATATTTCTGACCAACAATATAACCACGGTATGCCTTGGGGATTTTGAGCTGGATCACAACTGCCACCATAATCATCATAGGCTTCGCCTAAATAATTACTACCACTATTATCATATGAATCTAGTACCACACTCTGACCACTTGGACATATGATTCTAAAAGAAAGATCACCTGCGTAAGAATGTTCCATAAAGATACAAATAGACTCTATATCACTAGCAGATTGCACAGTGGCACCGGGAGGAAACTGATTAAAGTTAACAGGAGTACCATAACATAGTGTTGGGCAATTAGGACCATCAGGTATGAAAGTTACAGAATCATAGACACCTTGTGCAGTTATAACATTACTAAATGGATTTACCACAACAGTATTGCCACTACCAATACCACCAGTTAATATGATAGAGTCTCCTACGCATATATCTGGTACTGCATCATCTATACTGGCAATAGAATTATCACTAATACGTACTCTGAAACTTAATGATAATGTATTTATACAACCCATTGTGTCAGTTATCAAGAGAGATACATTATAACCAGAAGGTATATCATAGTGATGGCTCACCACAGGCCCATATAAAGTATTACCATCACCCATGTTCCATGCAAAGGTAGTATTTGACAAAGTCTGATCATAAATTATATGATTATCTGGAAAGGCTGTTGAATCAGTCTTAACAGCTAAAGTAAGAGTATCAGAAGCACACAGATTAATATAATAATCAGGTAGAGGCAATGGTGATGTTAATGCACTATCTAATACTGGTATTATCCTTTGGCACATCTTGATGCATCCAATAGCTGCATCCCATCCAGCAGCATTGCCTGTGGCATCAGCTTTGAAACGTACTGTTAATTTGCCACTTGGATTATTTACAGTTGCTTGTACAGACGAGTTAGCTGGAGTTAATGGATTGGCTTGAGAATATCTAATTAAAACTGGTGAATTGATATCTGGACCATCATAAATGATCAAGGTATCGCCTGCTGCTAAAGTTACATATACAAAGTCTATTTTTATATGTGTGTATACAGGGTCAGTGGAATAAAAAGTAATCCATCTATCTTGATTATTAGAGTAATTACCACCAGGCCCACCATCATCATAAAACCAATAACCGCAGACCGCTTTTTGTGTATTATGTGTGGAAGCATCTAGATTGATTGTTGGATTTTGTCCTAAACCCTTAGTAATTATTGAAAACAAAATTAATAAAATAAGATTTATACGTTTCATAATTTTCCCTCTTTTTTTTAATTATTTTTACCAGCTTGATATTTATTCCATAAATAATCTCCAGGTTTAATATACAAATAGTATGGCTCATCTTTTATTTTTATGTATTGGTATCTATTGGGATCAATTTGTATACCAAGTGAAAAAATATCCATCAGTTGGTGATTACAAAGTATGTCTTCGAAGTTAGGTATTTCTATTTCTTTTACTTTTTCATCTCCCAGCCTAGCACTTACTATTTTTTCATCCATTATTAGAAAAGCATTATCTATTACAAACTCATAGTAACCTAAACTATCAGGGTAATTTTTTTGCCAATACAATAATTTATCTTTGCCAAAGTGCTTTTCTAATCTAGGATCAAATTCTTGAGAATATGATACAAGAGTAAATAAGCTTATTAAAATTGCAACAAATACTTTTTTCATAATAATTTAATATTTTTATATATTAGACAATGCAAATTTACAAAAGTTNNTTGATTAAATTATAATTTTACTGTCTACATTAAAAAAATCGACATATTTTAGTTTTGCAAAATATGTTTAAAAAATATAGTAATCAAGGATAAAAGTGTAGGATAGAATTAAATTAGTTTTATAAATTTTTATCTAAAAATTTATAATTTAAAGCTAATATTCTCTATTTTTCATAATAAATTTTTTTGATTTAAGGATACTTTGGAAACTTTTTTACAAAAAAAGTTTCTTATGTGAAATTATTATTATATCTTTGCAAAAATTTATTAGATGGCTATACCTGCTAAATATATTCATAAAATAGCTCAGATGTTTACTAGATATGGAATCCGTAATGTTACTATGGATCATATAGCACGAGAGATAGGAGTATCTAAAAAAACATTATATACCTGGACAGATAGTAAAGAAAATGTTTTATCTGAGATCATTGATTATATTTTGACAATAGCAACTAATAATGAATGTGAAAATAGTTTTAAAAAAACACCTAAAGATTTTCCTACATCAATAGATGCTATTTTGTATGTAATGAATAATTTAGCACATATTACTCAAAATATAACACCCATTTTTATAATGGAATTAAATAAATATTATCCACAATTAGCAATAAAATTAGATAATTTTCGTTATCGTCATATACGTGAAAAAATTATGCAAAATATAGTAAGAGGTAAAAAAGAAGGTTTATATAGAAGTGATATTAATGAAGAGATTATAAGTTATTTTTATTTAGGATGGGTAAGTCAATTTTCAAATGAAAACATGCAAACTGTTTTTGAAAATAAATATTCGAATCAAGAAATATTACACGAGTTGTATCTTTTTCATTTAAATGCTCTTTTAAGTGAAAAAGGTAGAAAATATTTAGAACAAAAATTAGAAAATTATAATAAAGATGAAAATGCTAATAACAACTAAAAAATTTTTTTTCAGTATTATTTTGCTGTCTTCATTTATCTTAGTAAATGGGCAAAATAATAATGTGCAGCTTACCTTACAGCAAGCTCACGATTTAGCTCTACAGCAGAATAAATCTATTCAAGCTGCATCTATGGATAAAATTATTGCTCAAAAAACTAAATGGGAAACTATAACTAATTATTTTCCTAAAGCCAGTGCTAGTGCTAAACTTTTAGACAATTTAAAATTACAAACTGTCTTGTTACCAGCTGTAATGATAGGAGGAGCGCCTGGTGAATATATTCCTGTACAATTTGGTATGGAATTTCAAACTAGTTGGTCCATAGAAGTGCAGCAATTGATTTTTAGCTTGCCTTTAATTATAGGTATTCAATTATCTAATTTAGGTGCTGAAATGGCTGAACTCGGATATTTGAATACAGAAAGAGAAGTTGTATCTTCAGTCAATTCTGTTTATACTAGTGCTTTAGTATTAAAGCATAATTTGAATATTCTAGATAGTAATATTGTTAATTTACAAAATGTAAGGCAACAAACTCAAGCTATGTATGAAGTAGGTGTATTGCAATCGACAGATGTAGATCAGATAGATCTCACAATTATGAATATAGAAAATACTAAAAAAGCACTTGAGCGTAGCTTAGAACTTTCTTATAATGTACTACGTTTTCAATTAGGATTAGACACTAATGTGGTTTTTGAACTTACCACTGATATAAATGATATCCTTAATGAAGGTGAAATAAATAACCTTATACTGACACCTGTAGATATTTATAAAAATATAGATTATCAATTTGTTGAAAAACAAAGAGATATGGCTTTATTAAGTTTAAGGAAAGAAAAATCTGATTTCGCTCCTACGATAGCAGGTTTCTATACATATAGTGAAGCAGGACAAGGAAATAAACTAAATGATTTACGATGGTTTCCAGCATCTATTGCGGGATTGACGATTAGTTTGCCGTTAATTAATGGTGGTCAGAATGGTGTACAAGTGAGTAAGGCTAAAGTAGAACTACAAAAATCTAATCTTACACTAGATATGGTCAATGAGCAATTAAAAATACAAGAAAAACAACTTAAATATAATCTATCTAATGCTTATGAAAATTATCTTACGCAGAAAAAAAATATCGAAGTATCAAATAGAGTTTATAAAAATATAGAAATGAGATATCTGCAAGGCGTAGCATCTAGCCTAGAGCTTACTCAAGCTAATACGAATTATTTAACTGCTCAGTCAAATTATTTGAGTTCTGTAATGCAGTTATTAAATGCTAAATATGAACTAGAGAAATTGTTATATAATCAAAAATAGTGAAATATGAAAATAAAAAATTTAATTTTAGTAATAGTATTAGGAACTGGTATATTCCTAAATGTTAGCTGCGCTTCTAAAAGTAGTCAAAAAGAAAGCGACAGCGATGATATTTATAATGTTCAAGTAGCTAAACTCGAAAAACAAATTTTAGATAATACTTTAGAGTTTACAGCTAACATCGAAGCATGGGAAAAAGTAAATCTAGCACCAGCTTCTCCTGGTCGTATAATTAAAATCTATGCTGAGGTTGGCAATCATATAAAAAAAGGACAACTTTTAGTTAATATGGATCCTACTCAATACAATCAAGCTCGTTTGCAATTAACTCAATTGCAAATTGATTATAATAGAATGGATTCACTTGTAAAAGTAGGAGCTATATCTAGACAGCAGTATGATCAAATAAAAACTCAATATGATATAGCCAGAAATAATACAGAATTTCTAGAGCAAAATGTTAATCTCAAAGCTCCTTTCTCCGGTGTTATTACAGGAAAATATTTCGAAAATGGAGAACTATTTTCTGGTGCTCCTAATACTAAAGAAGGTAAAGCAGCTATATTAACTTTAGAAAAAATGAATGTTTTAAAAGCTTATGTAGATATACCTGAGTCTTATTATAATAACATTAAATTAAATTTACCTGTAGAAATCAAAGTAGATGCATTAGGAGATCAAAAATTTAATGGCAAAGTTTCACAAATTTATCCTACTGTAGATCCATCTAGCAGGACATTTAGAGTAGAAATAAAAATAGATAATCCACGAGAAATTATTAAACCTGGTATGTTTGCCAGATTATCTATAAATATGGGTAGGATAGAAGCATTAGCAGCCCCATCTATTGCTGTTTTGAAATTGCAAGGTACTAATAAATATTATATTTATAAAGTAGAAAATAACATAGCCAAACAAGTATTTATCGAACGTGGTAGAATTTTAGAAAACTACACTGAAATCGCTAATGGCAATATTAAAGAAGGTGATTATATAGTTGTAGTAGGACAAGATAAATTATTTGATGGAGCAAAGCTTAATATCATAAACAATAAATAATAAATTTTTTTTATAATAAAAAGTAAAGAACTATGAAAATCTATGAAACATCAGTCAAAAGGCCAATAACTACGTTAATGATTTTTTTGGCTATAATTGTATTTGGCGTTTATTCTTTCTCTAGGTTAGCAATTGATTTTTTCCCAGAGATAGAATTACCTACTATTTCAATTATCACACCCTACATAGGTGCAGATGCGGCCAGTATTGAAAAAAATATTACAAAACCTTTAGAAGATAGATTAAGTGGTGTAAATGATTTAGATGAAATTTATTCTACTTCTCGCGATAATCTTTCTATTATCACACTAAAGTTTATATATGGTACGGATTTGAATGAAGCGGCTAATGACGCAAGGAATATCATAGATATGACAATGCGGTTTTTGCCTGAGGATGTAGACAGACCTCAAATTTTAAAATTTTCTACAAGTCAAATGCCTGTCATTGTATATGGTGTGCAAGCTGATCAAAATTATGAAGGATTGGATAAAATTATTGAAAATAATATAACCAACAATTTAAATCGTATTAATGGTGTGGCATCAGTATTGGTTAGAGGTGCTCCAGAAAGAGTTGTTTATGTAGAGTTTGATCCTAAAAAATTGGAAGCTTATAATATTACTCTTGATCAAGTAGCTGCAGTTGTAAGTCGCGAAAATATCGATGTGCCCGTAGGTGATATCGAAACAAAAGATATGGAATATAATGTCACTACAGCTGGAGAATTTATTTCGAGTGATGAAATAAAAAATTTAATAGTAGGTTTTCAAAATGGTAAATTTGTTAAAATTAGCGATATCGCTGTAGTGAGAGATAGCCTTAGAGATCAAAAAACTATCGATCGTGTAAATGAAAGTAGGGGTGTGAATATTAGCATTATGAAACAATCTGATGCTAATACTGTGCAGGTATCTCGAAAAGTAAAAAATGAATTAGAGAAAATCACTAAAACACTTCCTGCTGATGTTAAAATTTTCCCTATCTATGACTCTTCTGAGAATATTCAAAATTCTATTAATAATCTATCAGAGACTTTACTATTTGCTTTTATATTTGTTTCATTAGTGATATTTTTATTTTTAGGTAAATGGAGTTCATCATTAATTGTTTTAGTTACTATTCCTGCATCTTTAATCTCTGGATTTATATATTTATTTTTAGCCAAAGATACATTAAACATTATTTCTCTTTCTGCTATTACTATTGCTATTGGAATGGTAGTGGATGATGCTATTGTAGTATTAGAAAATATTACTAAACATATAGAGAGAGGTAGCACTCCATACGAAGCTTCTATTTATGGTACTAATGAGGTATGGACAGCAGTAGTAGCAAGTACTTTGGTTATTTTAGTTGTTTTTATGCCTCTCACTCTGCTTACTGGAATCACTGGTACAATTTTTAGAAGTTTAGGTTGGATAGTATCTATTACTATTGCAATGTCTATTATTTGTGCTATTACTTTAACACCGATGCTTAGCTCTAGATTATTAAAATCTAGTTCGTTACAATACCAAGATAATAATGGAAAAAAGAAAAAGAAAAATTTATGGCAATCTACCATGGGAGTGGTATTAGATAAATTAGATAATGCTTACCATAAATCATTGACATATGTTTTGAAACATAAAACAGCCACTCTTTTGATAGCTCTAGCTATTTTTGTTGGCACAATGTTTCTGGTTCCTATGTTAGGGTTTGAATTTCTACCTGAAGCTGATCAAGATATTTTGAGAGGTACGATATATCTACAAACTGGAGGTAATATAGATAAAACTGCAGAATTTGTTTCTAAATTAGAAAAAACTGTAAATGAAAGATATCCAGAAAAATATATTTTATCAATATCTGCAGGTGTGCCTAGTGATCAAACAGCCTCTCTCACTGGTACTAAAGCTAGTAATGAAATACAAGTAACTCTTAGACTTAAAAAACGTGAAGAAAGAGAAAGAACAGTCTTTGAAATTGCAGAAGATTTTAGACAATTTTTAGATGCTAGCCCTGAAGTGATAAAATATGACATTAGTGCAGGTGGAATGGGAGGTATGACTAATACTGTTGATGTTAAGATTTTTGGTTATAATATAGATAGTAGCTTAAAAGTAGCCAGTGAATTGCAATATCAAATAAGTAAAATTCCAGGTGCTAGAGATGTAATAATAGATAGAGCAAATGATAGACCTACTTTTAATATTTATGTGGATAGAGAGAAAGCTGCTAAACTAGGGCTAAATACAGCTATGATAGGTAGTGTTGTTAGAAATTATATTACTGGATATACTGCTTCTAAATATAAGGAAGAAGGTTATGAATATGATGTGATATTTAGACTTAGTGACGTAGCTAGAAAAGATGTAGAGAAATTTAAGAATCTAATGATCACTACTCCTCTAGGTACTAAAGTGTGTTTATCAGAAGTTGCAAATATTGTAGAGGAAACTACACCACTTGAGATAAGTCATGAAAATAAACAGCGTGTTATTACCTTAAATGCTAAACCAGAAGGTATATCTCTTGGTGAACTAGGAAGTAGTATAAATAAGATCATCGATAATGCATCATTTCCTGAAGGAATAACTGCAGAAGTTGGTGGAAGTTATGAGAATTTGACAGATTCGTTTAGAGATTTGATAACATTATTATTTGTTGCTATCTTATTAGTTTATATTGTATTAGCTGCTCAATTCGAATCTACGTCTATGCCATTAATAATACTATTTGCATTGCCTTTTGCTTTTTCAGGTGTAGTTTTAGCATTATTAATAACTGGTAATACATTGAGTGTGAATGCTATGTTAGGTGCTATTATGCTGGTAGGTATCGCTGTTAAAAATAGCATTATCCTTGTTGACTATACTAATCTTTTACGAGATAGAGGTATGAGATTAAATGATGCTGTAGTTTTGGGTGGTAGATCTAGGTTGCGTCCAATTTTGATGACTGCTACTACAACTTTTCTAGGTATGCTACCTATGGCATTGAGCACGGGTGAAGGTAGCGAACTATGGGCACCAATAGGTATAGCTGTTATTGGTGGATTAGTGTTTTCTACTATATTATCACTTTTTGTAGTGCCTGTGGCTTATCATACCTTTATACGATCTGGTAGTAGGCGTAAAGAGATTATGCGCGCTCGTCGTCAATTTAAATTTATTGATGAAATTGTTATTAATAATAAAGACGATAATAATAATAAATAAAATTTATATGAAAGCTATTTTTTTAATACATAATCAATCGGTTACTGAACAAATAAATTATTTGTTAGAACGGTTAGATATTAAAGCTTATACTAAATGGGAAACCGTAATAGGTAAAGGTACCGTTGGTGAGCCTCGTTTTGGTACCCATACATGGCCAGAGTTAAACTCGGCTCTTATTTCTGTAGTTGATGATGAAAAAGTTCAACCATTTCTTTCTGCTATTCACAAATTAGATAAAATAAATGAGGGTGCGGGTATTAAAGCTTTTGTATGGGATGTTTTAATGAGCTCAGATGATGTGGAGTAATTAATTATCTTTAACTGAGAACTCATAAACTCCAAATTACAAATAAATCTTTATAACTAAAATGTATAAATTTTGAATTTGTTTGTAATTTGGAGTTTTATTTATAAGATATGTATAAGGCTTTAAGAGATATTATAGTAAACGTTCATTGATATTGACTCGTAGAGAATATAGACAAAATCATTAAGGTTTAATTGTTTGGTTTTTTATTATACCCCTATTATTTTTGATTAGTAAAATTAACTACAGTTATCCCATCACCACCTCGCTCTTCCACTTCATTTTCAAAATTAAGTAAATGTGTAAGATCTTTGAGATAGTCCCTTACGGCTTTTCGTAGAATTCCATAGCCTTTTCCATGTATAATATATACCCTCGGAACACCAATCAAAAGAGCCTGGTCGATATATTTGTCTAATTTATTAATAGCTTCGTCTGCTCTACATCCTCGTATATCTAAAACAGTATTAAAACTTTCTGTACGACTAACGAGATTAACCTTTATTTTTTTATTAATATATTGTTCATTTTTATCAATATAATCTACTGCACTTATTGGTAATTGTATGATTTTATTATTTACTACTACATTTAATTGGTTTTCAGAAATTCTAATAATCTCACCAACCTCTCCTGTTAATTTTATTTTTACTAAATGTCCTACCTCAAATTCTATTTTTTCTTCTTCTTTAATAGTATCAGCTACAAGCATTTTTTCTAATTTTTTATCAATAGTATTTTTTTCCTTTTCTAATTTTTTTCTAATATCTTTTACTTTATTTTTCTCAGCATTACTTTCTTTTATTTCTCTGATTGTATTTTCAATTAATTTATTGGATTTAGAAAAAATCTCATCTATTTCTCCCTTTGTTTTTTTAATAAAGTAATTTTGTTTTTTCTTTTGAAATTCTAAATTATCTTGGTATTTTTTTATTAATTCAGCTACAAAATTTTCTGCTAGTTCAAGTTGTTTTTTTTGTTCTTCTAATTTTTTTCTTTCATTTTCTAAAAAAACTAGCAATTTTTCTGTTTCAATTCTATTATCTCCTAATTGATTTTGTGCTTTATTAATAATATCTTGAGGGAATCCTACTTTTTGAGCAATTTCTAATGTAAATGAGTTGCCAGGTATGCCTTGGGACAAAATATATGTAGGAGACATAGTATCTGTATCGAAAAGCAAGGCTGCATTTTGCATAGCAGGATAACGCATAGGTAGGAGTTTGAGATTATGAAAATGTGTTGTTACAATAGCAAAACAATTATTTTGATATAGTCGTTCTAATACCAATTCTGCAATAGTGCCTCCCATAATAGGTTCAGTGCCAGTACCCATCTCATCCATCAAAATTAAAGATTTATCATTCGAATTTTCTAAAATATATTTCATATTTAATAAATGACTAGCATAAGTACTGATCTCATTTTCTAATGATTGATTATCTCCCATATCCATAAATATATGTGAAAATATATAAAGGCGGGAACCTTCATGAGCTGTGATAGGTATAGCACATTGAACCATCCATTGCATTGTAGCTACTGTCAGTAAAACCACTGATTTACCACCGGCATTTGGTCCACTAATAATTAAAAATCTATTATTTTGGGTTAAATTTATCGTTAAAGGTACTATTTTTTTGTTATGTGTGGTAAGTACGTGATTCAGATATGGATGATAAGCATTTATCAGATTTATTTCTGGTTCATCAGTTATTTCTGGTATAATTGCATTATTATCTGTACTCCACAAATATTTTGCTTTTAATACATCTAAATAAGTGATCTCATCTATGATGAGTAATAAAGTTTTTATATATGGCATTAATTGATCGGTAAATTGTCTGAGAATATGGTAAATTTCTTTTTTTTCATCAAAATATAAATGTTGTAAAGAAGTGTTAAGTTCAAAAATTTCTTGTGGTTCTATATATATGGTTTGTCCAGTAGCAGATTCATCATATATAACTCCCTTTACAGAGTCTTTGGCTTCGGGATTTATTGGTATTACTAACCTCTGATCGCGAAGCGTAACATTGGAGTCATCAGCTACAAAGCCTTTTTTTTGCCATTGCTTCCAAATCTCTTTGATTTGTTTATCAATATTACGCTGCATGCTATCGATGCGTCGTCTGATTGAGGCTAACTCCTCAGAAGCATCGTCTCTAATATATCCTTCGTAAGACCATATGTGCTTTAACTGTTCTAGTATTTGATCAGCTTCATTAAATTTAACATGCTGTGATCTAAGTATTGACAATTTTTTATCATTGATGATTTTATTTAAGTTAATATATATAGTCAACAGTTGTAATAGCGAATTTAACATTTCTTGGTTAATAACAAAGCCCTCGGTAGCTAGTTTTTCGAGTTCACTTCGTATATCACCATTTATTTTAGTAGAAAAAATGTTGTTTTGTTGAAAATATTTTTTTAAAGATTTCAGGGCTTCATATTCATTTATTATCTTTTTATGATCATTAGTCGGTGATAATAAATCAATAAAATCTCTACCATATAATGTTTCACAATACATAGATAATTGAGATTTTATAAAATCAAAATAAATTTTTTGTGGTAAATCTTCAGGATAAAAAATCATTGATTAACCCTCCTGTAATTAGCTAAATTACAAAAAT
Source organism: Rikenellaceae bacterium DTU001 (assembly GCA_001512885.1). Taxonomy (GTDB): domain Bacteria; phylum Bacteroidota; class Bacteroidia; order Bacteroidales; family DTU049; genus DTU049. The sequence continues at coordinate 16,109 of LFSZ01000078.1, forward strand.
TTTTGCAAATAACATGAAAATAAAAAAGATACCGCAACTAATAATTGTTGGTTCTATAACGTTTATTGGGGGTAAATTATTTAGGTTAATTTTTTTTTCCACAAAGAGCTATTTGTAGCCCTTTTAATTTCATCCTTCTCTGTGTTCTTTGTGCATTCTCAGAGAACACAGAGAAGGATATTTAACTTTTCTATAATAAAAAAATTAATAAATGTTTAAGTTTTTCAAGTTTATATGTTAAATAATTTTTATATTTTTACAAAAATTTTAATTCATGAAAAAAATAGTGGAAAACACCAGTAAATACCTTGCTATGAGTAAGGAAGAGAATAAAGAATTCTTAGACAATCTTTATTCTCTAATGAAAAAATTAGAAGCCGATGTAGTCGATTATCAAGGCCTGAAAATACTCAGTGCGCCGCCACTATGCCCAGACTGTCGTAGCAATCACATCATTAAAAATGGCTTACAAAATGGAATGCAAAACTATCGCTGCAAAGACTGCGGCAGACAATTTAGAGTTACCACAGGTACTTTTGTTTACAGGTTACAAAAGAAAGAGAAAATGCTCGACTACATCAGATGTATGGTAGCAGGCAAAAGTCTCAGAGCTTGTGCTAAAGAAGTAGGCATCAGCCTACCAACAAGCTTTGCTTGGCGACACAAGATATTGGCAGCTTTACAAAGTTTCGAAGATAATATCAATTTTTTCGGGGTAGTAGAGATGGATGAACTATTGATGGATTATTCCGAAAAAGGCAGAATATACAAAAATGCTGAAGAGCTGAAGCGAGCTAGGAAGCAAAAGCCAAAGAAAGTAGCCGTATTAGCCGCTACTGACAGAGCTGGCAACTTATTATTCAAAAAATTTGATGGCAAAAAGCTAAGTTCAGAACAGATAGAACAATTTCTGAAGGCTAAAATGCCAAAGGATGGAGTCATGTGTAGCAGTAATAAAAAAGCATTCAAAAAGGTTAGAAGGAATGTAATCAAGCACAAAGAAATAGTAACCAGCCATAGGCAAAAGCGAGGTATATATAGCCTAAGTACTGTCAAGAAAAAGGCTAGTGAATTCACGAATTGGATATATTTCAAATTTAGGGGTGTAGCTACCAAATACCTGCAAAACTACATTATGTGGTATGTAGTGATGGGTAAATACCTTACAGGCGTGACTGTAAGCAATACTGGGCGGATACTCAACCTCGCATCCTCGGACAGATGGGCGTGGTATCGGTATAGGGAGTTAGTAAATATAACATATGTTGATTTTAACATATATTAGTTTTCCGACTGATTAGTTTTCAAGTTTCCAATTCTCCACTCCCACATATCTTAGGTTATAATTTGGGTAATCAAATTATAGATTGTTACAAAAAAATAACTATTTTTTAATTATTTAGGTTATTTTTTTTATTACACAGAGCTATTTGTAGCCCTTTTAATTCCATCCTTTTCTGCGTTCTTTGTGTATTCTCAGAGAACTTAGTAGTTGATATTTAACTGTTCAATAAAAAAACCAATATTAACGAATTTCTTGTATAATTACTCTTTTTTTAATCTTTAGTCCATATAAAACATTATATAACCAATTAATTATTTAGCAAGCTCATTATAGTTTTATGAGTATCACTTACATCTTTTACTTCATTGAAATTTAAATATTTAATATCATTATTTATATTTTCAACAATCCATTTATACATTTTATCTACATTTTTTAAAAAAGATAAAGATTGTTCGTGAATATCATCTTCTAATTTTAGCTTTCTAGATCTTAAATTTTTCTGAATAAAACTAAAAGGCATAGAAAGAATAATTTGTAAATCTGGCTTTGGAATTTTAAAATATTCATATTCAGTTTTTAAGATCCAATTTGCAAATGAAGGCCATTGCTCTTCGGGTAATTTAGCTCCCTGATAAGCAATATTAGACAGTACATATCTATCACACAGCACCCAATTATTATTATTCAATTGTTCATTTATTTTTTTAGCAGCATTATATCTATCACCAGCGAATAATAAAGCCACAAGCTCTGGATGTACTATATCTATGTCTCCATAGTATCCATCTAAAAATTTTTTAATCATGCTTCCCCATAGTGGAGATTCCTCATCACTACGTCTAGGGAAATGAATTGCATAAGTATTTATTTCGCGCTGCTGCAAAGCTTTTGCCAAGAGTGCTATTTGTGTAGATTTACCACAACCATCTAAGCCTTCTATTACTATGAAATTACCTTTGCTCATTTCAGAATTATTTTTCTAATTTTGTAAAATTAAATAATAAAAATGAAAGAAGTTACATTTAATATCAAAGGCAGATTAATACAATTACAATTCCCAGCTATTATGGGTATAATAAATCTAACGCCAGACTCATATTATGAAAATAGCAGAATGAATTCTGTAGACGTAGTACTCCAAAAAGTGGAAATGATGATAAATGATGGTGTAGATATTATAGACATAGGAGCTGAATCTACACGTTCACAATCAACACCACTAACTGCTAAAGAGGAGTGCAAAAGACTTTATAAAGTTTTACCAATTTTAAGAAAAACTTTTCCCGATATATTGATATCTCTTGATACTTATCATAGTGAGACTGCTAAATATGGTATAGACGAAGGAGTAGACTTCATTAATGATATCTCAAGCGGACTAATGGATCCTAGTATCATACAATATGTAGCCGAAAGCCATATCCCATATATAGCTATGCATATGTTAGGAACACCAGCCACCATGCAGTTAGACCCTCATTATGAAAATGTAGTTAAAGAAATTAATTATTTTTTTTCTGAGAGAATACATTTTTTACATGAAGCAGGTATAAATGATATAATTATAGATCCTGGCTTTGGCTTTGGCAAATCTGTAGATCATAATTACCAATTACTAAATCATCTATACGAATTTACAATGCATCAAGTTCCAATTTTGGTAGGTTTATCTAGAAAAAGTATGATTTATAAACCATTAAAACTCAGTCCTAAAGACACCTTGTGTGCTACTTCTGCTATTCATTTGCAAGCATTATTAAATGGGGCAGATATATTAAGAGTACATGACGTGAAAGAAGCAAATCATATCGTTCAGATTTATAAATTGATTATAAAAAATACAGGTCTCAATTAAAAAAAAATAAAAATTGAGTTTGAGAATTATTTTTTTTTATTGCTTAAAAAACATTTCATATTCTTTAAAGTAAGCGATTAAAATTTTAATCACTTATTTTGGGTTTATTATTATCTGTCTTATCTTCATATTTATTAATAGCGCTAGTGATGATTAGATGCAATATCCATATCATCAGTGGCCAGGATATGAGCCATAATATTTCTCTCCAATACATAATTATTTATCTAAATTATTTTGATAGGTGAAAAATTGTTTTTCGCATACTTCTATGTTGCTGTATAGCTTAGCTTCTAAGGTGATTATATTTTTAGGATTAATGTGAATTAGGAAATCTGCTTTATTTTTTTCTTTCCGTTGTTTTTTTAATTCTATAATATTCATTTTAGTATTTTTATCAAAATCAATATAACTTATTTGTTATAATATCATTACAATATCATTTTATTTTTTCTATGCTAAGTTTTATTTCATTTAATAAAGGTTCTATCGATATATTCTGGCCTATAGCTTTTTGCATCCATACTTGTGGAGTCAATCTTCCAATACTATAGATACGAATAATTTCTTTACCAAAAGTTTTATCTTTTAGGAATTCTTCTAATTGAAAAGAAATAATATGGCCAATAGGGTAATTAGGCAAATATAGAGGATCATTTATCATATGACTATAGATGGCCAGGATAGGTTCATTTTTTATTCCAAATACTGGGGCATAATATTTATTCCATATATTTTTAGCATTATCAATGACTGTTTCTTTTAGTTCATTAGCTGTAGCATTAGGATGCTCATATATCCATTGCCAGGTATACATATCTACTAGGGCCACACCTATGATTTCAAATAGAGACCATGCTACGTCGAGAGTATTAAGGTAATGTTGTAAAGGGTCTTGATTTTTTATACCTAATAGATCTAAATCTCTAGCTTGGAATAAAAAGGCACACGCCTCTGTAAATGCAGTATTAGGAACTCCGTGAATGAAATAATTATCTACAAAATGTAATGAAATGGTTTGCTCTACATTATGACCAAATTCATGAGAAGCAATATTAAAACCTAAATAGTTTATACCATCTTCAGCTATTCTAGTTCTTAGATGACTTTTCATATTTTTTGATTCAGCACCCCATGCATGCCCAGAACCTCTAGCCGGATCTACTTCTATGTATTTAGCAATATATTCTGCTGTATCTTTTTGAAAACCTAAATATATTAGCATATTTGCCATTTCTTTTTCAAAATCTTCTGCAGATTTGAATTTGGCTTTAGTGATAGCATTTAATTTGGTCTCATCTATTGAAGCTCTCGGTTTAAATCCATCATACCATATATCAAAAGCTTCTAATGGTCTACCTAAGCGCTGTTCTATTAATTTACCAATATCTTTTAATAATGGAGATGCTAAATAAGTAGTGAAAAGATTTTCTACTTCGTCAAATGATAGCTCCATTACGCCGTCAAATGATAATTCAATGTAATTTTTATATTCTGGATAAAAAGGATCTAACTCTTTGATAGCTTGAAAATTATTTAGCCATACTTGATATCTTCGATTTTCTTCTTGTTTACCTTCTATTTCTTTTCCATTAGAATATAATATATTATTTATCGGATTCCATAAATATTGATCGTTATTGATCACTTCTATAGGAATAGTTTGATCTATTATACGTTTCATAATAGAGTAAATAGTTTTTTGATATAATAATCCATCTTTTTTAGCATAAAAAGTTTTTAATTTATCACGTAATCCCCAGTGAGAGATTAATATATCAGAGGTATCAAACATTATTTTACCATTATCATCTACTATGTTGCCCATGAATATATTGTAAGTAGCAATATAAGTTTCGGCTTTTGCTAAAGTTTGAGTAAGCTTTTGCTGTAGATCAGCAGGTATACGAGATGTAAACATATCACCCAGTCTAGCATAACCCCATTGACGTGGTGTCCAATTCATTCCCACTTTATTTTTTTCTGCTAATGTATAATAAGGGAAATTTAATCTGATAACAAAAGCTATTTTATTTTTGAAAAAATCATCTGTTATATGAGCAAAAGGATCATAACTACCAAACATCTCATCTAGGAAATTTAAAGGACCTGTATCTTCATCAATATTTTTTCTAAAATCTAATAATATTTGCAAGTTATTACCGTACAATGATTCAAAATAAAAGCATAATCTATCAAAAGCCTGCTCTAGTTCATCGCTTTGAGGTATAAAATAATTGATACAAAAATCTTTAAAATCCAATGCTGAGCCATCTTCTCGGTACCACAGTGTAGCTACTTGCTCTACTCCCTTTCTGATGCGCATACTATCAGCATGGCTATGTTTATTTAGCAATGTATCAATGGTATTTGTTACTATTTTTTCATCTAAATAAGGATATTTTGAGGTTTGCTTACTGCAACTAGCTAATAATAAAATTGAAATCATAAGGATAAAAATTAATTGATTTTTCATAATATTGTATTTTATGCAAATTTATAATAAAAAAATTATAAATATATTTTCAATATCAATGAAATAGTAAAAAAAAGAGAATATTTTTATTATTAAAAATTCTTTAATTTTGCAGTAAAATTTAATTTATTATGTATAAAAAAATTCCAATTTTTGTTTTTATAACTATATTATTTTCAATTAATATATTTTCGCAAAAAAATAAAACTTATTCTAGTGGAGGCACTTACCCGTTTTCGAAAGATATGATGCAGATTATACATTTTAATAGTTTATCAGATAATAATATTTTATTTTTTTCTAAAGTAGGTGATAATTATAAAGTAGAGTTAATAGATACTAAAAAATTGTCGATTAATAAATCGCTCGATATACCACACAAAATAAAAGTAGGTGGATATTCATATCAAATTGATTACATTAATTCATTTATCATTAATGATAATCTTTATGTTTTTTACAAATTGTATGATAGAAATAAAAAAGGTAATGCTCTATGGTACAATGTATACGATGGTAAAAATCTAAATATGGTACAAGAATACACTGAGCTTGCCTTTTATCAATTTGATACCAGAGATAAGATGTTAGCTGGTGATTTCGAAGTATATATAAATCCATTCAAAACTATTTTTTTTATATCACAACCTATACCTCGACATCCGTATGAAAGAGAAAAATTGAAATATACAGCATTAGATACAGATTTTAATATATTATGGGAAAAAGACGTAGATTTTAAATATTTAGATAAAGATCTAGCGATACAGCAAATATCAATCGATAATGTGGGGAATGCATTTATTTTATTAAATAATTTATTAAACAAAAATATATATCAGCTAATATCTATAACTGATGAAGGTAAAAAAATAAATAACATTATGCTCTCATCTATTATGGATGTTAAATGCTTATCTCCGCGCTTATATCCTACTGAAAATGGGACCTTTATTATTAGCTTTAAAGGTGATTTAGAAAATGAAGTCATAGATAATTTACTTTTTTATAAATATGATGTTTTAGCTGATAGTATTCAGATATTTTCTAGTATTCCTCTTACAAAAACTTTTCTTTCTAGTAATTTTTTAGATAAAGGCAAAAAAACTAAAGCCGAGATAGATGAAAGAAAAAAATTTATTGAAGAATTGGCTTTTGCAATAGATACTGTCATTTTTATTGATGAAGATATTTATTTAATAGCAGAGAAACGTTTTAATTATCAAGATGAATATATGCTAAATGATCCACAAACTGGTACTCAACGAGTAAATGTGATTAGTAATTATAATGCACAAGATATATATGTATTTAAAATAAACAATAAAGGGAAACTAATATGGAGTAAAAAAATAAATAAATATCAAACAACTAATAATGATAATTTATCTTTTTTGCTAGGATATTCTTTTGGGTTAGTAAATGATATTTTTTATTTTGTTTTTAATGATAATATTAATAATAATGAAGGTAATGATATATTAGAAGCGCCACTATCAGGTAACGAATCATGCATTACTTTAGCTACTATCGATAAAGACGGTAATATTATTCGCAATGTTATACTTAGTTATAATGATATAAATGGAGCTATGATACCTAGTTTATCATTAGTTCAAGCTTCAGGAGATTTATTTTTATCTATAGCTCCACTACGTAAATCTGTTTCACAATTTACTAAAATCAAAGAATGTTATTTTCTTTATTTAAAACCATAAAAAAATTATAAAAATATTTTTTCATATAAAAAATATTTTATAATTTTGCAAAATAAAAATATTCCCTAGTAGCTCAGTTGGTTAGAGCATCTGACTGTTAATCAGAGGGTCGTAGGTTCAAGTCCTACCTAGGGAGCTCAAGAGTTTTATATTAATTTAATAAGCATTAGTATACAAAGAAAAAACCGAATTTTAAATCAAATTAATATAATTAGATATTTCCTAGATATTAATCTTCAATTGTTAGACTTTTAAAATATGGTATGTAGTAAGCATAAGAAATCGAAAATACAATAGTGAGTAAAATATTAGGCAATTCATCTAAAAATGTGATAAATATAGGTTTATAAAAAATCATTCTAATTAAAATTAATCCCCATTGGGCCATTAAATAAATATAAAAGCCAATTATTTTTTGTCTCCACATGAATAAAACAGCTAAAAATGATAAAGCTGAGGAAATAATTAGTAAACTATTAAAAAAAATATTAGAATAAATTTCTAAAAAACTAAAACCAGGAAACTGTAACCAAAAACTTATTAATTCTTTTGAAATCAAAACTGATATAGAAGCAATGATCCTTAATGAAGATCCAATTAAAGTAAATATACCTAAAATTTTTAAAAAAAGAGGCGTCTTTATTTTCATTTTTATTATGTAGGTGATACAAAATTAAGTGGTACTAAATCTTCCCTTGTTGTCAACATTATCTGAGTACTAGAGTTCAAAGAATAATTTCTTTTAAAAGTACGTTTACAAGCTAAAATGCCAATTCCATTTTCTATGTTAGTAAATACAGGTCTAGATTGTGAAATAGAATATGAACTAGAATTATACAGTGATATATATGTAGCTAAAATATCATCTTTTACAATAATAATTAGTTCTACTTTGCCAATAATACGGACCACATTATTATCAATAGTTATTTTATTTTTCAAATTATCAAAAAATCCTTGATTATAATAGCTAATAGATAAATTTTCACCACCATTTAATGAATTGCTTTTAGCTGATCCAATATTCCAATCTATAAATTTGTAAATTGTATCACTTGGATTATTATTGTTTACTTCTTTATAATGAAAACGAAATAAAGCTTCATATAGTCTACCTTTTTTAGCACTAGTCCATTCTATACTATTCTTGCTAGATGTATTAAATGCGATCCATGTTTGTCCCGGATATGGTTTATTAATATTAATATCTCCTATTAACTCGCATGTTGAAGTTATAAATTTATCATATTTAGAATTATATATCACTAGTTCATATTTATAATCAGGGTTTAGCCAGGTAGTATCATAGTAATCTATTTGATAAGGTGTAGATACTTTAAATCTATAAATAGGCATATATCCTTTATAAAAAATATCAGAATCATACCATAAATGAGCAGTATCACATGTATATTCTTTTATGAAATTATTGTTTTTATCGTAAACTTTCATAGTTACATCTAACAAATAATCATAATTGATACTATCAGGTGAATGTGCTAATTCGTAAGCATCACCCACTCCTAGAAAAGCTCTATTAATTCTAATATATTGCGTTTGTTTATTTACATCTAAAATAGCATATACCACAGGTATATCCTGCCACTCTTGTATGAGATCGACATCTGTGGAACAAGAAAATAAACTTACAAAAATTATTAATGGGAAAATGTATTTTAAAATTTTACACATATTTTTTTTCAAAAATATGAAAAATTATTTTAATAAAAATTATTTACGTTAATAAATCAATTCATAAAATCAAAATTTTAATATACTTTTGTTGTAGATAAATATGTTATATATAAATAAGATTTATGAATCAAAAACTTAATATTATAACTTTAGATATTCCCTATCCGCCTGATTATGGTGGTGCTATTGATGAATTTTATACAATAAAATATTTGCATGATCAAGGGGTAGAAATATATCTACATGCTTTCGAATATGGCAGTAGAAAACCTAATGCAGTTTTAGAACAGTATTGTAAAAAAGTTTATTATTATCCACGTAATCGTAGCATTAAAGATTTTTTTAATATTAAACCTTTTATTGTTAAAACACGTGATAATAAAAAATTATTAAGAAATTTATTAGATAATAAGGCTCCCATTTTATTTGAGGGTATTCATACTACATTTTATCTACCGCATCCCGCATTAGATGATAGGATAAAGATAATTAGGACACATAATATAGAACAAGACTACTATCGTTTACTTGCCAAAAGTGAATCTAATAAATTAAAAAAAATTTATTTTTATACAGAAGCTTTAAAGTTAAAAAACTATGAAAAAATTATTATTAGTAAGGCCAATGCTGTAGCTGCTATAACAACAGGAGATCAAAAAATTGTAAAAAAATGGAATAAGAATACTGAATGTATCAGCTCATTTCATCCCTTCAATAAAGTGATGTCATTAGAAGGGCGAGGAAGCTATGCACTATTTCATGGTAATCTCAATGTAATCGAAAATAAAATAGCAGCGAAGTTTTTATCTGATAAAGTGTTTAATGATTTAAATATTCCTTTAATAATAGCAGGCAAATGCTCTGATGAGATAAAATTTAAAAAAAAATTAGAAAAAAATCCTAATATTACTCTATTAACAAATTTATCAGATGAAAAAATAAAAAAACTTATTCAAAATGCTCAACTAAATGTATTATATACTACACAGCCAACTGGACTTAAATTAAAATTGATTCATGCAATTTTTTTAGGTAGATATATAATAGCTAATAATTTGATGGTACAGAATAATGAACTAGGACCTATTTGTGAAATAGCAAATGATGAGAAAGAAATAAAAACTAAAGTTTTAGATCTTTTTAACAAACCATTTACTAATGAAGAAATTCTCAAAAGAGAAAATCTACTAATAGAATTTGGTTATATGAATGATCAAAACATTCAAAGACTTTTGCAAATAATTAAAATGCAATCATCTACTACTGAATAAATAAAATCTTTGAAGGTATAAAAAGAAAATGCCTAGACACCAAAAAAAATACATTTATGCAGAAATTCATATTTGGTAATATTTTAACTATACTTGCTAGGAAAACTTAATATAATTAAAAAAAGAAGTGGTGGTATGTAAGAAACTAAGATCAGGAGCAGATGTGAGAGGGAAAAGAAAATTAATGGATAAAAAGTCTAATTTTTTGAAACGGAAGAAATGGGAGAAAATTTTTTTATGTTAAATTTAATATTGGCTTAGCTCTCAAGTCCCTGTATAAAAACCACG
>LFSZ01000019.1:0-8123 GCA_001512885.1 Rikenellaceae bacterium DTU001
CTTGAGGTTTTACATATAATAAAGTTATTTCTTCTCCATTTAATGGCACAGTCGAATACATCCTAAATTCTTTGTTTTCTACATCTGTAACTGGACCAATAAATTGTCCATCTTCATTTATTATATAAATAGCATCACCTGGTTGCAAAAAGAAATCATCAAAAACAAATCCTACTTTTTTGGCTCCTTCAGCAAAAACTTTATACCTATAAATGTAATATCCATCTTCTTCTATCGGGATAATATCATTTAATAAATCTACATCTATGGCTATAGACATACCTATGCGAGTAGGTAATTTTTGATTATATCTGATTGAATCCTCATGTTTAATAGCTTGCCAATCAAAACTGGATAGCAAAATAATGTTACTAAAATCTAGATCAGTAATAGTAGTTACCCAATTAGCTTCTTGAAATTTTTGTTCAATTGGCACAATTCGTTCATCATTTTGATTGTTTTGCCCAAAGATAATAGATGTACTAATGATTAAAATGATTAATAATACAATTTTTTTCATATCTGTTAATATTTTTATATCACAAAATTATATAATATTTATTTAAATATAAAATTTATTTAAAAAAATATTTATAAAAAAATAGATTAACAAATATCGATTATCTATAAAAAATAATAAATTTCTAATTATTTTTCATATTTTTCTATGATTGCATCTATTGCATTTTCTATCATTTCTATTGTATTTATAAAATCATTAAGATTATCACTAAAAGAAGGATCAACAATTGGTATATTTTTTTCGGGATAGGCTTCATTCATTAAATAATCTATTTTTTCAATATCTTTATTATTTCGAGCCATTTCTTTAACTAATCTATATATATTAGCATCCATTACATAAATTTTATCAAAATCATCAAAATCAGTTTTTTGAAATAAACGAGCTCTATGAGTAGATGGCTTATATCCTTTTGTTAATAAAGCATTTTGTGCACGTTTGTCTGTTTCTTCACCTATTAAGTATGGTTCGAAACCAGCAGAATCTACGAGAGAATCGCTATTTATCTGCATCAATCTTTCTTTTAAAATCTCTTCAGCCATATTAGATCTGCAAACATTACCTTGACAAAGAAATAAATATTTCATAATATAATTTTTTTTTAGCAAATTTATATAAAAATTTTTGTTTGCATAATAAATAATTTTTTTAGAAGGAGTATTTTTGTTGCAATTGCTATATGAAATTAGACATTTTATTAAATAATTCTTTATAAAATGCACTAACAATTTCTATAATGTGAAATACAAAAAGTTTTTTATCCAATTATAATAATGTAAAATTGTATTATTCAAAAAGTTTTAATCAATAAAAATTTATAATTTTAAATTATTTTATCAATATCTATTTGTCATTACTAATAAATGAAGTAATTTTGTTATGAATATGGAAACTGAAAAAGAAAAAAACATTGAACAGTCAAAAGGAAAGACATCACTGAAGACTATATCTGGAATGTATGAAAACTGGTATTTAGATTATGCCAGTTATGTAATATTAGAGAGAGCTATACCACATATACGCGATGGCTTAAAGCCTGTACAACGTCGCATTCTGCATTCAATGAATGAATTAGAAGATGGTAGGTATAATAAAGTAGCTAACATCATAGGAAATACTATGAAATATCACCCTCATGGTGATGCTAGTATAGGTGATGCTCTTGTGCAATTAGGACAAAAAGAGTTATTAATAGATACACAAGGTAATTGGGGAAATATTCTAACTGGTGATACAGCAGCTGCTCCTCGTTATATCGAGGCTCGTCTTTCGAAATTAGCCTTGCAGACAATATTTAATCATAAAATAACACCTTGGAAAATTTCTTATGATGGTAGAAATAAAGAGCCCATCTATTTACCTGTTAAATTTCCCCTATTACTCATACAAGGTATAGAAGGAATAGCTGTTAGCTTGCAAGTACGCATTCTACCACATAATTTTAATGAAGTATTAGATGCTTGCATTTCATATCTAAAAGATGAGTCATTCACTTTATACCCTGATTTTTTGTCTGGTGGCCTGATAGATGTTACAAATTATAATGATGGTCAAAAAAAAGGGCAGGTAATCTCACGCGCAAGAATAGAAATAGTGGATAATAAAACTATCGTGATTCGTGAAATTCCCTACGGCGTAACTACAGGACAACTAATAGACTCTATCATAGATGCTACTAATAAAGGTCATCTTAAAATTAAAAAAATCGAAGATAATACTGCTTCTGAAGTAGAGATTACATTGATTTTGTCTCCAGACGTTACACCTGATCAAACCATAGATGCTCTATATGCTTTTACTAAATGCGAAGTAAAGATATCTACTAATTGCGTTGTAATAGATGATAATACTCCTGTATTTCTATCTATTACCGAACTTTTGAAAGAAACTACTGATAATATTGTAGGCTTTATTAAAGAAGAATTAGAAGTAGAAAAGCATGAACTATTAGAAAAATTGCTATTCGCTTCTCTAGAAAAAATCTTTATCGAGAATCATATTTATCAAAACATAGAAGAGTGTGAAACCTGGGAAGATGTTATTAATACCATAGATAAAGGACTAGAACCTTTTAAAAAACAATTTTATCGTGATATCACTCGCGATGATATTATTAAGCTCACTGAAATCAAAATAAAACGCATATCCAAATATGATGCATTCAAAGCTGATGAGATAATCGTAAAACTTCAAAATCAATTAGAACAAGTAAACATAAATCTTAATAATCTAACTTCTTATACTATAGAACACTTCAAATATTTAAAAAATACTTATGGTAAAAATTTTCCACGTCGTACAGAAATCAGAACTTTTAGTAGTATAGAAAAAGATAAAGTAGCAGCACCTAATCAACGTCTCTACGTTAATCGCACAGAAGGTTTCGTAGGTACATCACTAAAAAAAGATGAGTATCTTTTTGATTGCTCTACACTCAGCAATTTAATAGTTTTCAAAGAAGATGGCACCTTTAGAGTTATCAAAGTAGATGATAAAGTTTTTGTAGGTGAAAATATTTTGCATGTAGCTATATATGATCCTAATGATACTAGAACTACTTATAATGTATTGTATCGCGATGGCGCTAATGGTAATGTGTATGCTAAGCGTTTTTTTGTAAAAAGTGTACATCGCGACAAAGATTATTTTTATACTCGTGGTAATCCAAATTCTAAAGTTTTGTATTTCAAAGCTAATCAAAATGGTGAAGCCGAAGTACTTACTATACATCTAGTGCCACGTCCTAGAATGAAAAATTTAACCATTGATTTTAATTTTGCCGATATACCTATAAAAAATCGTTCTACTGTTGGTTATGTAGTTACCAAAAAATTGATACGCCATATTTCTATTAAACAAGAAGGTATCAAAACCCTAGAAGGTATTTCTTATTACTTTGATAATGAGACTCTACGTATTAATAAAGATGGTAAAGGTGTAAAATTAGGTGAGTTTTTTGATGATGACTATCTGATTATTATATATAAAAATGGATATTACCGCATCGCTATACCTAATGAGAGTTTATTTATAGATTCTAACTACTTGCTTGTAGAGAAATTTGATCCTCGTACTCTCTACACTGTTATTTATCGAAATAATGATCAAAAATCTCAACATATTAAAAGATTTATTCTCGATGAGATCATAGATAAAAATGTTTATTTTTTACCAGAAAATGATGATTGTGAAATATTATTTTTTACAAAAGAATGGCTAGGTAACTTACAAATAAATTACAGTAATAAAACTAAAGAAATTATTGATCTAGATAAAAAATTTCCTATCAATTCCTTGAAAGCAAAAGGTAAAAAAATTAAAAATAATAAAATAAAAAATATAGAGTTTATTAATGTGATAAAACCCGATGAAGCATGGCTAAAAAGTATTTTTCCCGAAAATATTATTGATAATAACATAATAGATGATAGCCCAGATATAGAGCTGGATACTGGACAGATAATATTGTCACTAAAATAAACTGTGCAAAAATAAAAATTCAAGATTAAAAACCAATAACTAAACCTAATAATTTTTTCTTTATTCAGTGTTTTTCACTCTCTTTAGTATTTTGACATTTTAATTTATTTTGTCTTGGTACGAAAAAATGCAAAAAAGTAATAAATCACCTTATGATATTATCATTTCATCAAATATGTATTTTTACTTTATAAAACACGACTATGACAATCTATACTTATAATGTTCGTATGGTATACTACGTAATAGCTTAAATTTATTATCAATATCTAAAATGCCGATATGAGGATGTTTTACTCCATTGAATAGAGTAGTTTTTACCATAGTATAATTAATCATATCATCTATGATCAACTGATCACCACATTTCAGTGGTTCATCAAAACCATATTCATCCATAAAATCGCCAGCTAAACAAGTAATACCACCAAGCCTATATGAATAGGGCTTATTAGCAGGATCTATGGATGCATCTCTCACTATTGGTTTATATGGCATCTCTAATGTATCAGGCATATGCGCTGAAAATGAAACGTCTAAAATCGCAGTTTTTATTCCATTATTTTCTACTATATCTTGTACTGTTGTTAATAAAAATCCACTATCTAAACCTATAGCTTCACCTGGTTCTAAAATTATTATTAAATGTGGATATCGTATATGAAAATTATTTAAAAGTGCAATAAGATGTTCTACATTATAATTGTCATCTGTTATCCAATGTCCTCCACCCATATTCAACCATTTAGCTTGTAACAAATAATGATGAAATTTAGTTTGTACTTGTTCTAAAACATTCTCTAGCACATAAGAATCTTGTTCGCACATGACATGAAATAATAACCCTTCTATTCCTAAAGGTAAATTTTCTGGCATCATAGCTCGCACTATCCCGAGTCTACTACCACGAATAGCTGGATCATAAAGAGCCACTTCTATCTCACTATATTCAGGATTTATTCTTAAGCCACAGGATGTACCAGTAGGTATACGCTTATTATATTTTTCCCATTGTGCGATGGAGTTAAACGTTAAGTGTTTAGATAGCTTGGCAATCTCATCAAATTCTTCATCTAAATATGCTGGACAATATGTATGAGCTTTTACTCCCATCTCTTCATTTATTAGTTTAGCTTCGAATAGAGAACTAGCTGATGCGCCATCAAGATATTTTTTAATTAATGGAAAATAATACCAAAAGGCATAACCCTTAAGAGCCACAAGTATTTGCACTTGGGCTTTTTTTCTAACATAATCAAGTATCTTCAAATTATTTAAAAGTTTATTTTCTTCATGAACAAAGCATGGAGATGGGATCTCTGTAAAATATTTTCTGGACATTTTCATTTATCAATAGGCAAAACTATATCTACAGCTTCATACCAGTCAATACCATAGATAGGCATAGTTTCTAAAAAAGGATCTGGGTCAAACTCTTCTACATTGAAAACACCAGGTTTTTTCCAAATTTCTTTTAGATAGAGCATAGTCCCTACCATAGCTGGAACCCCAGTAGAATAAGCTACAGCTTGAGTACCAGTTTCTTTATATGCTTTTTCATGATCAAATATGCTCCATATAAAATATGTTCTTTCTTTACCTTGATAGATTCCTTTTAGTTGCACACCTATACATGCTTTACCTTTATAGTTTTCTCCCAAAGTACTAGGATCTGGCAATACAGCTTTTAAAAATTGTAATGGAACTATTTCTTTGCCTTCATAATTAATAGGTTTTATCGAGGTCATACCTACTTCTTGTAATACTTCTAAAGCCGTTAGATAACGTTCAGAAAAAGTCATCCAAAAGCGAGCTCTTTTTATTGTAGGAAAATTTTTAACCAAGGACTCTAATTCTTCATGAAATAGAAGGTAGCTCTCCATTACTCCTATTTCGGGATATTCTATAGGCCGATGTATTTCTAATGGTTTGGTTTCTATCCACTTGCCATCTTCATAATAGCGTCCATTAGCAGTTACTTCACGAATATTTATTTCTGGATTAAAATTTGTAGCAAAATATTTACCATGATCTCCTGCGTTGCAGTCTACGATGTCTAAGTAATGTATTTCATCGAAATAATGTTTAGCTGCATAAGCTGTAAAAACTTGAGTTACCCCTGGATCAAAACCACAACCAAGTATACCTGTGATACCAGCAGATTTATATTTATCAAAATATGACCATTGTTTTATGTAATCAAAATGTGGATTGTCTGGTGACTCATAGTTGGCAGTATCTAAATAGCTGACTCCTGTCTGTAAACAAGCTTCCATTATAGCTAAATTTTGGTAAGGTAATGCTAAATTTAAAACAATATCCGGTTTGAAATCTTTTATAAGAGCGGCTAATTCATTTATATTCATTGCATCTATTTGAGCACTATAATAGTTGGTTTTGTCTATTTGTTTTATTATTTTATCGCATTTTTCTTTAGTTCTACTTGCTATCATTACTTCTTCGAATACTTCTGGCGCTTCTGTCATTTTGCAGGCAGCAGCAGTAGCTACTCCACCCGCTCCTATTATCATTGCTCTACCCATATCTCTATTTTTTGTACAAATATACATAATATTATTTACAAATTCTAAAAAACAAGATTAAATTAACAACTGATAACAATGTATTTATATGTATATTAAAGTCTTTGGTCTTTATTTATGTATTTAAATAATGTAAACAATACAGAGTGTGTAACAAATTTATTAAAAGCAAAAAGTTGAATTGATTTTTTTTTATTAATGAAATAAGATTATAAAAATTTATTTTAAATAATTGAAATTATATATCAAATTTAGTGACTCCGGAGGGATTCAAACCCCCAACCTTCTGATCCGTAGTCAGATGCTCTATTCAGTTGAGCTACGGAGCCGTATAATTTTTTTACAAAAATAAATAAAATTTATCAAATAAAAAAGAATATATAGGCTT
This sequence comes from Rikenellaceae bacterium DTU001, assembly GCA_001512885.1. Lineage (GTDB taxonomy): Bacteria > Bacteroidota > Bacteroidia > Bacteroidales > DTU049 > DTU049. The sequence continues at coordinate 6,935 of LFSZ01000019.1, forward strand.
TAGTAAAGTATTTCTTTGAAAATTATATTGTTATTAATGATTTCGAACTCTATATACTTTAGAGGTAAAATTATATTTTTATCATTAAGATTTTTAAAATTATTGATTAATAGGGAATAGTTGGATGATTGTTTATTTGATATTTTTTTAGATATTATAACTGGTTGAATATCACTTATTCTATTAGGAATATAGTATTGTTCTATCCAATCTATATATCTCTGAATTTGAAAAATAATATCTGGTGTAGCACATACAGATTTTAATTCTATAGGTTCAATTATTCTTTCATCATCTTTTATTAAAGATAGCATTATATCTATTTTTTGCATTCCCACACCACAATATACTTCATTCCCAATCCATTCGACATCATAATTATTAACTAATAAATTATCTAGATTATTATGCGTTTTTCTACCTATATTTTGCACTATATATGCCTGAAGATGAGGTTCAAAAGATTTACCCTGATTAAATTTATTAATTAATCTTGGTAAAATATTTATATTTTCTTTTCTCCCAGTATAAGGATATTTTGCATTATTTCCAATTATTTCCTGTGTATTAGTATCAAAAGTAAAATTATTGCAATTTAATGTTTTGCCATTATTTTTATCTTTTATTAATTTAATCAGCCTTTCACTTTCATAAATTGTGATCATAGTATTGCCTCTATTAGCACGTAATTTTCTATAAATTAAACTCCAAAGCATTTGATTAGGTGATTGTATATATTTTATTTCATCTAAAGCTTCCCATTCTGTCACACCTATAGGATATACCTTGTATGGTTCTATTATAGTTCTAAAAGTTAGAGATTTGTTTAAATTATCTTTTAAAAATTGATTTTTATCATTATTATCAAGAAATGAATGATTTTCTTTGGCTTTAAAAATACCATAAAATTTACCTTCATAAACTTTTTTAGCTTTATTTTGTTGTAAATAAAAAATTATATAATCGCCCTTTCTTATCCTCTGAGAATCTGAAATCATACTAACTAAGTTATTTTCTATAGCATAATTTAATGAAGAATTAGAATTATTATTAAAGTCAATATAAAGATCTTGAGCTCCTGTACCTGCAAAAAGATATTCTAAATGGTACTTAAAAGTATTTATATCTACAATAAAAACATGTGTTGTCATTTTTTTGATTTTTGAAATAAAAATATATATTCATGTTT
>LFSZ01000019.1:8212-8478 GCA_001512885.1 Rikenellaceae bacterium DTU001
ATTACTAATGCCATATATCTTTCATTGTCTAAAATATCATAGGTATTATCAACTACTTTGCCTAATAAATCTAAAAAACTATCAATAGTATTGGCATTAGACAAATCATTAGGATTTTCGCTAAATTTTATAATGTCCCAGTATGGCGGATGCATAATTAAAAATTGAACCGAAGAAATATTTAATTTTTTTAATTCATCTTTAAAATTTAATTTAGTACTATCTGCGTTGAGTATTTCTGTTTTAACATTATAAATATTTGTTTC
>LFSZ01000018.1 GCA_001512885.1 Rikenellaceae bacterium DTU001
ATGAAAAAATTAATTTTTAGCTTGTTAAGCATAGTAGTTATCGTTATTATTGCAATTACTTCTTGCAAAAAGCCAGATGAAGTAATAAATCCTAATCTTAACAAATTGAGTTTTGAATCATTTGATATAAATCCTGACATTATAACATTAAGTGAGGGGATTGATCAAAAAAGCATAAAAGCATTACCATTATGTGCAGCATCAGACATTGCTGGTGCTGGTTATAGTGCTGTTATTGCAAAAATGGAATTAAAAACAATCCTAATAGGTATTGTATCAGGAATTATTGGGGGTTTGTTGGCAGAGCTGACAGTAAATCGGATTTATAAGAATAAGAAAAAGAAAAAAAATAAAAGCTAAATTGGCCAAGTTTGACCTAAGTCCAAGTTTTCATAAACAACGTTGTAAAACTTGAGATTTAACTGTCTAAAAATAAATAAAATTTATTTTTATTACTCTTTTTTAACCTTTACCCATATAAAATGTTATAGAACCATAAAAAATAACTTTAAAATTATATTGGATAATATTGAGTTAATAAATTATTTAAAAATATATATTTGAATACTAAAACATATAAAGTGCTAAAGTCTCAAAAAATACAAAAAAAATCAGATAATTCTGTAGATGATCTTATTATATATATTTTGATAAGGATTGCTTAAATGATAAGAAAAAATATAAGCATTAAATAATAATAAATAAGAAAACATTGTAGAAAGTAAAAAAGATATATTAATAAAAAATTATGTAATTTAGCAGATTAAAAAGATATTTCATGTCTGTAGATGTAATTTTAGGTTTGCAATGGGGAGATGAGGGTAAAGGTAAAATTGTTGATATCTTTTCATCCGATTATGACATTATATGTAGATTTCAGGGTGGGCCAAATGCCGGACACACTATTATTTTTGATAACAAAAAATATATACTACATACCATACCTAGTGGTATTTTTCATAATGACAAACTAAATATTATAGGTAATGGTGTTGTAATAGATCCAGTTACTTTCATTAGTGAAATTAATGAATTAAACAATTCTAATATCAATATTAAAAACAATTTATTAATTTCAACTTCAGCCCATTTAATATTGCCTATTCATAGAATATTGGATTTCGTATATGAAAATCAAAAAGGGGATAAAAGTATCGGTTCTACTCTCAGAGGTATCGGGCCTGCATATACAGATAAAATAGCTCGTAGAGGCCTACAATTAGGTTTAATTCTAAAAAAAGATTTTAATGAATATTATAAAGAATTAACTAATTTTCATTTGGATTATCTTAATTATTTAGGAGTGGATATTCATAAGGTCAAAATTGAAAATTTGACTTTCAAAGAATATGAAACTAAATGGTTCGAAGCTATAGAATCTATCAAAGAATATAAAATATCTCGTACAGAATACGTTTTACATGAAGCTCTAAAAGAGGGGAAAAAAATATTAGCAGAAGGTGCACAAGGCAGCCTATTAGATATCGATCATGGTTCTTATCCTTACGTTACCTCTTCTAATACTACAATAGGGGGAGTATGTACAGGACTTGGTATATCACATAATAACATAAATAAAGTTTTTGGTATTGTGAAATCATACTGCACTAGAGTGGGTAATGGACCTTTTCCGACTGAGTTAAATGATGATGTAAGCAGAGAACTACAAACACGAGGAAACGAATTTGGTAGCACTACTGGTAGAGCTAGACGTTGTGGATGGTTAGATCTGTCTTTACTAAAAAGAGCTATTGATATAAATGGAGTTACAGAGTTGATATTGATGAAGGTAGATGTATTAGATAGTTTAGAATATATATGTGTAGGTGAGCATATCGATAATAGTGACCCATATCATCCTTTAGTTGAATTAATTTCATTACCTGGATGGCAAAAAGATACTACAAAAATTAAAAATTATAATGATCTGCCTGATGAACTAAAAAATTATATTTCATTTATAGAAAATAAATTAAACATTCCTATTACTATGATATCTGTTGGACCATCAAGAGAACAAATTTTAAAAAAATAAATAAAAATATGAAAAAATTAATTTTTATATTTTCAACATTTATCTTTATCTCGATTTTGCCAATGTATGGACAAAATCAGATAAATGCAGATGAGTTGCCTCAATATTTAAAAACAGATTTTTTTCGTAAATTCCCTACGATTAATCCAGATGATGTAAAATGGTATAAATCTGATGATGGATATGAAGCTCGCTTCATATTTCAAAATACAGCTACTAATTATGTGATGACATACGCTGGTAAATGGATCAGAACTGAATCTAAAATTAATGAAACAGATCTCCCAAGGATATCTCAGGAATACATCAAAAATAATTATCCAAATGCTACTATTAAAGAAGTCTATATGGTACAATCAGATGTTTATCCTGGGTATAAAGTGATCTTAATAGATAATCAAAAAGAATTAATCATCAACTTTGATAAATCAGGTAATTTGCTCACCGAAGATAAAACTATAACTACTGAATCTGAAATACCTGAATCTGAATATGTTAAAAAAATATCTATTTTGCCTGATTACTTACCTAGTAATATAAAAGAATATTTAGGACTAAGTTATAAAAACTATTATGTTTCCAAAGTTTACTGGGCAAAGGATAATTTCAATGTTGACTATTACATTATAGAATTAACAAATGATAAAGGTGATAATTTAGTTGAATTAGAATTTGATTTTTATGGTAATTTATTATCGCAAACTCAAGAAACTATAGAACCCAAGGAAATAGTTACTAAAAAAGATAAAAAAAGTGATAGTAAAAAAATAACCCCAGGAATACCAGAGACCATGGTCCCTAAAAATGCTATCGATTATTTCAAAAAGAAAGAAAAAAGGGTAGAACAAGTGAAATGGGATACTATTAATAAAAATTATGTAGTCTCTTATGTAAATCCATTAAGAAATTTAAAATATCAAATGGAATTCGACGAGAAAGGTAACTGGTTAAAAACAACTACATTTTTAGATCCTAAAAGTTTGAATCCTATGATTACGCGATTCATTAATGATAATTATCCTGGTTATATTATTAATTCTGCTGAAAATATTGTAACTCATGATAAAAAGAAATATATATTAGTAGAAATTTATTCACCTGAATGGATAAATGATCCTATGGTCTATCATCAATTATTTTTCTCATTATCATATAGATTAGAAAAAGAAATATTAGCAGATGGTGTGAGTAAATATGATTTTTTAGAAATGCAAAAAAAAGCACAATCTTTAACTAAAACCAAAGAATATTTAGAGCAATTAAATCATACACTAGATGAAGATGATGTAATATATTATAGCCAAAATATTTCACCAAAAAGTTTACCAGGTAACGTTATTAAATATGTAAATGAAAATTATTCTGGTTGGTTGCTAAAAGAAGCTATGTTAATAGTCGAAGAAGGGCAATATTTTTATAATATTTATTTAAAAAAAGAAGGTTGGCCAGATAGAATAAAATTAATTTTTGACTTTAAAGGTGATTTTATTAGTGAAGAAAAAATTAAATAATTGTGCATCGCATCATTATCTCTATAACTTTCATTTCTTTACTTTTTTATTGTAATTTATTTAGTCAAGTTAAAATTAAATTAGATAATGCAGATATATTAAAATATTCAACTACAAGGGGTGATATTCAGATCTTAGTAGGCAATGTGTCTTTTTCTCATGAAGGTAATTATCTTTTTTGTGATAGTGCTTACCTATATTCTGACGAAAATCGTGTAGAAGCTTTTGGCAATGTATCTCTAGTTGGTAAAAATCATATTACCCTTACAGCTAAATATATTAACTATAATGGTGATAATCAAATAGCAAAAGCTAAAAACAATGTTTATCTAACAGATGGCTATTATGTTTTGAAAACAAATGAGCTAGAGTATGATCTACAAAATGATATTGCTTTTTACCTTGATAAAGGAGTTATAACAGATCCTTATCAAACAATTATTAGCAAAAAAGGATATTATTATGGTGAAAATGAAGATTTAGCCTTTGCAATTAATGTAGAAATCAATGCTAATGATTACAAAATTATTACGGATTCTATGCGTTATAATGCTAAAAATGAATTTGTTTTTTTCTTTGATAATACTACTATCACTGATACAAATATTATGATTTATTGCAATTATGGTATTTATGATATGCGTAATGATACTTTTTTCTTTGCTAATCATCCTATTATCTATTATGATTCTTATTATATTGAAGCCGACACAGTGCAATTTTATAGAAATGAGGGCCTCACTAAAGCACGTAGTAATGCTATAATATTAGATACAATAAATGATATTAGGATTTTAGGTCCATTTATAAAATTATCACAAAATGACAGTTCCATATTTACAGCTAAACCATCAATACTTGACATATTTACTCATGATGATACATTAACTATTATCTCTGATACTCTAACTACCCTATATGATAGTCTAAAAGGGCGAGAGTTTGTGTTTAACAAAAATGTTCATGTTTTCCAAAACAATATTCAAGCTGCATGCGATTCTCTTGTTTATAATCAAAAAGACTCTGCTTTTTATCTTTTCAAAAATCCAATTTTTTGGTATGATAGCATACAAATGACAGCTGATACAATAGTATTATTCCTAAAAAATGATAGCTTAGATATTATGCTTGGCTATCAAAATGCTTTTATCATAGAACCTTATAAAGATTCTCTATACAGCCTATATAACCAAATAAAAGGCATGTCGGTAAAAATTAAATTTAAAAATAATCAAATAGATTCACTCATCATGGATAGACAATGTGAATTAACTTATTATCTAATAGATGACGAAAAAAAGATGATTGGAGTCAACTACTCTACTGGCAATCAGATAATTTTAGTTTTCAAAGACGATGATCTAAATAAAATAAAAATATTTGATGATCCTAAAGGTACTGTTTATCCGATTGAAGAATTTCCTAGTAATTTAGAAAAATTAAAAGGTTTTCAAATATTTTATGAAAAAATGATTGAAAATAGGCAAATCATTTATTCTGCCTTATTGCATAAATACTAAAACAATATATACATAAATGCAAAATACAACTAAATTATAATAAAAAAACAAAATTTTACTATTGAAAAATTCTAAATTTCTAAACATCACATCACCTATAACTTTACTTATCTATGCTTCCCCCTTTCTTGTCTCTCGACCTGCCTCTCTGATTTGATATTTTTATTTTGAATTTTTTTATGTTTATCAAAATATAGATTATACGATTTAATGAATGGTCTGTAGTATGCATCAGTATAAACATACCTAATATAGTCAGAGTTTAAGCCTTTTTTGATATCATGCTTAGCAAAGGCTACACCCAAATTTTTTTGCAATTTTTTAGTATATTTATATGGTATAGATCTATGTTTCAAAACATTTAAACACTCCAATCCTTCGTATAAATATTCGCCATTTACAAATAAACCAGCTAATTTCAATAATGAATCTGTATGCATTGATGAGAAAAAAATAATTCTATTAGCAGATAATGCAAATTTATTTTGAAGGGAATCAGGTAGATGATTATACTGTAGTTTCAATAATTGATAAGTATAAAATATAGAATCTACAGCACTGTGATACATCTTTTGCCATTTAGAGAATAATATTAAAAAATTGCTTTCTAATTCTATTAGTTTTTCTAAATTAGCTAAATCTAATGGGGCAATGTCACATAGAGTGTTTAACCAAATATTTTTTGCTATTATTAAATGGTTTTTAGCTTTATCTAAACTGTCCAAATAATAATAGTATTTGACTATACTTAATTCTTTTTCAAATTTATTTTTTATTTCCTGGCAAGTATCTATTTTGATTTTTTTCATATAATTATTTAAGATAATAGGAGAGCATCGAGCTAAATTATGCAATACGATAAATGAATCTGGTGCTAACACCATAAAATCTTCTCGTGCTATACCATTTAAATAATCACATACTATCAATGAAGCTAATAAATGCAACGTATCAGGTAGTTTTGTTTTGGTAAATTCGGATAAATATAGTAAATCTATAGCATCTGATAAAGTGGGAGCGATGTATGATGTCTCTACTATTTTTTTTCTACGCGATTGACTGATATTTTTTTTAGTATACTTAGCTTCCAGGTCCGCTAATAGCACTTTTTGATATTTTAATTTACAATCTAAAAAATCATTATGTAATAAATCTTTTTTTTCTATTATATTATTTAATTTCATTAATGTTTGGTAAGCTTTTTTAATTTTTTTATCATCTCTGCCTACTATATATACAGAGCATACATGAGATATACTATTCAATAATTTATTAAGATTTTCATTTTTATGATTATTTAATAATACAGAATCTTCTGCAAAAAGTACATTGCGATAGAGAGTGTCTAACATTATTATTTGTTCTAAAGCGTCTTCCCATTGCTCTTTTATTAGTAAAGCATCATAACTTTTAGTTAAAGTTTCTAAAAATTCTTTCTTTTTTTCACTTAAAATATTATTTACAGAAATATATTTATGGTTTTTTATAGCAAAATTTTGTGCTTCTAATAACAAATGTAAAGCGATATTATTAAATCCTTTTTCAATAGATTTATCATAAATGGTTATAAAATTTTCAAATAATTTATAATAATTATTAGTAAAATATTTATCTAATTGTACATCTTTTTTTAGTTCTAATCCATCATTTATTTGTTTTAACCTTTCTAGTATTGATATAGCTATGTTATATTCTTGTTTATTAAATAGATAATCTATATTTTCGATACTAATATTCCATAATGTATCAATAGTATTTTTAAAATATTTTGGTAAATATGAATATTTCAAATCTGGAAATCTAAGAATAAATTCAGTAGTTTTTATTAATGCAGAATCTATATCATTATTTTTTAAAAAAAATTTAATATATGCATCCCAAGCTATTAAAGAGTTAGGATTATATTTTAGAGCATATTTTATATTTTCTAAAGATTCTTGTTTTTTATTTTCTATAAAAAAAAATTTTGCATCTAATATTAATAAACTGTCTATCAGATTTATTTTTTTGTTTATTTCATTTTGTTTTATAAATAATTTTTTTTGTAAATCTTCATATTTATATTTGAAATTAATAGGATCATTTTTATTAAGATTTAGATTTTCTGTCAAATGCAAAGCTCCAATATCATTAATTTTTTTATCTATCTGATCTAGATCAAATTTATTAAATAAAAGTAAACGAGGTTTGTCTAATTGTAATGTATCAATAAAATCAATTGATTTAGTATAGAAATCATCGAATTCATAATAAATATTTATAAGGTTTTTATAATGATTTATTTTATTCAAAAAATCATTATCGACAAATAAATATATACTATCCAAAGCAAAAAAAGATAAACTTTCATTAATACCAAACGAATAATAACAAGTATCTGTATAATAATAACCTAATTTATTTGTCAGATAACTCTGACATGGGGTAAAAGAATGATAATCAGAGTTTTTAGCTTTAAAAAATAAAATTATTTTAGATGGTTGATATAGATCATCTACATTAATATTGCGATAAATAATACCAGGTTTAAGATTTAGATTTTTCAATACAGCTGTGAAAGCTGTAGTACTATCATTTAAATACAAAACTCTCATCTCTATTTTCATAGAAAGCTTCTCAGGTAATATTAAATCAATGTTAGAATTTTTTATCTGCGTATCCCATTTGCTTAGCAATGTATCATTTTTGATCAAATTCTCCCAGGTCAATTCATAAGTAAACTCACCATACCATCGTATATTTTGAGAAAATAATTTTCCACATAATAATATTGATATAAAAATCACCAAACATATTACTTTATTTAATTTTTTTCGGAATATCATTTTTATATAATCTTATTAATTTTGCGAAATTACAAGAAAAAAAATAATCTCAATTCTTTTTTAAAGATATAATATGAGAATCGGTGGGGGAATGCTCGTAAAAATCACAATTGTTTAATTTAATATTGGATTAATATAAAATTAATTGTTAATTTTACCAAAATTTATAATTATGAAAACTATATTAAAAGATCAAGAATTAGAAGACTACTTGGCAATGGGTAAGCAGGAAAACTTGGAATTTTTAGATAAATTGTATCATCTAATGAACCAACTCAACGCTGATGTAGTAGACTATCAAGGTCTAAAAGCACAAACCATACCACCTCTCTGCCCTAATTGTCAGAGTAAAAACATTATAAAAAATGGCACACAGCAAGGACAGCAATTATACATCTGCAAAAACTGTGGTAGAAACTTCAGAATTACCACCGGCACTTTCGTCTATAGGTTAAAAAAGAAGGAAAAGATGCTCGATTACATTCGTTGCATGCTCGAGGGCAAAACTCTTAGAGCTTGTGCCGCTGAAGTTGGCATCAGCTTACCGACAAG
>LFSZ01000025.1 GCA_001512885.1 Rikenellaceae bacterium DTU001
AGACCTCTGAAAAATAAAATACCTCTATTGCCTAAAAATAGCCTTAGACAGCCTATTGTAGAAAAAATTCTAAATCAAATGATACATGTGGTAAATGAAATAATAGATGATAATAATGGATTAGTGAGTAGAGAAGAAAGAGAAAAAGGGAATTTTGCTATTCATATAGAGCTGGCTCGAGAACTCAAAACTAGTAAAGATGAAAAACAAAAAATCTCTAGTTCAATTAGAAGAAATAAAATCGAAAATGAAAAAATCACCTCTGAACTAACAAATAAATATGGTTTGACTCCTACACGAAAATTAATAGAAAAATATAAATTATATAATGAACTAATTCCTGATGGGAGTAATGTTGTGCAACCGCAATGCTTGTATTGTGGAGGTTTTATCTCTCTGACTGAAGCATTGACTGGAGACGCTATAGATGTGGACCACATAATACCTCAATCTAAACTTTTCGATGATTCTAGGAATAATAAAGTACTAGTACATGCTAACTGTAATAGGACTAAAGGGAATATGACAGCCTATGATTTCATGCAAAGCAAAGGTCAAGAACAATTTAAAACCTACCTAGCACTTGTAGAAAACTTGAAAGAAAAGAAAAGCATCTCATACAAAAAATATAAATATTTGCTAATGAGTGAAAAAGATATTCCTCAAGATTTCATAGATAGAGACCTAAGGATATCTCAATACATTACTCGTAAAGCTAGAGAGATATGTATGGATATCTCTAAAGATGTATTAGTAACCTCTGGAACTATAACTGCTAGACTTAGAGAACTTTGGGGTTATAAAGATATTATTAGTGAAATTAATACTGAACTTATAAACAATATTGAACTTTCTGATGAAAATAAATCTCAATTAGATGAAATATTTAAAAATAAACGTTCAGATCATCGTCATCACGCCATTGATGCTGTTACTATAGCTAGTACCACACGTAGTATTATTCAGAGAATAAATACATTAAGCTCTGTTGAAAGTAAAGAAAAAATTAATGAATATTTGAAGCAATTAAATCAAGAAACATTGGATACTGTATATAATCCTAATGAGAAAAATTTAAGATTGTTGCATAAATATTTAGCAAATCAACCACATCCCTCTCGTGAACAGGTAAAACAAAGCATAAAGGATATACTTATTTCTTTTAAACCAGGTAAAAAAGTAGCTACTTATTCAAAAAGAATAGTTTATATAGGAAATAAGCCCAAAATATTGCAGACTCGCATATTAACACCACGAGGAGCTCTACATGAAGAAAGCTACTATGGTCGCATAGCTCTTAGTGAATTTAAAGATCTAAAATACGCTATCGACAATGTAAATCTAATAGTAAATAATCACATTCGTAGTCAAATTATGGATTTACTTGAAAAATATAATAATGACACAAAAAAACTATGGAATGATATTAAAAAAGAAAAAGTGCTCATATATTCTGATATTAACAATACTAATCCTATAAAAGA
>LFSZ01000101.1 GCA_001512885.1 Rikenellaceae bacterium DTU001
AAGCTAAACAATACTACAATACTAAATATAGTGACTTAAATAAAAAATCATCAGGTTCTAAAGGCATGTTGATACAAAATGAAACTATTATAGAGCCTCCTGTACCCATACCTGATAAAAGTAAGGAACTGATTAATGAATAATTTAGTTTGATATTTTTTTTTAATTTATAAAAAAATTGATTGTAATAAGCACTCAATTATAACTAAAAGTAAAAAAATACTTTATACTTTTTTTTTAAAAACAATTTGTCCTAGCTTTGCTATTGCTAGAGTTAGAAAACTATTTCATTGATTTTTACTATTTCATTAAGCAGTAATTTTTTAAGTATATTAAATTATTTTAAATAAATTTTTTTATAAGAAAAAAAATTATTACTTTTGCAAACTAAAAAACTTAAAAAAATAATCAATGGATACATTAAGTTATAAAACGGTGCATTTGAATGCTGAAACTGTTAAAAAAGAATGGTTAGTGGTAGATGCAGCTGGTCAGCCTTTAGGACGTTTAGCTTCGAGGGTAGCTTATGTTTTGCGTGGCAAACATAAGCCAGGTTATACACCTCACGTAGATTGTGGAGATAATGTAATCGTAATAAATGCTGAAAAAGTAGTTTTAACTGGTAAAAAAATGTCTCAGAAAATGTATTATCATTATACAGGATATCCTAGTGGACAACGTAGTGAAGCCGCTAAAGATATTTTAAAACGTAAACCTACTTTTTTAGTAGAACATGCTGTGAAAGGCATGCTGCCAAAAAATCGATTAGGTAGAAAAATTTTGAAAAATTTATATGTTTATGCTGGACCAGAGCATCTCCATCAAGCTCAAAATCCAAAAATTATTGATATTAACACGATAAAATAGTACAACATGGATAACAAGATGATTTCTGGTAGACGAAAAGAAGCTATTGCGAGGATACGTCTTTTAAAAGTAGAAGATGGTAAACAAGAAATTACAATAAATAATAGGGATTATAAAGAATATTTCCCATCTATATCCTTACATTATATTGTTGAACAGCCTTTTAAATTGACAGAAACCTGGGGACAATACAGTGTAAAAGGAAGACTTAATGGCGGTGGCAAAAAAGGACAGGCTGAAGCTTTACGTCTAGCTATTTCTAAAGCATTAGTAGAGGAAAATCCAGAATTTAGACAAATATTAAAAAAATATAAGCTGCTTACTCGTGATCCACGCATGGTAGAGCGTAAAAAACCTGGTCAACCTAAAGCACGTAAAAAGAATCAATTTTCAAAGCGTTAATACTAATGACAAATCAAGGTTTAGTATCCAAATCATTGAGATCACAATTATTTTGTGCTACTCAGTGGTTGCTTTTAATGGAAGGTAAACTAAAAAAATATAATAAATGGAACAATTAACATTTGATCAACTTTTAGAAGCTGGATGTCATTTTGGGCATCTTACGCGTAAATGGCACCCCAATATGGCTCCATATATTTTTATGGAAAAAAATGGGATACATATTATAGATCTTAATAAAACATTAGCAAAATTGGAGGAAGCCAAACAAGCAGCTTACAATCTTGCACGTGCTGGTAAAAAGATTTTGTTTGTAGGTACTAAAAAGCAAGCTAAAGATATTGTAGCTAATGCAGCTAAAAGTATAAATATGCCTTATATAACTGAACGATGGCCAGGAGGTTTGCTAACAAACTTTGTTACTATTAGAAAATCTATTAAAAAAATGCAGCAAATCGATAGAATGATGAATGATCCAAGTTTTTCTAATATTTCTAAACGTGAAAGATTGCAATTGGCTAGGCAAAGAGCTAAATTAGAAAAAACCTTGGGATCTATTGCTAATATGGTTCGCCTACCTAGTGCTATTTTTGTGGTTGATATAGTAAAAGAACATATAGCTGTTTCCGAAGCTCGTAAACTAAATATACCTATATTTGCAATTGTAGATACAAATGCTAATCCTCAATTAGTGGATTATCCTATTCCTGCGAATGATGATGCAGCTAAATCTATTCAAACTATTTTAGAAAATTTCGTAGAAGCTATAAAAAAAGGACAGCAAGAGAGAATAGGAGCTATGGAAGAAGCCGAACGTGAAGACGAAGAATATAGCGAAGAAAAGTTAAAAGAAAAGAAAATAAAGGTTATGGAAGCTTCTGCTGATGCAGAAGATGATGAAAAGAGTAGTAAAAAACATAGAACAAGAAAAAAGGAATAATTTTATGGCAAATATTAGTGCAAAAGATGTGTATAAACTCCGTGATCTAACAGGATTAGGTGTAATGGATTGCAAAAAAGCTTTAGAAGAAGCTGAGGGTGATTTTGATAAAGCTATTGAGATTTTAAGAAAAAAAGGGCAAAAAGTAGCTAGTAGTAGAGCTGATAGAGCTGCTAATGAAGGTATAGTGCTTACTAAAATTGCAAAAGATAAAACTTTTGGTATCATTTTGATGCTTAATTGTGAGACTGATTTTGTTTCTAAAAATGAGGAATTTATTAATTTAGCTAATAATATTGCTGATATAGCTTTACAAAATAAAATTAAATCAAAAGAAGATTTACTAAGTGCAAAATTTAATGGTATAACAGTAGCTCAAAATATTAATGATTATATGGGTAAATGTGGAGAAAAAATCGAATTATCTAATTATGAATTTATAGAAGCTCCATTAGTACTTGGATATAATCATCATAACGGACGAGTAGCCGCTCTAGTAGGCTTATCTAAAGCTTCTGAAAAAATAGAAGAAATGGGACATAATCTAGCTATGCAAATAGCTGCTATGAACCCTATCGCTATTGACAAAACTGACATCTCTCAAGATGTAATAGACAAAGAATTAGATGTAGCTAGAGAATTAGCAAGAAAAGAAGGTAAAACTGAAGATTTAATTGAAAAAATAGCTCAAGGCAAATTAAATAAATTTTACCAAGAAAATACCCTTCTAAATCAAGAGTATATAATGGAAAATGATAAAAATGTAATTGATTATATTAAATCTATCGATCCAGAGACAAAAGTTATCAAATTTTATAGATTTGCTCTGGGTTCTTAAATAAATAATGATTTTTTTCATAATTTTATTTTTTGCAAAAAGCCTCATTATGGGGCTTTTTGTTTTTAAATCAATTTATTTATTAAATTTAAAAAATTATTTTACTAAAATAAAAGTATATTTGATGTAGACGTTAACATAATATACCTAGATTTTATTATATTTTGTCTGTTTGAGAGAATGTGAGCAATTTAACTATACTTGAATATATGACTACATAAAAAAACTTAAAATGATTAAAACTTCTGATATTCAAACAGATATATATAGAAGTTATTTTTATTGTTTAGAATTTTTTGATTTTTCTATTAATTGTAATATTCATTAATCAGAGATAATATTATATATTTGTAAAAAAATCTGTTCGATTTTATTTACTGATATGAAAATATATGCTATTACACTTTTTTCAAATAAAGAAAGATATAATCATATAAATTCGCACCTTAAAAAATTACACTTAGATTATAAATTTATTGAAGCCATTGATAAAAAAGATATATCAGATGATGATATGAAACTATATTATAATATTTCTAATATTAATGAATTACCAGATTTTATTAATAAAGGAAATACAGCTAATAAAATCTCAAAGCTCAGAGCCTACAAAGATTTTTTATCATCTAATGAAAAAGTTGCTTTTTTCATCGAAGATGACATAATATTACCACATAATATTAAAGAAATTTTAGATAAAATAGAAAAAGAGATAAATGATAATGAAGTAATTTTGCTAGATTACAGAACTGTAAATACATCTTATAAAATAGGAATTAGTAGGGCAAATAGTAAAAAAATAAATAATGGATTATTAGCATACCCCACACAATTATTAGGATTGGTTGGGAGTGGGGCTTATATACTTCATAAAAATGTTGCCGAAAATATAATCAAATTAGATTTATATAAGAATAATTTTTCTGACTCTTGGAATGATTTTTATCAAAAAGATGCTTTTGATCAATTGAGAGTATTATATCCTGTAGTTACTAAATTCAAACCTTTTAGCTCTGCTATTGGTTATATACCTAGTGGTAGCTTAAAATATAAAATAAAAAATTTCATTGAAAGATATAAAATACCATTCCTTTATCAATTACTCATTTTTAAACGCAAATATTTCCTACGCTCAGTAGCTAAACAATTTTTCTTAACTGATGAAATCTCTCCAATTGATAAAATTAAATAAATTGATTATTCTATTAAAAAGCTAAACTCAAAAATTGTTTTTATAAAATATAAATTTTGGAAGTATATTAACATTATAATTGACATTTTAATAATTATAACCTAAATTTTATTTATTTTTGTAGAAAAAAATCAATTTTTTCAGTAAGTGAGGCATTCTTTTTTTTATGTTTTATTATTTATAAGCTTCGTAGGATTTTCTCAAAATGCTATTATTTATAAAAGTTTTGATAATTACAGTTTTTTAAATACTAACGATAGAGATAGTACAAAATATTTAATTACACCATATTTTAGTGGACTTGCTAGCGTTGATAATTATGAAGTAATGATTGGAGCACATATTAAAAAAAGATTTCAAAACAAAAATACTAATTTTATGGTTTGGACTAAACCAGAGTTTTTATATTTTTCTTTATTTGATTATTTAAATGATTATGATTCTATTTCTCGATTTCCTGGTGGAGAAAAGACCTTTAATAATCAATATTCATGGAACGCACCCATAGAACTAACAATGAATGTAAAAAATCATTATATTTTGTCTGCAGGTTATAGCAAATTTCACTGGGGCGATGGATATAGGAGCTTGAATTTATCATACAGCAGTGCAAATTATCCATATTTATTACAACAATTTAAAATCAAAGGATTAGAATTTTCCTGGGTTATGATGAGATGGACTAATCCATTAAATAAACCGAATTTCGCTAAATATTCCATATTTCATAGTTTTTCATTTAATATTGGCCCAAAATGGCGTTTCGCTTTTTATGAAAATATTATTTATCCAGCTAGAGACAGTAATCATCACCATTTAGAATATGTTTACTTATTACCACACATTTTTTATAGATATGTTGATTATTCACTTGGGTCACCTTATAATTTATTATTTGGTGGTAATTTTAATTGGAATGTTGGGAAAAAATTCCAGATTTATGGGCAAGCCACTTTAGATGATTTCATATTTAGTGAATTTAGAAAGGATATAAAGCATCTGATACATCCCACTGATAGTAGTATAGTATATGGTAATTGGATGAACAAATATGCTGTGCAATTAGGTATTAAATGGAAAAATAAAAATAATAAAATACGTACTAGATTTGAATTCAATGCTGTGCGTCCCTATACATATAGTCACAAAAATCCTATTCAAAATTTTTCTAATAATGGTCAGGCAGTAGCACACCCTTTCGGAGCTAATTTCTATGAAGCATTGTTAGAAGCTTCGTTTATCAAACATAATTGGCATATTTATCTAATAAGTTTTTATAAGCATATTGGCTATGATACTACAGGCACTCATTTTGGGCAAAATATTTTTTATCCCACTTTTGATGCTTATATGGGCAATAACATTCCTGTAAATCCTTTTTATAACGTGATAGGACAAGGATGTCTGGAGAGATTAATTGCCGCTCAAATTAATTTTATTTATAAAGTTAAAATTGACTATGTGAATCATATGTACTTTGGTGTAGGTTTCGAATATAGATATTCTATTAATAGAGATCATTTAGATTTTTTACCATTTATAAAATTGCAATTTAATACAGACAATTTACACGTATGGCATACTTATAAATGAGATAAATAAGAAAAAGTATAAAGTGAACGGGGGATAATGTGTAAGTAAATGGAAACAAATAAGCAATTAAATTTTAATGTTTAAGTTTTTCAAGTTTATATGTTAAATAATTTTTATATTTTTGCAAAAATTTTAGGCTATGAAAAAAATTGTAGAAAATACCAGTAAATACCTTGCTATGAGTAAGGAAGAGAATAAAGAATTCTTAGACAACCTTTATTCATTAATGAAAAAATTAGAAGCCGATGTAGTCGATTATCAAGGTCTGAAAATACTCAGTGCCCCGCCACTATGCCCAGACTGTCGAAGCAATCACATCATTAAAAATGGTTTACAAAATGGGATGCAAAACTATCGCTGCAAAGATTGCGGCAGACAATTTAGAATTACCACCGGTACTTTTGTTTACAGGTTACAAAAGAAAGAGAAAATGCTCGACTACATCAGATGTATGGTAGCAGGCAAAAGTCTCAGAGCTTGTGCTAAAGAAGTGGGCATCAGCCTACCAACAAGCTTCGCTTGGCGACACAAGATATTGGCAGCTCTACAAAGTTTCGAAGATAATATCAATTTTTTCGGAGTAGTAGAGATGGATGAACTATTGATGGATTATTCTGAAAAAGGTAGAATATACAAAAATGCCGAAGAGCTGAAGCGAGCTAGGAAGCAAAAGCCAAAGAAAGTAGCCGTATTGGCTGCTACTGACAGAGCTGGTAACTTATTATTCAAAAAATTTGATGGCAAAAAGCTAAGTTCAGAACAGATAGAGCAATTT
>LFSZ01000087.1 GCA_001512885.1 Rikenellaceae bacterium DTU001
GACATTGGTCGGCTTTTAAACCTCGCATCCTCGGACAGATGGGCGTGGGATGAGTACTGGCGGCTAGTAAATACAAAGTATAGATAAACTACTTCAAGTAAAACAATGATTTGTTTCTGAACCCCTTTCGCTTCCCTCACAATAATTTTTTTAGTCTCTATTCCAATTAAAATAATTATAGCCAGGAAATTTAGCTTTGTAAAAATTACGCTTCGTAAATGCGATTTGTGAACGGAGCTACATAAAAATATCCTTTGTTTTACTTTACGTAGTTTATAGCATAATTAAATAATTAGACGCGGTGTATACAGTGTACAGGTAGTCGATAAGCACATAAATGATTTCAAGGTTTGGTTGCGACGATTTAGAGGAGTGGCTACCAAATACTTGCAAAGCTATCTGATGTGGTTTGTAATCACACATAAATACTTAATAAGTGAGATAGAATCAGACATTGGTCGGCTTTTAAACCTCGCATCCTCGGATAGATGGGCGTGGGATGAGTATTGGCGACTATTAAATACGAAATATAGATAAACTACCTCAAGTAAAACAATGATTTGTTTCTAGACACCTTTTCGATTCCTTTCACCACATTTTCTCACCTTATATTTTAAAAAGTTCATTGAATTGTGCTCAAGTATTATTATTCCTATTTTTTGTAAAAAATTGAAAATAAAAAGTTAATTCTACTTATTTTATTTATTTTTACGAAATTTGTATTTTAAGAAAATATTTATTTGGCTGTGAAAAAAAATGTAAAGATTACTCCTAAAAGATTATTTAGAAATTTTAGGCATCCTTATATACTAATATTACGTAGGTTAGATAATTTAGAAGTTATTTTTACTATTTATCTTACTAGACTTAAATTTTTTCTTTTTTTAGCTTTATTTGTATTGTTATTGATCATAGTTACCACTATAATTATTGCTTATACACCTCTTAGGCAATATATTCCAGGATATGGTGATATTAAAGAAAAAGAAATGGCTTATAGTTTAGCTAAAAAAACTGATAGCTTAGTAGAGATATTAAATCAGAGAGAAGTTTATTATTATAATTTGCATAATTTATTAATGACTATGGATACTAGTTATAATAAAACTTTAAGGGCTTTTTTTTATAAAACTGAAAATGTTAATTTAAATAATATTAAATTATCGTATCCTCTAAGCACTCCAAAGATTATAAAAAAATATGGTGAGGCCCCTATGCCTATGAATGTGCGTCTAGAAAGTAAATCATCAGAAATAGTGAAAGCCATGGCTGATGGTACCGTGATAGATACTGGTATGATATCACATATTAATGGCAAACAAGTAATTATACAGCATAATAATAATATGATATCTATTTACAAAAATCTAGATAAAGTAAATGTGGGTATTGGCGTTCAGGTAAAAAACAATTCTAATATTGGTAATGCCAAACCCGAAAAATCTTTTATAGATATCTCAGTTTTTTTGGATGGCAATGCTGTAAACCCAGAAATTTTTTGGAAATGAAAGAGAAAATAAAACTTGCTATTTTAGGTTCCACTGGATCAATAGGTAGACAAACTATCGAGGTTGTTGAGATGTTTCCAGAAATATTTGAAATAGAAGTATTAACTGCTAATGAAAATGTTGAATTATTAGCTAAGCAATCATTAGAGCATCATCCAAATGCCGTTGTAATTAGTAATCAAGAGTTGTATTTAGAACTGAAAGACATGCTAAAAGACACTGATATCAAGGTATTTTCAGGTGCAGACTCTATCAATCATATAGCTAAGAGTGATAATATTGATATAGTGATAATAGCTTTAGTAGGATTTGCTGGCTTACAACCAACTCTTGAAGCCGCTAAAGCGGGTAAAAGGATAGCTTTAGCTACTAAAGAGGCTCTAGTAGTTGCAGGTGAATTGGTCATAAATGAAGTGAAGCAAGGCAAAGCATTTCTAATACCTATCGACAGTGAACATTCAGCTATATTTCAATGTCTACAAGGAGAAGCGTTAAATACTGTTAGTCAATTAATATTAACAGCCTCTGGTGGACCATTTAAAAATCTAAAATTTGAAGATTTTGATAATATCACTATTGATGAAGCTCTAAGGCATCCACGATGGCAAATGGGTAATAAAATTACCATTGATTCATCTACTCTGATGAATAAAGGGTTTGAAGTTATCGAAGCTCATTGGCTTTTTGGTATTGCACCTTCTAATATTAAGGTTTTGATTCATCCCGAGTCTATTATTCATTCTATGGTACAATTTATAGATGGATCTATTAAAGCACAATTGAGTATTCCCGATATGCGAATACCTATTCTTTATGCTCTTACATACCCTTATCGCCTACCAACTAATTTCGATACTCCTGATTTCGTTGAGCTACACTCTCTATCATTTGATAATCCTGATATCAAACATTTCCCTCATCTGCAGTTAGCCTATGATATTTTAAATATTGGTGGTATAATGCCCTGTGTATTAAATGCAGCTAATGAAATAGCTGTTTACGCCTTTCTAAATAAAGAAATCAAATTTACTCAAATGTATACAGTGATAGAAAAAACTTTAGAAAAATTCACTCCGACTTCTGTTGAAAACGTCGAACATTTAATAAGTGTAGATCAGAGGGCACGAAAAATATCTTGTGAAATTATAAATCAAATATAATAATTTATGACAGTCATTATAAAAATTTTGCAATTACTTTTTGCTCTTAGTATTTTAATTTTAGTTCATGAATTTGGTCATTTTTTATTTGCTAAAATTTTTAAAGTCAAAGTTGAAAAATTTTATATTTTTTTTGATTATAAATTTAGTTTATTAAAATTTAATTATAAAGGAACAGAATATGGTATAGGATGGATACCTTTAGGAGGATATACTAAAATAGCTGGCATGGTAGATGAGAGCATGGATACCGACCATCTGAAAAATGAACCTCAACCATGGGAATTTAGGAGTAAGAAGGCTTGGCAACGTTTTTTAATTTTGTTTGGCGGGGTATTGATGAATGTTTTATTAGCAATAGTTATTAATATTTTTATTTTATGGAATATTGGGGAGCAATATTTACCTAATTCATCTTTGAAATATGGATTAGCAGTAGATAGTACTTTTCAAGCTATAGGACTTCGTAATGGTGATTTAGTTGTTGCCATAGACGATCATCCTGTCAATTCATTTACTGAGATAATACCTACTTTATTACTAGAAAAAGGTAATACTATCATAGTACAGCGTGGTGATAGCCTTGTGTATATACCTGTACCATCAGATTTTTTAAATAAACTAATCAAACAGGATGAGCCTATTCAATTTTTTTTCCCTCGTTTTCCATTTATTATTGATTCTGTTGTAGAAAATAGTGCCGCAGCTTTAGCTGGATTGCAAAAAGGAGACAAAATAATAGGCATACAAGATACTATAACACCTTATTTCACAGATATAAAAGCATTATTGCAAAACTACAAAGATCAAGAAGTTGATTTATGGGTCGTAAGGAATAACGACACTATCACTCTAAATGTGGCCGTACCATCGACAGGTATCATTGGGGTGATGCCGGTAGCAGACTTATCACAATTTTTTGAAATTTATTCGTATAAATATACTTTTTGGCAATCCATACCTAGAGGTTTCAATAGGACCTGGGAGATTATTAATTCTTATGTAAAGCAACTAGGTCTGATTTTTTCTAAAGAAGTAAAAGGCTATGAAGGATTAGGAGGCTTTATAACCATGGGAAAAATTTTTCCAGGGCAGTGGAATTGGTTAGCTTTTTGGAATCTAACAGCTTTTTTATCTATTATGCTTGCAGTCCTTAATATTATTCCTATACCTGGATTAGATGGTGGACATATTCTTTTTGTTTTAGTAGAAATGATCACAGGACGCAAACCTTCCGAAAAATTTCTTATTGGTGCTCAATTTATTGGATTGATGTTTTTATTAGCTTTAGTTATTTATGCTAATTTAAATGATATTATAAGACTATTCAGATAAAGAATATTACAAAATATATTAATAATATAATTATTTTTCATATATTTGTCATAAAATATAGAATTATGATTTTAGGAATAAGAGCTGAAACCAAGTATCCAAGTGAAAAACGAGTAGCTGTGATCCCAGAACATGTTAATAAACTAGTAAAGCAAGGCTTTAAAGTTTTAGTACAAAGTTCAAATAAAAGAATTTTTACCGATGAAGAATATGAAAAAGCTGGTGCAAAAATTGTAAATTCTTTAGAACAAGCCGATATTATAATAGGTATAAAAGAAATACCTGAAGAGGAAATATACGCTGATAAGGTATACCTTTTCTTTTCTCATACTATAAAAGGACAAAAACATAATATTCCTATGCTAAAACAACTGATCAAACAAAGGGCCACCCTCATAGATTACGAAAAAATAGTAGATGATTTCGGTAAAAGATTGATTTTTTTTGGCAATTATGCAGGTAATGCTGGCTTGGTAGATACATTGTGGATGGTAGGTAAAAGATTGGTTTATAAAGGTATTGCCAATCCTTTTGATAAGCTAAAAAGAGCATTTGAATATTCTAATCTTGATAATATCATAGCTTCTATGTCAGAAATTGGTTTTGATATTTTAAAAAATGGTTTGCCTGAAAGTTTGATTCCATTTATCATAGGTATTACTGGTTATGGCAATGTAAGTAAAGGTGTACAAGAAATTTTACATTTTTTACCTGTAAAAGAAATCTTACCTGAGGATCTTAAGAGATTTTCTGATATACCTCCATCACCACATCATATTTACAAAGTTGTTTTTAAAGAAAAAGATATGGTAAAAAGAAGGGATGGTGGTAAATTTGACCTCAATGATTATTATTTACATCCCGAAAATTATGAAAGTATTTTTTATCAATATTTGCCATATTTGAATGTGTTAATTCATGCTTCTTATTGGGATCAAAAATATCCTCGAGTAGTAGAAGAGAAATATATAATTGATAATTGGGGTAAACCTGATTTTAGATTATTAGGCATTGGCGACATATCATGCGATATTAATGGTGGAGTAGAGATCACAAAAACTTCTACAGAAGTAGAAAATCCTGTATTAATTTACAATCCCGCTACTCGTGATTATATCATAGATCTATATTCAGAAGGTTTACCAGTGCTAGCAGTAGATATCTTGCCTACAGAGCTTCCAATGGATGCTAGTACATATTTTTCGAGTATACTCTTGCCATATATAGAAGCTTTATTAAAAGCAAATTGGAAGAAAAATTTTAATAAATTAGAAATTCCATTACCTCTCAAAAGGGGCACTATATTGTATAAAGGAAAGTTTACTCCCGATTATGAATATATGAAACAATTTATTAATAATAATCAAAAAAAACAATAATTATGAAGTCAATATTAGTAATAGGAGCTGGTTTTTCAGCTAAGGTATTAATAGATTATCTATCAAAACAAGCAAAAGAAAAAAATTGGAATATTACTGTTGCTGAGCAAAATTTAGAATTATTAGAATATTTAGATATACCAAAAATAAAATTAGATGTTACAGATGATCAAGCTAGATATGAATGTATAAAAAATTTTGATATCATAGTATCTATGGTGCCAGCTAAGTATCATATTCTTATTGCCAAAGATTGTTTAGCTCTGTCAAAGCATTTATTCACAGCTTCATATATTTCGCCTGAAATGAAAGCTTTAGATAACGAAGTGAAATCAAAAAAATTATTATTTCTCAATGAATGTGGACTAGACCCTGGATTAGATCATATGTCTGCTATGAAAATAATAAATGATATCAAAGATAAAGATGGTGAAATATTAGAGTTCGAAAGTTCTACGGGTGGCTTAGTAGCCCCAGAAAGTGATGATAATCCTTGGAATTATAAATTCACTTGGAATCCACGTAATGTGGTTTTGGCAGGTATGGAGCCAGCAAAATTTTTAGAAAATGGTCAATACAAATACATTCCATATCATCGAATTTTTCAATGGACCAAACCAATTAATATTTCAGGTTTAGGTGATTTCGAAGTATATCCTAATAGAGATTCATTAAAATATAGATTTGTATATGGATTAGATAATGTAAAATCTATGCTGAGAGGCACTATTAGGCGGCCAGGGTATTGCAAAGCATGGGATGGATTTGTGCAGCTCGGTATCACTGACGATAGTTATGAAATAGAAAATATTGATAAAATGACTTGGAGAGAACTAATAGCTTCTTACCTTCCTAATATTCCTGAAAAAACATTAGAAGATATCTTTTGCTATTATGTAGGTATAGAAAAAAATAGTCCTGAATTTCATAAATTTGAATGGTTAGATATCTTTACTGATAAACTTGTAGGACTACAAAAGGCTACGCCTGCTCAAGCATTACAACATTTATTAGAAGAAAAATGGAAATTTGGTGATAATGATAAAGATTTAGTAGTGATGCAGCACAAGGTTATATATCATCTAAATAATAAAAAGCACGTAAAAAAATCCTCATTTCAATACATAGGTAAAGATATTAAAAATACAGCTATGGCTACTACGGTTGGCCTACCTCTCGCTATTGCAGTAGAGCTATTTATAGAAGGTAAAATCGATAAATCTGGTGTCTTGTTACCTACAGATCCTGATATTTATGATCCTATATTAGAAAAATTAAAAGATTTTGATATTAATTTTTTGGAGGTGGATGAAATCTTATAGATACACTGCAATGCATATACATTATAGCTAAATTTTTTTAAAAAAAATATAAAAAATGGAAATAAATAGTGAAATAATTAAACCGCCCTATCCTGTTTCTATTATCATGAATTATCTTTCTGATATTAATAGTCTCTCGAGACTAATAGAGTCTCACAGGGAAGAGATAGACGATAATGATTTGTCGAGTAATATCAATAATATCAATATCGAAGGTAATCAAATAACGTTAGATACTGATCAAGGCTCGATTTATGTAAGTCTAATAGATACTGCATCTAATAAGGTTACTTATAAACTAAATATTAATAATATGAAAAATTTAAACGAAATCATCATATTATTTAATAGTGATCCGATAGCTAATACTCTATGGCTAACAATAAATATAGACATTCCCTATGTAATGGGATTAATGCTAAAGCCAAAAATAAAGGAATTTATGAACGAAATAAATACTAGATTATCTCAAAGTATTGAATAAATTATCTTTTTATAAGTAATTTGATAATATTATTAAATCATTTATATTGTTAAAACTGAAATAAAAAAATTGATGAATAAAATCAATAAAGATAGGTGGGTAAAATATATATTGATTTTTTTTGCTTTTGTTATAGTAATAGGCAGTCTGGGATATATGAACTCTATAATGAAGCAAATAGCTATATCTGAGCAAAAGAATATAGAATTATGGGCTAAAACAAT
Source organism: Rikenellaceae bacterium DTU001 (assembly GCA_001512885.1). Taxonomy (GTDB): domain Bacteria; phylum Bacteroidota; class Bacteroidia; order Bacteroidales; family DTU049; genus DTU049. The sequence continues at coordinate 7,413 of LFSZ01000087.1, forward strand.
TCAAAAAAGAGCAAATCTATTAAAAGAAACACAAGATTTTTTGACAATGTTAGAAATCGAAGAGCGTCAAAAAATGAATATATGGGCAGAGGCTACTAAACGTATAATAAAAGCGGCAAGTGGTGATGATTTATCTTTTTATGCTGATATCATAAGCTCTAATAACTCTATACCCATTTTGATGGTAAACGAGAATAATAGAATATTAGCCAGTAAAAATGTAAATCCCCCCTATGATACTTTAAAGTATCTTAGCAAAGAAAATGCAAGTAAATTTTTTATTTACCCTCCTATAGAAATAGATTTAGGAAAAACCAAACATTACTTATATTATGCAGATTCTCGATTGATAGAAAAATTTCATTATATCATAAATGATATAGTCGAAAAATTTTTAGATGATATTGTAGAAAATAATATTAACATACCTGTAATAGTTACTGATACTACCCGAACAAAAATTTATGCTTGTGGCAATATAGATACTTGTGCTCTCACTGATAATGCATATATGAAAAAGCTGATCAACTCTATGGAGTCTGAAAACAAACCTATAACTATTCAGCTGCCAAATGGAGAGAAACAATTAATCTTTTATAAAACATCACAAGTAATTAGTAAAATGAGATGGTTTATCTTGTTACAATTAGCTATTATTTTGGTTTTTGTATTAATTGTTATATTTTTTTCAAGAGCTTTATATCTTTCAGAGCGAGATTCTATCTGGGTAGGTATGGCTAAGGAAACTGCTCATCAAATGGGGACCCCTTTGTCGTCATTATTTGCTTGGGTAGAAATTTTAGAAGCTGAGTATGGACCATCAGAAACTATAAGTGAGATGCGTAAAGATCTTAATCGACTTCAACGCGTAAGTGATAGATTTAATATTATTGGATCTCAACCTAATTTTACTGAGGTATCAATAATAGAGCTTTTAATGGAGATACATCAATATTTTTTGCATAGAATACCACAGAAAAAGATAGATTTAAAACTATATATAGAGCCGCAAGAAGATGTTGTTTTGCCAGTAAATGCTGAATTACTGTCATGGGCAATAGAAAATATTGTAAAAAATGCCATTGATTCTATAGATATAGAAAAAGAAAAACAAGTAGTAGAGATAAAGCTTTCGGTAAATGAAAAATATGCATTTATAGATATCTCAGATACTGGCAAAGGTATATCTTCGAAAATACAGAAGTATATATTCAAACCAGGTTTTTCTACTAAAGAACATGGGTGGGGACTCGGATTGGCTCTGGCTAAAAGAATAGTTGAAGAATATCATAAAGGAAAAATATTAGTATCATCATCTACAAATAATGGTACTAAAATCACAATACAATTAAATAAAACTTTGTAAGATGATTCTTTATAAATATATTAATTAGAATATCTCTAATTATATTTATTAAAAATATTATAGAAAGTAAAGTAGGAATAGCTGAGAGAGAAAAAAAAGATGAGAAATGTAGTAGCAATAATATATAGGTATATATCCTTATTGCTCTATAAATCCCATATAATCGATTGATCCCAATTTTTGATAATTTCTACTTTTTTGGGAAATCGATATACTCGTTCAGGCAAGATACGCTTTTCGAAGTTACCTGTATCATATTTGCCATTATTATTATCATCTTTTACTATCATAAGTTCATAATTGTCTGGTAATAATTCATTTATAATGAATTCACTAGTCCCTATTGGTACTAGATAGCTTCTTTTAAAATATTTACCATTTAGTTTTATAATACCATCCCACTTGAGTGCATTTGAAAATTTTATTTCTAACATAGAAACTTCTCGTGTAGATAACTTTGAAAATCTAATTTTTTCTTCTTTATTAGTTGTACCAGCTATGGAATATGCTGCATTATTTTTTATTATCAATTCATATTCACCATTTGGTAGTTTATCTATGATAGTATGATACAAAGCATAATTTTCATTTAATGATAATGGCATTGTATCTTTTTCATTTTTTATTAAAATTATAGAATCTGTATTAATCCATTTAAAGGGTAAAGAACCTTTGATAATGCAGGAATCGGATGGCAGTAATTGTGAATCATAACTTATGAGGCTTAGTTTCAAAACTGTATCCTTAGATGTTTTTTGTGTTCCTTTTAGACTAGTCAAAATATTTATTGTAGTATCTAATCCGAAATCTTTAATAGTTATTTTAGTTGTGTCCCAGCTGGTAATCGGGTAAAAAATCGAAAGCGTATCTTTATTTTCATTCCAATATGACAGAATATTTAATGTATCAGGGATGATGGTAACCAAAGGACTATTGAGTGGCTGATTAAAAATAATCAATGTATTATTCAAATTATACCTGGGATTGCTTATGATTCGTTTATTTTTAGGAAATTCTATGAAATTCAAAACTTCTATAACTGAATAATTATTATCTCTTGATAAATTAATTATATTTTCATAAAAACCGACATGCTCCTTATTAATCTCATACATCAAATTATTATTCAAATCTTCTAATGTATATAAATAAAAACTATCAGTAGGTAAATTAGTAAATAAAAAAATACCATCTAAGCAATAATCTAAATAAAGAGGTGGTGAATCCCAGTTAAAATCAGCTCTATCATTTAATATTACTACACCTTTACTCATGGGTAGATCAGATTCGGATAATATAGCTTTGCCGGATAATGTGCATGTATCTATGAAATCACCAGTAGAAAAACTATAAGTCAAACGCTTCAAAATATTGCCTTCGGTGATGTCTATTATTGCTTCGTTAAAAGTTATAGTGTAGGTAGTATTGCTAGATAATGTATCATCAAATGTAATTATAACTTTTTTGCCTTGTGTAGCTATTTCATATTTATCCAAAGATAGGTATGGATTTATATTGACCTTGTTTTTGGTTACAGGTTTTATGAATTCATCGAATATAAATATTATTTTATCATAAGAAAAATGAATAGAAGAATCTCGGGGGGTTACTGTAATTAATTTTGGAGGTGTTTTGTCTATAGGACCGCCACTTGGCATCTCCACTGTGGCACAGCAAATTAGCAAAAAAGATAGTAATGAAATTAATATAAAATGTATTTTCATAATATATTTATTTGTCTATATCAGATATGGACCGAATTAGTTTTTTTTTAACAAAATTAATAAAAAAGTATTAGGTTTCATTTAATAAAAAATTTCATAATTTTGGAAATAATAATTGATTTTCGATGAAATATACAGCATTTTTAATTTATACCTTTTTATTTGTTAATATTTTATTTTCACAAGATTCTATTAAAAAACTAATTAATTATTATAATAAAGATCAAATAAGTAGTATAGGATACATGAAAGATAATGTACCGCATGGATATTGGATTAATTATCATATTAATGGTAATATTAGATCAGAAGGCAAATTTGTAAATGGTTTACTAGATAGCACTTGGAAATATTATAATGAGGATGGTAAAATTTCTCAAGTTATTAATTATAATATGGGATTATTGCATGGAGATTGGTATAGATATTATGATAAATATTTTATCAAATGTAAATATGTTAATAATAAATTAGAAGATACTTGTTTTACATTTACTAATTCTAATAAATTGATGCGAACTATACCATATAATAATGGTGTACCTGATGGTATTGGTTATGAATATGATACTACCGACAATCGTATAATTACTATTTATACTTATAAAAATGGATTTTTATTGAGTCGCGAATCTATTAATAGGTATGATGATAATGGTAAAAAAACTGGCAAATGGATAGAGGTAGATAGTACTAAAAAATTAAAACACGAAGTACATTATAATAATGGATTGAAATATGGTATTTCGAAAACCTACGATCTAAAGACTGATAAATTAATAAGTATTAAAAGATATCAAGCTGATTCTGTGATAGTAACCTCAGATGTGAAAATACATGAAATCAAAAGGGATTATTATCCTGATGGCAAAATAAAATCTATCGGCAGCTATTATAATGGAGTACCTGATGGAGTGAGGCGAGATTATGATAATGATGGTACAATAATAGCTTCATATATTTTCAAGGATGGCATTCTAGAAGGTACAGGTATAATAGATGAAAAAGGTAAGTATCAAGGAAAATGGTATTTTTTTTATGAAAATGGTAAAGTTTTAGAAACTGGTTATTATCGAGATGGAAAAAAATCTGGAGAATGGATAGTTTATGATACTTTAGGAAATATTATTGAAGTAATGAATTATTTTAATGGAAAATTAGATGGTGAATATATTTTTTACTTTTATAATGGTAATGTAAAACGAAAGATATATTACCAAGACGGTGTAGCAGAAGGTGAATATGTAGAATATGATATTGAGGGAAATGTGATATCAAAAGGAAAAATGATTGGTGATGAGAGAATGGGTAAGTGGATTTATAGAGTTAATGATTTATTATACGAAGTAGAATTTTCTAATGATATTTTAAATGGAAAATATGAAATAAGAAATATTAAAAATAAACAAAAACTTTATAATGGTAAATATTTTGATGGTAAGCCAATAAATAAGCATTATAGATATTATGATAATAAAGAACTACAATTAATAGAAAGCTACGACATTGCAGGTGAGCGAAATGGGTGGGAAAAATATTTTAATACACAAGGATATTTAATTTACAAGGTTTTCTATAAATTAGGTAATGTAGATAAAATAGGTAATAAAAAATTGTAATCTACATTAATTTCAAAATTTACATATAGATTTGTTTTATTTTATTGTTTATATATAAAAAATTATATATAACTTTGCATTGTTAATTAATTAACAATAAAACAAAAGAATATTATGGAAGAGTCAAAAGAATTAATCAAAAAATCAGTAGCAAAGCATGGCAAAAGTCGTAATGCTTTGATGCCTATCTTGCAAGATATAGTTGCAGATAAGCAATATTTAGAACCATTAGATATAGCTTTAGTGGCCGAAGAGCTAGATTTATCTGCTGCAGATGTTTATGGTACAGCTACTTTTTATACTTTTCTTGATACAGTCCCTAGAGGTAAAAATGTAATTAGAGTTTGCAGAACTATTAGTTGCTATATGTCTGGTAAAGATGAGATAATAAGTACTTTAGAAAAAATTTTGAATATTAAAGTAGGTGAGACTACTATTGATAGGCAATTTACACTTCTAACTGCTAATTGTATGGGTTGGTGTCATAAAGGACCAGTGATGCTAATAAATGATGAGGTATATCACAGTCTAACACCTGAAAAAACTATTGAAATCATACAACAATATAGAGAAAAATCAAAAAATTGAAATTAGTATGGATACAAGTAATTTAAAAAAAGTAGATCTTATTTTTAGCAAAGTAGACGATCCGTTACATATATTGGATAAAGCTTTGCAGAAATCACAAGATGATATAATAAATGAAATAATTGATAGTGGACTAAAAGGACGTGGGGGTGCAGGTTTTCCAACGGGATTGAAATGGAAATTTACTAAAAACGAAGATAGCGATGTGAAATATGTGATTTGTAATGCTGATGAAGGTGAGCCTGGTACTTTCAAAGATCGTCAAATCATTGAAATGGTTCCCGAAAAAATCTTTATCGGTATGACTATAGCTTCATATTGCGTGGGTGCTAAAGAAGCTTATATGTACCTAAGAGGCGAATATAATTATCTAAAAAAAGATTTAGTACCTAAAATGGAAAATTTTAATAATGACTTAAAAAATAGAGGTATTGATATCACATTATTCTTGCGTTCGGGTAGTGGTGCGTATATTTGTGGCGAAGAAAGTGCCTTATTCGAAAGTATGGAAGGTAAACGAGGTGAACCTAGAAATAAACCACCTTATCCTACTAAATCAGGTTATAATTATAAACCTACAGTTATAAATAATGTAGAAACTTTAGTTTATGTTACTATGATAGAATATATAGGGGTAGAAGAATTTCGAAAATTAGGCACTAAAGATTCTCGTGGTTCTAAAGTATTTTCTATATCTGGCGATACCCCTATTCCAGGTATTTATGAATTAGAGCTTGGCATGAAAGTATCTGATTTTGTAAGAGAATTTGGCGATGGCGATACTAAAGCTGTACAAATAGGCGGTGCTTCTGGTTTTTGTGTACCAAGAAAAAATTTCGAAAGTACTATAATAGGTTTCGAAGGCATACCTACCGGGGGCTCTGTTATGTTATTTAATAGTTCTAGATCTATGTATAATGTTTTACATAATTATCTGGATTTCTTCGTAGAAGAAAGCTGTGCTCAATGTACACCTTGTAGAGCTGGCTTACAACAATTATTAAAAGGTATAGAAGCTATTAAAAGACGCGAAAAACCAGTAAGCTATCTAGATGAATTAATAAAACTCTCTAAAACTATGAAAGTAGCTTCTAAATGTGGATTAGGCCAATCAATAGCAAATCCATTTGTTTCTATTGTAGAGAATTTTAAAGAAGAAATAATATTTTAAATTAAAAAAAATAATAATTATGGCAAAAGCATTAATAAATATTAAAATAAATGACATTCCAATATCTGTAGAAGAAGGTACATCTATTTTAGATGCTGCTAAACAGTTAAATATCAAAATTCCTACGCTATGCGATCATCCAGATTTGAGTGTCTCTGGCAATTGTAGAGTTTGCGTAGTAGAAGTGAAAGGTGCTAAATACTTGCAAGCAGCCTGTGCTACTCCTGTAGCAGAGGGTATGGAAATATATACAAATAGCCAAGTAGTCAGGCAATCTCGTAAGCATGTTATAGAATTATTACTTTCTGAACATAATGCAGATTGTACTAGTTGCTCCAGAAATGGAAAATGTGAATTACAAGATTTAGCCGCTGAGTACCATATCTTTGATAGAATATTATTAGATCTTTTAAATCCCGAAGATATGATTGCAGATATTAGTTCTCCAGCTATTAAAAAAGATATCTCTAAATGTATTCATTGTCAGCGTTGCGTACGCACTTGTGAGGAACTACAATATGTTAGTGCATTAGCAGTGATAGGTAAAGGACCTCAGCAACATATAGGGACTTTTTTTGATTACCCATTAAATGAGGTAGTATGTACTAATTGTGGGCAATGTGTGTTACATTGTCCTACTGGAGCTTTGACTGAACGTAATTATATTGAAGAAGTATGGGATGCAATTAATGATCATACTAAACATGTAATAGTACAAACTGCCCCAGCAGTACGTGTGGCTATAGGCGAAGAATTAGGGTTCTCTTATGGTACTAGAGTTACTGGTAAAATGGTAACTGCTCTTAAACGTTTAGGTTTTGATTCTGTTTTAGATACAGATTTTGCAGCGGACTTAACCATTTTAGAAGAAGGCACTGAACTTTTAACGAGACTAAAAAGAGCCTTAGTAGATAAGGATCCAGATGTTAAAATTCCTATGTTTACTAGCTGCTCTCCTGGTTGGATTAAGTTTATGGAGCATTTATACCCTGATATGCTTGGTCATCTATCTACTTGCAAATCACCACAGCAAATGTTTGGGGCTGTAGCTAAGACTTATTATGCACAAAAAAAAGGCTTAAGTGCTAAAGACATTATTGTAGTGTCTATTATGCCTTGTACTGCTAAAAAATATGAAGCCCAACGCCCTGAAATGCGTAGCAGTAGTTATCAAGATGTAGATTATGTACTTACTACTCGTGAGCTAGCTACTATGATTAAACAAGCTGGAATAGATTTTATGAGCTTACCTGAAACTGACTACGATCCGTTGATGGGTGAGTCTACTGGCGCTGCTGTAATTTTTGGTGCTACAGGTGGGGTAATGGAAGCTGCACTTCGTACAGCTTATGAAATTGTTACAGGACGAGAAGTACCTTTTAAAAATTTAGACATTACCCCAGTACGTGGATTTGATGGTATTAGAGAAGCTAGTATCAAAATAGAAGGTACTAAGCCCGAATGGTCATTTCTAGAAGGTGTAGAACTAAAAGTTGCCGTAGCTCATGAGTTAGTAAATGCTAATAAATTGGTTAGAGCTATTAGGAATGGAGAATTACATTATCATTTCGTAGAAGTGATGGCTTGTCCTGGTGGTTGCCTCGGTGGTGGTGGCCAACCTTACCCTGTCTCTTGGGAGGTAAGACAAATGCGTGCTCAAGGTATTTATGAGGAAGATAAAAACTTACTTTTCCGTAAATCGCATGAAAATCCTGAAATAATGCAGATATACGAGGAATACTTAGGACAACCTAATAGTCACAAAGCTCATGAATTGCTTCACACTCATTATTATCCTAGAAAAAAATATATAAATTAAAAAAAATGATAAAACTATTCAAGTTTTCAATTAGCTTGTTTTAGAAATAGATTCTTTAATTTTTATCTAAAAAATCTTTTATAATCTTGTATGCCTCTTCTATTGCTCTATTTAAGTCATCGTTTATAATAACGTAATCAAAATGTGGTTCCATGGATAGCTCATAATTAGCCCGTTTTAATCTTTTTTTTAATATCTCTTCATCTTCAGTATTGCGATTTCTTAATCTTTTTTCTAAATCTTCGATGCTAGGAGGCTTGATAAATAGTGATAAAGCATTATCACAAAAGATATTTTTTAGTCTCATACCGCCCTTTACATCTACGTCGAATATTGGCACCTTCCCTTCTGATTTTATTTTTTCCAATTCATTTTTCAATGTGCCATAGTAAACACCTGGATATACTTCTTCGTATTCTACAAACTCATTATTTGCAATTTTGTTTTTAAATTCTTTTAAAGATAAAAAATAATAATCTTCTCCATTTATTTCATTTATTCTTGGTTGGCGACTAGTAGCTGATACCGAAAAAGCTAAAGGTAGGCCTTTAGCTATTAGTGCATGTATGATTGTAGTTTTGCCAGAACCGCTTGGTGCGGATACTATCACATATTTATCACTCATAAAACATTATTTAGCTGTTCTTTTATTTTTTCTAAATCATCTTTTATATTCACTACTTTTTGCTGTATGGGCAAATAATTACTTTTGTTTCCTAGAGTATTAGTCTCTCGTAAAATTTCCTGAGAAATAAAATTTAATTTTTTGCCTTTGGTGATATTTTTTTCATCATGTAATTCATTTTTGAAATATTCGATATGAGCTTTCAGTCTTTGCAGTTCCTCATTTATATCTAACCTATCCAAATAATATAAAATTTCTTGTTCCCATCTATTACGATCTAATTCTATATCATTTGGTAATTGCTTTATTAGTTCATATAATTGAGTTCTTACATTATTATCTCTTTCATCTTTTAAATTTTCTATTTCATTTACTAATTTACCTATACTTGATATTTTTGCTTCTATATCATTTTTGGTTTTTTCACCTTCTTGTTTTCTGAAATCTATCACTTGATCAATGGCTTCAGTTAGACTATTAAAAAATAGTTGTAATTCTTCCTCTGTCAATTTATCTTTTTCTAATTCAAAAACACCTGGCAACTTTAAAAGTGTAGCGAGTGGATTTTCGAGCTCAGATATTTTATATTTTAAAGTGAAACTATTTATTTGCTCCATATAATTACATAAAACTGATTCATTAAGTATAGGTATTGGATTGCCTGCTGCTTTATCATAGCTAATGATACATTCTATTTTGCCTCTTATCAATTTTTCAGTTAATAATTTACGTATTTCTATTTCTAAATTTTTTAATATTTGAGGCGTGCGGACATTTATATCAATATTTCTAGAGTTTAAACTTAATATATTGATTTCATAAGGATTGTTTGATAAGCTAAGTTTAGCATTGCCATAACCTGTCATTGAATATAACATATTTTTTAGCAAATTTACTAAGTATATTTTATAATTTAAAAAAATTTCACTTATCTTTGTTTGATATTTTGTTTTTATTTTTTTAAATTTTTAATGATAATGAAATTTAAGTCTGTATTTTTTGTTTTATTTATTTCATTATTAATGGTTTGCTGCTCAGAAGTCAAATATTATAAGTGGCAAACTGCATCTGAAATAGATTTAATATATAAGTGTGAAAATTCTAAAATACTTATTGCTAATAGGATAACTAAAGATAAAAATCTAGACGACTCACAATCATTAGATTATCTTTTTAGAGGGTTAGATCGTCAAGGATCTATTGCTACTGCCAATTTTCTTTTAGATACATTAAAAAAAATGGGCTTTCTGGCTCAATATATAGATTTGCCACTTGCCAATTTAAATAAAACTGATGATACTTTGGATATCTATACTATTAAAAATATATTACAAACTAATAATGCTTGCTTGCTAATAAGTATGGATTATTTCAATGTGTATTTCGATGAAAATATACAAGAAACTAGACAAGAAAGCTCTATAGACTATGGTGGTGCTACAATATATCTGGCTTCTCGCAAAGCCGTATTTAGAGCTATTCTAAGAGTTTATGATAATAATGGATTGATTCAAGTTTTTGATTTTAGTCATGAACCTATATATCATGCAAGTGGCAATACTAAAGCAGAAGCTTTTGTTAATATCTCTAGAACACAAAATTTTACAATAAACTGGGGTAATGCTTTTGCTCGTAATATTATTAATCAGCTTTTCCCTCCACAAATGAGTACTATTAGAAATATTTATGTAAACACTAATAAAGATTTCAAAATCGCTTATAAATATTTAAAGGAAAAAGAATTTAAAAAAGCAAAAGAAATCTATGAAAAATATATAGAGATAGATAATGATAAAATACTAAAGGCTAAAGCTATTTATAATTTGGCAGTAGTATACGAGCTATTAGGTGAACCAGAAATAGCAATTTCTTTAGCTGAGCAAAGTTATGATATTTATAAACACGACTTAGCTTGGTCGTATATTAATTATCTGAAAATGAAGAGAATAGGCGAAGATGAGTAGGATGATAGACAAGGCGATGATGAAAAGTATAGAAACTTAGCAAAACGTAAGTTGTCAGTTGTGGGGCATTGTTTGAAGATCTAAAAAAAAATCTTTACAAATTATCATATAAAAAGTCAGTCATCTTCTTATATAAATGATAGCGAGTATACCCACCGTAGATACCATGATTTTTATTTGGATATATAAATAAATCAAATTGTTTATTGTTTTTCACTAAAGCATTCACGAGCTCCATTGTGTTTTGTACATGCACGTTGTCATCAGCATCGCCATGAATTAGTAGAAAATTACCTTTCAATTTTTTAGCATAAAAAATTGGTGAATTTTTTTCGTAACCATCTGGATTTTCAATTGGTTTTCGCATAAATCTTTCAGTATAAATATTATCATAAAATTTCCAATTNNGTTACTGGAGCTACGCTGATGCCAGCTTTGAAATAATCTGCTCCTTTAGTCATCGCTAGAGCTGTCATAAAGCCACCATAACTCCATCCAAAAGATCCTATTCTAGTAGAATCCACAAAAGGTAATGTTCTCAAATATTTATTAGCTTCTATTTGATCGTCACTTTCGAATTTACCAAGATTTAAATAAGTGCATTTTTTAAAATCTTCACCACGTCCACCAGTGCCACGATTATCAACACTAACGATGATATATCCATTCTGTGCTAACATTTGAAACCAAACAAAATCAAAATATCCCCAACTATTATTAACTGTATTAATACCAGGTCCACCATATACATACATTAATACAGGATAACGTTTCCCAGGTTCTATTTTTGGTTTTATCATCCATCCATTTAGAGTAATATTATCTTTAGTCGTAAATTGAAAAAATTCTGCAGGCACAAAACCATATTCAACCATAGTATTTTTTAATTTTTCATTAGTTATTATTTGTTTTATCACTTTATTATTAGCTACATCATAAACAAAATATTGTGGTGGGGTATTAATATCTGAATATTCATCTATCAAATATCTATAAGTAGCTGAAAATACGGGATTATGAGTACCAAGGTCTGAGAGAATTTTATTTTTATTCCCATTTGGGAAATTTATAACATAACACATTATATTCATAGGCCCATCCTCATATGAAGTATAATAAATATTCATATTTTTTTCATCAACTCCTAGAATATCTTTTACATCCCACGATCCATTAGTAATTTGTTTATCTACATTATTAGAAGGATTAAAGTAATAAATATGATTATATCCATTCTTTTCAGAAGTATAAAACCATCCACCATCATTAGTCATCACCCAATTATCTGTTATTTCAATATAAGCTTTGTTTTGCTCATTATACACTTTATTACCATTAGCATTTTGAGGAGAATATAATAAAATATCTAAATTATTCTGTAGACGATTAAGTCGCATTACTGCTAATGTATTTTTATTTTTTAACCACTTAATTCTAGGTATATAAATGTCTCTATCTTCTCCTAAATTTAATTTAGTAATATTGCTATCATCTATATCATAAATGAATAAATCTATAATGGCATTATCCTCACCAGCTTTAGGATATTTGTATTTATATTCTTCAGGATAAACATCATTATTATAGTATTTAAGGGAAAATTCTTTTACATTTGATTCATCAAATCTGTAATAGGCTAAATGTTTACCATCGTGAGACCATTGAAAAGCTTTAATAAAAGAAAACTCTTCTTCATTAACCCAATCAGTAGTACCATAAATAATATAATTACGTTTACCATCTGTAGTGATAGCTTTTTCAGTATTAGTAGAAATATTGTAAATATATAAATTGTTATCTTTCACAATAGCAACATTTTGCTCATCAGGAGAAATCTCAGCTAAACGAATATTTTGATTACCTGGCAGACGATATAGCATTTTAGTTTTCACATTATAAAGATAGACATCGCTCTCTGTGCTATGTCTGTAAATTTGTTTAGTATTAGTAAAAATTAGAATAAAATTAGCATTTGGAGAGATCGAATAGTCTTCTATAAAGATACCAGCTTTATTAGTAACAGAATTTGGTAGCAATTCTTTAATGATTTTATCAGTTTTTAAATCATATAATACGATAGCATTATTTTGGATTATAGTATATGCATCTTTATTAGGATACATCTGATAATCTCCCATCATTTCTGGGTAGAATGTATTACTTATCCATATATTCTCTAAGGTTATTTGTTTGGTTTGTTTCTGAGCAAAAATAGATATACTCATTGAAATAATAATAAAAAAACTAACTAATGAACGCATAATGAATTTTTATGCTAAAATAATAATTTTTTTCGGCTCACATAAAAAATTATAAAAAGTTTATGTTTTTTATCAAATAAATATCAGATATATTTAAAAGAATAATGGTAATGTAGTGATATATAGTTTTTTTGAATTTTCGTAGTAGACTTATATTTTAAAAATATTATAAATAAAATTAAAATATTTTTGTAATTTTACATAAATATTTAGTTTAAAAATAAAAAATTATTTATAAAAATATAAATATATTTTGTAAATTTGTAATATATAAAATATTTTTGTTATGAAAAAATTAATTTTATTTATATTAATGATGTGGATCAGTTTTAATTCCACCTCTCAACTTTATCTTATAAATAAAACATATTGTTTTATCACCCCTAATACTTATCTAGTTGTCAATGGAAATCTAAATAATGAAAGCGATTGTAAACTAGATAATGCTATTATTATTGTACAAAATGACATTACTAATAATGGCACATTGACAATGGTAGGTAACTCTACACTAAAATGTGGAAGAAATTGGAATAATATCAATGGTACATTTAATGCCGGTAATGGCACAGTAGTATTTGATAGTAATGATGGTACAATAAATACTGGAGGTAATGGCGCTAATAAGAAATTTTATAATATAGAATGCAATGCTGCAGGAAAGACTAAAACACAAAATGGAGCAATAGATTGTGATAATAATTTCACAATAACAGCTGG